>CAZTDN010000001.1:0-72783 GCA_964611895.1 uncultured Pseudobdellovibrionaceae bacterium
GATCCTGGTTTTCACCTGTGTCGCTGCTACCCTTAGCGAAAAGTACAACGCCGCTTTAAGCGAATTGGCCGATCAGTATTCCGAACTCGTAGGCGCCCTACTCATACAGATTGAAAAAGACGAGCGCTGGCCTGAAAGCCTTGGGGAAACACCGCCAAATCTGATTTTTAATTACAGAATCTCCCAGTTGGGCGCTCCCAAGAAGTCCATAAACAAATTCTCAACACAAAGTGACTTAAGCGATTCGGTGGCCTACTTGAAAGTATATGGATTCATGAGAAAGGACTTAACAAAGGAAGAACTGCGTTCGAAAGACGCCCAAACACTCAAGCTTCACATTAACGGATACCTCCTCGATATAGGCGCTGAAGCCGATCTCTTGAGGGGTCTTACCAAGAAGCAATGGTGCAGCAATGTTAAAAATTTCTTAACGTCAGCCGACAAGCAGATTGGCGAACGAGATAAAGAAAAGGCTCCCCTACTTCGTAGCTATGCAGCGCAGATAGAAGCTATCGCGCTAAACAATGCTGGCTGCCCAAGACCTATCTTCGTGAGTCAGCGGAAAAATGGCCACCGCGCCACAGAAAAAACAGCCACTCGAAGTGTCAGCTCGGTCGAATAAGCAGCAATTACCCGCTACCTATTTAAAAAGTAACCGCGTACCGGGATTAAAAGGTAGCGCGTACCTGGCGAGAAAAAGTAACCGCGTACCGGAATTACCTGGCGAGCGTACCGGAATACGGGAACCCCAACTCCGCCAGTGGGCGTAATACAAATTCCCGTTCGTGCATGCGAGGGTGCGAGACCACAACTCCCTCGCACTCCCACTGCTCATCCCCATAGAGGAGCAAGTCCAAATCGATTTCCCGATCTGCGTACCGCTCCGCCGGAGACCGCCCAAGATCGCGCTCGAGTTGTTTGAGATACGCCACCAGCGCTGGTGGTTTCCACTCCGTCTGCCCCACCGCCACCGCATTGATAAACGCGTTCTTCGCCACCCCTCCCCAAGGTGCCGACTCCATCAAAGAAGACAACCTTGCATCCTGCAGGACGTCTGCCTTCAAATGTTCAAAAGCGCGCAAAATCATCGCGCGCCGATCGCCCAGACTACTGCCCAAGCCAATTGCTATTGAGGTGAGCTGCTTCATGCTGGCGAAGATGGGGGCGAGCCTTCTATCTGCGTCCAGGTCATTAAAGCACGCCGAAATGCCGCTACATCATGCACTCGAAACACACTCGCACCATTCTGGTACGCCCAGAGATTGGAACTCAAAGTCCCTGCCTCGCGCTGTTCGAGTGGAAGTTTGGGATCACCCAAAAGCCCTGCCAAAAAAGACTTGCGCGAAGTACCAATCACCAAACGCCCGCCGACCGCGCTGAGCTCCTTCAACGACGCCATCAAGTTCAGATTGTGTTGTAGGGTTTTTCCAAAGCCAATTCCGGGATCTACCCACAACCGGTCTTTTGCAATGCCCGCCTCGCGAAAAGCACGGACTCGCTCCGCCAAAAAAGCCCTGACTTCAGGCACCACACCCTTGGGGTACTGCGGCTCATTTTGCATGGTCTCCGGCGTGCCGCGCATATGCATCAACACCAAACTCGCGGAACTGGTCTTCATAAGCTCCACCAGCCGCGGGTCCGAGCCTCCGGAAATATCATTAATCACCAACGCTCCGGCGCGCACCGCTTCGCGCGCCAGCTCAAACTTGCGCGTGTCCACCGAAATGGTCACTGGCAAGGTGGAATGGATCGCTTCGATAATAGGAAGCACCCGATCCATTTCTTCTTGCAGCGATACAGGCAAAGCACCAGGACGCGTGGACTCGCCACCGACATCCACAATGTCAGCACCATCCGCCACGAGCTTCTCCGCCCACTGGAGCGCAGCGCCCTTTGCGTAATACAAGCCCCCATCCGAAAAAGAGTCCGGCGTGACATTCAACACACCCATGAGGAGCGGCTTGTGTTTTTTGAGCATGGCGCCCCATCCTAGTGAAAATCGTCCTGATGGCAATATGGAAAGCCGTGCTGTGCTTTTTAGTGAATCGTAGCGATGCGCTCGCTGAGAAGGGTGAGGGCTTTTTCTCGAAAGCCGTTCTCTTGAATCAGCCGGAGGAAGGCCTTGAGCTCCGGATCCTGTTTAGCCAGACTGAGTAAGTCGACACGCTTGGGCGCTGCGACCGACTTTTTGGTTTTTGCGACTTTGGACTTTTTTTCCGAACCACGGACGTGTGCAACCACTAAAAACCCCCACCGGAATAAGCTTATATGTCGTTGAAATGAAGCCGCATTATGCCAGAGCTCGCCTTGAAATGCAACGCTCCGTGTTATTCTTCTTGTGGACTTGTTATATGCTGTAATTTCAATGGGTTAAAAGATATTGACGGTTCTGCCCCCGCCCCTTAGATTCAGAGTCGCTCATGAAATCTCACCCCCTATTCGAAAAAACCCGCATTTTTGCGCCTGGCCCCACCCCCGTACCCGAAGAAGTCCTCGCCGCCCTGGCCCGCTCCCCCATGCACCACCGCACCGCCGAGTTCTCAGCGCTACTTAAACGCGTCCGCGAAAACCTCGGGTTCTTGTATCAAACCCAGCAGCCTACGTACGTTTTGTCCGCTTCGGGAACTGGCGCCATGGAAGCCGCTCTGACCAACTGCTTTTCCCCCGGTGATGAAGTCGTCGTCATCAACGGTGGCAAATTTGGCGAACGCTGGATGAATATCGCTCGAAAATACGCTCTGACCGTGCACGAAATCCCAGTGCAATGGGGTCACGGTGTGGATCCCCAGCAGATTAAAGCCGCCTTGGCCCAACACCCGCGTACCCGTGGCGTGCTGATCCAAGCTTGCGAAACTTCCACCGGAGTCTTGCACCCAATCGAGGAATGCGCCCGCGTGGTTCGAGAAAACAGCGGCGCACTCTTTGTAGTCGACGCCATTACCGCGCTCGGTGTTTGCCCCTTGCCCATGGACGCTTGGGGACTCGACATCGTTATCAGTGGCTCCCAAAAAGCGCTCATGCTTCCGCCAGGTCTGTCGACGATAGCGCTCTCCCAACGCGCACGCGACGCCCGAGACACCGCCAAATTGCCGCGGTACTATTTTGATCTCAAGTTCGAAGACAAAGCACTGCTTCACGACCAATCGGCCTGGACCCCCGCTGTGAGCCTGATCGCCGGTCTGGATGTCGTCCTCGCCCGATTTCGCGAGCTCGGACTCCAGTCTGTCTATGACCACCACGCCCGCCTAGCGGAAGCAACCCGGCGCGGAGTGCACGCACTGGGGCTAGAGCTCTTTGCAAAAACACACCCCGCACCGTCCCTCACTGCCGCTTTGATGCCCGGCCGAGCGGCGATCGCCGACAAGGTCATCGCCCTCTTGCGCCAGCGCTACGGCATTACCCTTGCTGAAGGACAAGACGCTTACCAAGGCAAAATGATTCGTATCGCCCACCTGGGGTACTTTGACGATTTGGATATGCTAACTGTTTTGTCCGCTCTCGAACTTGTGCTAAAGCTCCTCGGTGTCCCCGTACAACTCGGAGCAGGGGTTGCGGCAGCCAGTAGCTATTTTGTGGAAAAGGAGTCCCCATGCCTCAAGGCGTAGTCATTATCGGTCTTCAATGGGGAGACGAAGGCAAAGGAAAAATAGTCGACTACTACACAGCCGAGGCGGACATTGTTGCCCGGTTTCAGGGTGGCAATAACGCAGGACACACCCTCGTGGTCCAGGGAACAAAAACAGTGCTGCACCTGATCCCCTCTGGGATACTGCGCCCCCATGCCAAATGCTTTATCGGTTCGGGTGTGGTTGTCGACCCAGAAGTCTTTTTGGAAGAAATCGACATTCTCAAAAAAGCCGGCGTGCCCGATCTCGAAAATCGCATCGCGATTTCTGATCGTTGCCACTTAATCGTCGATTACCACAAACATCTCGACGCTGCTCGAGAGGGCCGAAAAGGCGGGATTGGCACCACCAAACGAGGCATCGGACCGGCGTACGAAGACCGCGCTTCTCGACGGGGGCTGCGGCTTGCGGATCTCTACAACGGCAAAGTTTTTGAAGAAAAACTCAACGACAACTTGCAGGAGAAAAACTTCCTCCTCAAAGAATTTTACAAAGTCGCACCCGTAAACATGGATGCGTTTTTGAAAAAGTACTCGCAAATTGCCGAGCGGCTCAAGCCGTTCGTTAAAGATGTGTCGCGAGAGTTGTATAACGAAATCCAAAACGGAAAAAAAATCCTCTTCGAAGGAGCTCAGGGGATTTTGCTCGATGTCGACTATGGAACATACCCTTTTGTGACTTCATCCCACACCCTGCCGTCGCAAGCAGCCCTAGGATTGGGTGCCCGTCTGCCTAAAGACACACTCTTTCTCGGCATCGTCAAAGCGTACACCACGCGCGTGGGAGATGGCCCCTTCCCCACAGAGCTGAAAGACTCACAAGGAGACTTGCTGCGATCCAAAGGCGGTGAATTTGGCGCTACCACCGGACGCCCCCGCCGCTGTGGGTGGCTAGACCTGGTGGCTTTGCGCTACGCGCTTCAGGTCTCAGGCATCAAGCACCTTGGCGTGACTAAAGCAGATGTACTCAGCGGCATCGACGAGCTCAAAGTTTGCACAGGCTATCAGTACAACGGGAAGACTTACGATACTTTCCCGGCAGACACGTCCTTGCTCGACAAAATGCAGCCCGTGTACCAAACGCTGCCCGGCTGGAAAGAGGACCTCACCCACATCCGCTCGGCTGCGGATCTGCCCAAAAACCTGACTGCGTACTTGCGTTTTTTGGAAGAAAAAACCCAAAGCCAAGTAAACCTGATCTCCACGGGTGCAGGCCGAGAAGCCGTGATCGATATTCACCGAGCGTTTTAGTTTAGTTCTAGCGCGGTTGGCTGTACCAACATGCGACTTGACGGTGCTCCGCCCACCTCGGCATCATGCCATCCACATAAGGAGACCCAATGAAAAAAACGCTATTCACTCTAATGCTTTTAGTTTCCGCATCAGCCATGGCTCTTCCGGCCCCATTCAATGAAGTTGTTCAGGCTCTGGTCGACCACAAGGATTTTCAGTCCATTTTGCAGGATAATGAGTTCAACAGTGTTTCGATCTCCCGATCCTTGAAAAAACCGTCCGAAATCTCCGGGTGCGATTCCGAAAAAACCTCCAGGTCCAGGACCCTAGTGGAAGTCACGGTAAGCAATGACTTCAAAAAAACCACGACCCACCACTACTTTGCCACAAGCTACAAGCCAGAAGATCTCGTTCTTTGCAAATAGAGGACTTTGCACTTTCAGAGTCTTGGGGAAAACCACCTCGAGACTCTGAACCTCGCCCTGCCACTCTCGCGCCAGACACTTGTTACGGAAAAAATCCGCGCAGTAACATCGCCTTGGACAGATGATCCAAAGAAACGGCAAATGCCGCGCGACGCATGCCGATATTGCGTGCTTCTTGAAGCTCGTACACTCGGTTGAACGCGGAAGTGATAATTTCCCAGAGCTTGTTGTTTACGTCTTTTTCGCTCCAGAAAAAATTCTGCATCCCCTGTACCCACTCAAAGTACGAAACGATCACGCCGCCTGAGTTGGCGAGGATATCGGGAATGATAAATACCCCTTTATCGTGCAGGATTTTGCTCGCAACCATCGTGGTGGGGCCGTTGGCTCCCTCCGCCAGGATCTTGCACTTGATCCGATCCGCATTGGCCTCCGTGATCTGATTGTTCAAAGCCGCGGGGATCAAGACGTCGACTTGTAGCTCCAAAAGATCTTCGTTGCTTATTTCCTCTGCGCCTGGAAACCCCTTGAGCACTCGATTGGTCGCCATCCAGTCGCGCAAGGCATTGATATCCAAACCCTTCGGGTTGTAGACCCCACCGGAGACATCGCTCACTGCGACGACTTTACACCCCAAACCCGCAATGATTTTGGCGGAAAAGAACCCGACGTTTCCAAAACCCTGCACCGCCACCGTCGTATTGGGCCCCAAATCGAGTCCAATGCGTTTGGCTGCTTCCATGACGGTGTAAACCACACCACGACCGGTAGAGTCCAAACGTCCCAATGAACCACCAATTTCGATGGGCTTGCCCGTCACCACTCCGGGAACTGCATGCCCCACATTGGTGCTGTACGTATCCATCAACCAAGCCATCGTCTGGGGGTCGGTTCCAACATCCGGCGCTGGGATGTCCTTGTCCGGCCCGATGAACATGTGGATTTCGGAAGTGTACCGTCGCGTAAGGCTCTGCTTTTCACGACGAGAAAGTTTTGTGGGATCACAACGAATCCCGCCCTTCGCTCCACCGAGCGGTAGACGTACGAGCGAGTTTTTGAGGGTCATTAAAAAAGCGAGTGCGGAAGTCTCCGCAAGATTTACATCGGGATGGTAGCGAATCCCCCCCTTACCAGGCCCGAGCGTCGTATTGTGGTGCACTCGAAATCCATCAAAAGTTTGGATGCTTCCGTCGTCCATCCGCACAGGGATCGACACATAAAGACAGCGGCGAGGTTTGGCGAGTCGGTTGAACACATTGGGGTCGAGATTGATCTCCTTCGCAGCCCCTTCCATGATGTCTAAAACGTTTTTGTAGAAAGGGTGATCCTCCCACCCGCAGATGGCTTCTTCGTGCATGTCGACCGACATAAACCCCTCCAGACTGCAAAAAATATCAGGAAAAACGCTGACTTTGCAAGTAGACGCTGTCGGCTACCCACCGCAGGGGAGCGAAAAGGCGGCTGAGCAGGCGAATGCACTCCGAAAGGCCTATCGCAGCGCGCGTTTTCCACGGCATCAGCGCCCAGTCTGAAGGCTGCAATCCGATTCCAAAATAACAGTCCACCGAAAGACGCGTTGGACCAATCCGGGAGAATAAACGCTTGAGTTCGCCAACCCGATAATAAGTCACATCGAATTTGCGGTAAGGCTGCGCGCGACGTCGGAACTGGTGGTAGAGACAGCGAACTCCCCACTTGGTGGGCATTTGAACCAAAGATCGGCCCCCGGCCCGCAAGACCCGACCCATTTCAGACACACTCAACGCCGCGTCTGGCGGTGTGAAATGCTGAATCACGCTATACGAAAAAACGGTGTCAAAACAGCCGTCTCGGAACGGCAGGTTGCGCCCGTCCCCTACGACGAACTGCGCCTCGAGTCCCAACGAACGCGCCACTCGGCGCGCGGCCATTACCGCTCCGAGCGAAGGATCGACACCCACAGAGCGGTACCCTTTGCGAGCCGCGGCCAACGTCCAACGTCCCCAATTGCAGCCGACATCCAAAAGCGGCTTCCCCTCCCCAGGAGGAAGACGCAATGTGGGGATAGGATAACGGGTGAGTTTTCCTAATAGATGCACATAGGCCAGACCATTCGTTGCTCCCACCAGATACGAAACTACCGGGTCGATCGGAGAGTCGGGCATCTGTAGGATCTGCTGCCGTTGTTGCTCACTTAAACCTAAAGATCGAAGGTAGAGCGGATCGTTTTGCGCTGAACCTGGTTCCGCCGCCTGCAACAAAGACTGCTGGGCCACATCCAGAGTCTGTTCAATACCATCAATGAGCAAAACGGGTATCCCATCCACCACCGGGTACCGGTGTCCGTGTGAACATTCGAGCCCTTGGTGCAGCTTTAGTGGGGTTTTATCGACGGGACAGGCGAGGTTTTCTAAAAGCCACGGGTTCATAAAGGGCAATCACCCTACCCCGGCGGGCTTGAAGTCCTTATAGATTCGACGAAGCCCAGCTTTCATATTGGAGTGCGCAGCCAAACTGTTTGCCAGCGCTTGCAACACCGCCAACGAGTCCATTGTCGGCAGGTCGTTCGCCTTCGATCGACGCACAGTCAGCACCCCGACAACTTCTCCCGCATAGCGAATGGGGAAAACCATCATCGAGCCAATAGAGATAGACCTCACAGATTCGCCGATATTACTGGTAAGCGCATTCTTGGACACGTCTTCAATTAAAACAAAACTCCCCGAGTGAACGACATCCAAAACCTCGGGGTACTTGTGCAACACCACCGGAAAATCGCAAAACTTCGGATCATCACTCGATGCCAGAACGATCCCCACATCGGACTCTTCGTCCACAATCATCAACGAGGTACGATTCGATCCCAAGACTTTCGCCACTTCCACCAACACGCCATGAAATGCTTTGGAAATGCTCGTCGACTCCGTGCGAGAGAGTGTCTCGGTGGACTCCAGCATAATAGATAGAAGCGGCCAAACTTCCTTGGTCACACCGGACAGAACGGACGCGCCAAAATGCTTGATCACTTTCTTAGGGGTGAGGTGATACAGAATTCTATTGTACAAGTCTTCCGAAGGAATCGATTCAACGACGAAGTCGTTCGCGCCGGCTTTAAGCGTGTTTTGAATATTGAGTTTGTGACCCTGCTTGGAAATAACCGTGATATTGATATCCGGGTTAGCTGAAGTACGACGAACGGTTCGAATCAGCTCAAACGGACCCGTACCGCTCAAGAGCATGTTCAAAACACAGAGATCGATTTTCTCTGTTTTGATGTGCTGTAGAAACTTTTTCTCGTCAGTAAATCCTTCGGCCTGGACAGAGTCTTTCTTTAACCTGTCCATCACCCCGGAATACTGGACAACCGCAAAATCGGCAAAGGCAACTCTTCGGGCTTTCATGATTCACGCATCCTTTTCGTGAAACTCTTTCCCATCGAAGCTGAGCAACTTGTTCTGGGCATTGTACTTCGTAATCAAATGCACCGGACGACGCCAAAGCATCTGGACGTTCTTCAACGTCTCAACTGCCTTATCGTACTCCAGGTCCATTCCTTCGTGCTGGTGGCTCAGCAGAAGCTCTCCTCGATTTTCAAAATTGCCGTCCTCGACCTTTACAACAGGCTGCCCATGGTTGGTCAGACTAAATAGCAACTGCCGTTTTACCTTGCGCCAATCCCGATCGACGATTTCGTACTGACCAGTGCGACGATTAAAACCGTAGGTGAATAGTTTTTGCGCTTCGCAAAACTCTTCGTTCATGAAACTGTCGATAAACGTCACATCGTTGTGAAGCTTGCGGACCTCGAAGATTTTCTGCCGTCCCAACCCCAGCTTTTTGTCCCAGTTTTTGCGCGCGTTGTTGTCATCACACTGCTCGTATTCCGGACCAAACTTTCCCCTGTTCCAACGGTCTTCTATATCGCGGTATAGCTCAATGCCCAGCTTGTAGGGGTTGATCTGACCGGGGCGGCTTCCCATGGTACCCGCATGGTGGTCGGCAAAATCGATGATTTCAGAATCTTTAAGCACGTGCTGGGTCATCAAAAAAGAGTGCCAATAACTTGCCCAGCCCTCGTTCATGATCTTAGTCTGCCCCTGAGGAGCAAAGTAATAAGCTTCTTCTCGGATCATCGAGAGCACTTCTCTTTGCCACCGCTCCAGCGGCGCAAAGTCGATGAGAAATTTCACCACATCCCGCTCCGGGATGGGCGGAAACTTACGCTGCTTCTGAGCCCCTTCAGCAAGCTTTTGCTTTTCGTTCTCAAGAAACGACTCCGGATTGATGTACCGGTCCATATAGTCGCGCGTATTGGCGAGCTTTCGAACTGCCGGTCCTTCATCACTCCACTCTTCGGATTCCAGCCCTGTTTCCGGACGCTCGTTCTTCTGTGGAATAAATCGTGAAAATGGATCAATGAGATTATCAATCGAATGGCATAAGTCGATAAAGTCCTCGACAACTTCTACCCCAAAACGATCTTGATACTCTCTCACTCGAGTCGCATGGTTCGCCATCTGATCGAGCATCTTGCGGTTCGTTTTGGAGAACCACATATTGTTTTTAAAAAAGTCGCAGTGCCCGTACACATGGGCCATGACGAGTTTTTGATCCACTATCTCGTTGCCCATTTGGAGATACGCGTAGCAAGGATCGGTATTGATCACGAGTTCATAAATTTTCTGCAGACCGTAGGTATAGGATTTTTGCAGATAATCGTACTCCATCCCAAAACGCCAGTGCGGGTAGCGGGTGGGGAATCCCCCCAAAGAGGCAATCTCGTTGATTTCGTCGTAATCCACGAGTTCAAAAATGATCTCGAATGTGTCTAAGCCATACTTGCGGGCCAGGCCCTTGATGTCGTTGTGGGCAGCTTGAAGCTCCGCGGGAAGAAGCCGAGTCATTTCATCTCCCTTTCCCCAAGAATTCTTTTAACGAGCGGTAAATAGCTTCTTTGCTTTCGATCTTTGAAGTCACCAGACGCTCTTCTTCCTTGAAGCTCTCCAAAAGATCCTTGATGAACTGACCACTCCCGTACCGGCTCTCTACTTGGCCGTAACAAAACTGATTGCACTTGGGCAGAAGATCATTCTTGAGCAAGTCGACGCATATCTTAGTATCTTCCCCAGACCAGTTGTCCCCGTCGGAAAAATGCAACGCATAAATATTCCACTCACTCGTGGGGTATTCTTTTTCCAATATCTCGTTGCAAAGTTTGTAGGCTGAGCTGATGAGCGTGCCCCCGCTCTCCCGAGTGTGATAGAACGTCTCCTGGTCGACTTCGCGAGCGCTGGCGTCGTGAATAATGTAACGGATCGCTACGTCGTGGTACTGAGAACGCAGCCACGCATCTATCCAAAACGACTCGGTTCGTACGATTTCTTTTTGCTCGTCGCCCATGCTGCCAGAAACATCCATCATGTAAACGATGACGGCGTTGTTCTCCGGCTTTACAACGTTCTTCCAAACTCGGTAGCGGTAGTCATTCTTGATGGGGACGATAACGGGGTCTTCAGGGTTATACATTCCCGTCATCATCTGACGACGCAACGCCTGCTTGTAGGTGCGTTTTACGTGGCGAAGGCTATTTGGGCCTACCGTGTTGATACCAGAATACTTGTGTCGACTGGCCGCCAAAGCCCCACTGCCCTTGGGTTCAATCCGCGGTAGCTCCAGCTCGTCCCCCAACATGGCCGCCAACTCCTGCAACGTCACTTCAACTTCCATGGAGTGCTGGCCTTCTTGATTGCCGGCTTTAGGTTGCGCACCCTCTTCCTGCCCCTGGCCGAGCGCGTCGCCGGGTTTGCCGTCCCCTTGCCCCACACCCCCGCCTTGCTTCTGCCCAAACTGAAAACGAGGCAGATCGATCTGATTCACAGGGATGCTGACGTAGTCCTTGCCCTGACGGCCAATCAGCTCACCCTGGGTAATGTACTTTTTGAGATTCTGCTTGATCTTGCCTTTAACAATTTGCTTAAAGCGCAAATGATCTCGCTTGATGCCAGCGTTCATGAAGGCCTTCCTCGTTTTTTAAGAACTCGGGTAGATCTACTTACGCTTTACATCGCCCCGTGCAAAAATCGAGGCGACGAAATTTAAGACGTCCGTCGCGCTAACTTCATCATAACCGTAGTACTTGATGAGGCGAGCCTTCACGACATCGATCTTTTCCTGAGTCGCTGCATCGACGACATTGGACACCAAGCTGGTTAGCTTGATGGTGTCTTTTTGATCTTCAAACAGCTTGAGTTCCAGTGCCTTGTGGAGCCGCTCGTTCGTCTTATAGTCGAACTGCCTGCCCTCGATGGCCAAAGCCCCGATGTAGTTCATGACCTCGCGACGGAAGTCCTCTTTTCGGCTTTCCGGAATATCGATTTTTTCCTCGATAGACCGCATTAAACGCTCATCTGGCTCTTCATCCTGACCGGTAAATTTGTTCTTCACACGTTCCCGCTGGGTAAAGGCTTTGACGTTGTCGATATAGTTCGCACACAGGCGAGCCATCGCTTCTTCATCCGCGGAAATAGCTCTTTGAACTTCGCTCTTTACGATATCTTCGTATTCCTGCTTAACCACTTGGAGAAGATCGCGGTAGTGCTTGCGTTTTTCCTCGGAAGAAATCAACGAATGGTGCCGCAAACCGCCTTCTAGTTCATTCAAAACCATAAAGGGGTTCAAACAGGCGACGCTTCCATCCTTGGAGTTCACCAGCGCATTCGAAATTTTGTCCTGAATATAGCGCGGAGAAATCCCCTCCAGCCCTTCGCGCGTGGTTTCTTTTCTCAACTCACGCACATTATCCTCGGTAAAACCCGGAAGCGTTTTACCGTTATAAAGTTTCAGCTTTTGGAGAAGGGTCAGATTGGCTTTCTTGGGCGCCTCTAAACGCGTCAATACAGCCCACATCGATGCCATTTCAATGGTGTGTGGAGCAATGCTTGCTTTGATCTTGCGAGGGTTGAAATCCTTGCGATAGATTTTGACCTCTTCGTTTAGCTTGGTGATATACGGAACATCGATCTTTACCGTTCTATCGCGCAAAGCTTCCATGAACTCATTGTTCTGCAGTTTGCGATACTCCGGCTCGTTCGTATGGCCAATGATGACTTCATCAATGTCGGTTTGGGGAAATTTCTTGGGCTTTACTTTGTGCTCCTGAGAAGCGCCGAGCAAGTCATACAAGAACGCGACATCCAGCTTGAGGACTTCGATAAACTCAACCACACCTCGATTCGCGATGTTGAACTCACCATCAAAGTTAAATGCCCTGGGATCCGAGTCTGAACCATATTCTGCGATCTTGCGGTAGTTGATATCGCCCGTAAGCTCAGTGGAATCTTGATTCTTCTCGTCCTTTGGCTGAAAGGTTCCAATGCCCACACGGCCTTTTTCCGACAAGAGCAACCGTGTCACCACTACATGGTCGATGACCTTTGTCCAATCGCCTTGATAGTGCAGCATGAGCTGGTCAAAAATATACTGCGTCGGAGGGCATAGATCGCCTTCGATAACAACTCGGTGCCCTTCTTTTCGCCCACGGTTGATTTCTTCGGCAAATTTCTTGCGAAAATCTAATGGCAAAAGCTTCAGCGGCTCTTCATGCATTGGGCTCAAAAATTCCTTGGAACCCCCCAGGATCTTTTTGGCGAGATCTGGGTTTTCAATACGCCATTTAAAAGTGTAAAGCGCACCTTCTTCAGTGTGCGAATACCACTCCACCCCTTTTTTGAGTAGGCGAGCGATTGTACTCTTGGAACTTCCCACCGGGCCGTGCAAGAGAATTACACGTTTTTCGGGACCAAAGCCCTGCGCCGCGGCTTTGAGCGTGTTCACCAGCTTCATCAAAGAAACGTCCAAACCAAAAACGGCGTCCTTGCCGTTATCAATAGGATCCTTGAAGAAATTATACGAGACGATTTTCTTCTTAAACTCGACGTACTCCTCAACGCCAAAACTCATGATGAGGTCGTACATTCGCTGAAACGCATTGCGCGTGACCTCGGGGCGCTCACGTACGATTTCCACATACTGTTGGAAAGTCCCTTCCCAGTTAAACTTCTTGTGCTTGTCCAGGTCTTGGAGTCCGCCGATGAAGTTCTTGATGTCTATGTTGGCCCCGGACATAGAGTCTCCTTTTTTTTGTGGGAAAAATGTGCTTTGAAAACTACAGCTAAATTTTCGCGCTGATTGAAGAATTGGTCAATTCATCTCAAGCGATAATGCGTCGCGCCCAGCTTGCTGCTTCTCGGACGATTTCTTGTTCATCCAGCGTCATGAGGTTGCGATTTTCCAAAAGCACCTGGCCATTCACAATGGAATGCCGCACATCCCGACCCGACGCACTATAAACAATGTGGGAGTAGGGATTATAAAGAGGCACCGCGTGGGGCGCCGAAACTTCTACTGCAATCACATCCGCCGCACAACCAACCTCAAGTCTACCGGTATTTTCTCCAAAGCCTGCGGCCACTGCGCCTTCTGAGGTCAACATCGCAAAAACTTCTGCAGTCTTGAGCGCTCCTGCTCCGTACTTAAACGATTGAAGCTTCGCGGCAAAATCCGCTTCTTCAAGCAAATCGAGATTGTTGTTGCTTGCACACCCATCTGTACCAAGCGCAACCCTCGCCCCTGCGCGGCGAAGCTCCACCACGGGGGCGGCCAAAGTGCCAAGTTTCATATTGGACTCAGGATTATGCACCACCCCAACGCGGTGTTTCCCAAGAATCTCGATATCGCGAGGGTCTAAACAAACGGTGTGCGCTGCGGTCACCGGCAATTCCCAGAGTCCAATGCTTTCATAAAACTGCACCGGGGATTTGCCATATTGCTTTTGGCAAGTTTCGACTTCGGTCGTTGTCTCAGAAACGTGCGTGTGGATCCGCACCTGGTTCGCGCGCGAGTAGGCGAGGACTGCCTTCCAGGACTTTTCGGAAACGCTATACACCGCATGCGGCGCCAAAGCGGGGGTAACCAGAGGATAATCTGAAATCTTTTTTCGGAACTTATCGAAAGAGGCGGTGATGTCGCTACCGGTCTTGTCGATGTCACTTTCTTCGGTGAGAGATTGCCCCGCAACCATCCGCAGCCCAGCTTCACTCGCAGCTCGTGCCGCTTCTTCCTCGAAATAATACATGTCATTAAACGCGGTGGTGCCGCTGCGGATCATTTCGGCGCAGGCGAGTAATGTCCCCCAATAGACAAACTCCGGCGATCCCCATTTCCGTTCCGCGGGAAAAATTACTTGGCGTAACCAAGGCTCCAGCGGCAAATCGTCCGCTAACCCTCGCAGCAAAGACATGCCCGAATGTGTATGGCCGTTGACTAACCCAGGGAGAACCAAACACCCGGTAGCATCGATCTTCTTAGCGTTAGGCGCAGGACGGGCCTGTGCGCGCGTCCCCAAGAAAACGATTTTTCCATCAGCAATGCCGAGAGCGCAATCCTCAAGCACACCGCTTGGACGACCAGGCACGAGTGCCGTCCCACCCCATACCCACAGCTTGGCCTCAGTCACAACCTACCCCTCTTTCAACCTCTCACCCGAAAATCGGCGCGGCAACAAAGAGTCGAATTCTATCTCCTCAAACTTCAAACCGTCACGACCGATAGCGATAACCTTCGGCAATCCGAACTCCTGAATCACTTGAAGGCACCCCCCGCAAGGAAAGCACGGCTCCACCGCCTGGGTAATAATCGCAATTCGACGCACTTTGCGACCCCCTTCGGAAACCATCTTCACAATGGCCGTTCGTTCTGCACAGATGGATTCACAAAAGTTGGCGTTCTCTACATTGCACCCAGTAAAAACTCGTCCTTTTTCGTCCTCCAAAGCGCATCCCACCGCAAAACCGGAGTAAGGCGAATGGGATTTTTTTTGAACTTCTAGAGCTTTCTGAAAAAGCGCCTGCCACTTTTTAGGAATACTTTTTCGCTGCCCTTTGCTCACTTTGCCTCTCCCAACCCCGCCACCGCGTCATGGAGTAACTTACCCAAGATCTGGTGCGCGCTGCGGGCGGCTTCCAAGACTTCTTCGTGGTTCATAGTCTCGCCAGTAACTCCCGCCGCCAAATTAGTAATGCAAGAAACTGCAGCCACTCGGCACCCCATGTGGCGCAACGCAATGGCTTCGGGGACCGTGGACATTCCCACGACATCTCCACCGAGTTTGCGGTACATCTGAATTTCCGACGGAGTTTCATAAGAAGGCCCATGCGCACCCACATAAACCCCTTCGGGAAGTGCGATGCCGTTTTTGGCCGCGGCCTTTTTGAAAATCTCTCTCAACTGTAAATCGTACAAATAGGTCAAATCGGGAAAGCGAGGCCCCAATTCGGCGAGGTTAGCGCCAAAGAGCGGGTTTGTTCCCATGAGATTCAGATGATCCCGGATCAACAGCAGGGAACTGGGTTTCATCTCTGGATGCAGTCCACCGGCAGCGTTCGTGAGGAAAAAATTCTTTGCCCCTGCCAACGCCATTGCCCTAAAGGGAAAAACTACCATCTGGATCGGGTGGCCCTCGTAGTAGTGAATACGCCCGCGAGAAATCGCCACGCGTCGGCCGGCAAGCTTGCCGATGCTAAGCCTGCCCATATGGCCTTCCACTGTGGCCTGGGGCATGTGGGGAATTTCACCAAAACTAATTTCCGCTTCGACCTCAAGATCCGACAAGACACCGCTCATTCCGCTCCCCATGACAATGACCGTGTCCGGAAACGAATCGCACTCTTTCATCAAAAAGCTCTGTGCGTCTTTGAGTTTCTTAAGCATGAATTACCTCTGTTATCCACTCTGTAGGAAGCGATGGCGACGGAGAAACCTCCAGAAAATCCTCCACACGGAGCTGGAATTCCTGCGCAGCCCGAGCGTCCGAAAAAACCACATCGAAAACCGTATCATTCTTTTGCACAGCATCGCCCACTTTTTTGTGAAGAATCACCCCGACGTCGGGATTGATCGAGGCTTCTTTGTGCTGCCGACCTCCGCCTAGACTACGAACCAGTTTTGCAACGGCCAGTGCATCCACGCGGGCCAAAAAACCCGATGATGGAGCGCCCACCGAGAATTTCGGGCGCGACTCCAGTATTACACGCCGTGCACAAAAAGCATTCCAGTCGCCGCCTTGGGCCTCAAACATCCGCACAAAAGTGGGGTAAGCTGCTTGGTTTTCCAATTGGTCGTGGCACGCCAACAGCGCTTGATCGGCATTGAGCTTGCCCCCGGACGCCAATACAAGCATTTCCGCGGCGAGTTTGAGCGTGACCTCTTCGAGACCTCGCTCACGGGGTTTTCCAGACAAGAAATCCGCACACTCCTCCACTTCGAGCTGATTGCCTACTTTCCAACCCAGCGGTTCTTGCATCGAAGTCAACACCGCTGTCGCTCGCACGCCCTGTGCGGTGGCGACTCCGGTTAGGGCAAGGGCAAGTTCTCGCGCCTGAACGGCATCGGGCATTAGCGCTCCCCTGCCATGCTTTACATCAAAAACCAAACCATCCAGGTTTTCCGCGAGCTTTTTGCTCATGATGCTGGAAACAGCGAGCGGAATACAATCGACAGTGGCGGTTACATCTCGTAGCGCGTAGAGCAACCGATCCGCAGGTGCCAAATCTGCAGTCTGCCCGGCCATGAAAAATCCGTTCTTCTGCAATAGCGAAAGCGCTTTTTCCACGGAGATGTCCGAACGAAAGCCGGGGATGGAATCCAGCTTGTCCAAAGTGCCCCCGGTAAAATCCAAACCTCGACCTGAAATCATGGGGATTTTAACCGCCCCGGAACCCAAGGTTTTTTCAGCCGCCACATGCACTAGCGGCACGAGAATCAACGAAGTTTTGTCGCCAACCCCTCCGCTGCTATGCTTATCAATCCAAAAATCTCGCCTGGGCTGGCGCGGAAAAGTAATGCCGGATCGCCACATCAACGTGGCCCAGCTGTGCATCTCAGACTTGCTCATCCCTTGAAAACAGACAGCCATCATAAACGCCGACAGATGGTAGTCCTGGATTTGTCCCTGCAGGTATCCCGTTAATAAAAACTGAAGCTCCGCTTCGGACAGATTTTCACCGCGCCTTTTCTTGCGGATTAATTCAGTGACTTCGAATTTCATACTGGCAAAGGACCCAAGATACTCCTGCCAAGATCCGGCAGCCCCGAATTAGAAATGCCAAAAGCATCCAAAACCGTGGCCCCCACGTCCGCGAAAGTCTCACGGACTCCCCCATACCCACCAGAAATACCTGGGCCATAGGCGATGAGGGGCACATACTCGCGCGTGTGATCGGTCCCCCGAAAAGTAGGATCGCATCCATGATCCGAGGTGAGCAAAAGCAAGTCGTCCCCATGCAGCTCCTGAAGCAACTGGGGATAAAAGGCGTCGAGCTCCGCTAGAGCTCCGGCATACCCTCGCGGATCCCGCCGGTGTCCGTAGAGCATGTCAAAATCTACCAGGTTGGTAAAAATAAATGCCGGCTTTCCTCGGCAACCCTTGAGAAACTCTAAGGTCACTCGAAGGCTATCTCGATTGTTTCCGGTATGGTCTCCGCGCGTGATGGCGCGGTGATTGAAAATATCGTCTATTTTCCCCACACTCAGAACTTCCACCCCCGCTTCGAACAGAACGTCCAAAACATTTTTCCCCGGAGCGATGGAGTAGTCTCGGCGATGTTCGGTACGTTTGAATGTCTGAGCGGAATCCCCGGTAAACGGACGTGCAATCACCCGTCCGATTTTCATGCCCAACGTCAAACGACGCGCCACTTCACAAATCTGGAGCAACCTATCCAAGCCAAATGTTTTTTCATGGGCTGCAACTTGAAAAACAGAGTCCCCCGAAGTGTAGACAATCGGCTTGCCGGAGCGCTGGTGTTCTTCGCCTAATTCTTCGATAATCGTCGTGCCACTCGCTGCACGGTTGCCCAAAACACCCGGAACCCCTGCTTCGCGAATAAACGCATGGATCAACTCAGGAGGAAAGCCCTGAGGAAAAAGTGCAAACGGCTCGCGAGTGACCAAACCCGCCAACTCCCAGTGACCTGTTGTGGTGTCTTTGCCCGAACTGCGTTCTTGCAGCTTCATCACTCGCGCTTGGGGGCTTGGGACAGAAGATACTCCGGGAACTTGAGTCAAACACCCAAGCCCTAGCTTTTCGAGGGTAGGCAAACGCAGCCCACCCACAGCACGTGCTGTATTGGCGAGTGTATCGGAACCCAGGTCTCCGTAGCCGCCCGCATCGGGAGAGGCTCCCACTCCAAATCCGTCGGCGACGAGGCAAACCACTCGCCGCGATCGGGGTGCAGTGCCCATCAGTAGCCGCCCTCCGAAGCACTACCGCCCTTTGCGATATCGACGCTAGCCGAAGTGCCCAGACGCGATGCCCCTGCGCTAATCATTTCGAGCGCTTTTTCGTAGGTACGGATGCCTCCACTGGCTTTGACCCCAATATTCGGCCCCACCACCTGGCGCATCAAGGCGACATCCGAAGCCACGGCCCCTCCGCCAGAAAAGCCAGTCGATGTTTTGACGAACTTCGCCCCCGCCCGGACGGCTAATTCACAAACCTGCCGCTTTTGTGGATCGCTCAGTTCACTTGTTTCTAAAATTACCTTCACAGGGGCTCCACCCGCGGCTTGCACCACGGCTTGAATATCCTTCAAAACACCTTCGGTATCGCCGGAAGTGAGGAGCTTGCGGTTCACAACCATATCGATTTCTTTTGCGCCGTCGGCAATAGCCTGGAGCGTCTCGCGCACTTTTTCCTGCGTTTCGACGTCTCCGCCCGGAAACCCCACCACCGCGATCGGAAGCACTCCCGTCCCGGCCAACCACGGAGCGATTTTGGCTACTTGATTCCAGTAGACGCAGACGGAATAAAACCCAAATTCGCGCGCCTCTTCGCAAGCTTGTTTGAGTTCGGCTTCTCCCACGCCTGGACGAAGCTGCGTGTGATCGATATATTTAGACATGGGGTTGGATTGGGGAGTTCGGGGTCTATTTGTGGGAATTTCGTTCATTTAGCCGTTCTACACCAGCGCCAGCTTGAGTCAAACGAACCACTTCGAGGAACTTCAAACCGTGAACCGGCTGACACTCATCATCCCGGTCTTTAACGAAGCCGGGAACCTGCTGCCGTTGGCAACCGACTTGGAAAAGACCCAAGCTCGAAAGGCCGGGGTGGAGCAAGTTCTCTGGGTAGATAACGGAAGCACGGACAAATCTTCCCATCAAATCGAATACATCTGCGCTCGCTATCCCTGGAGCCAGTCAATCCGCCTGGAAACGAATCTCGGGTACGGAGGGGGAATCCGTGCGGGGGTCTTGGCAGCCGCCGCCGAAAGCACGCACATTGGGTGGATTCCCGCCGACGGACAGGTTTCCGCCACAGATGTTTTAAATATTTGGAGCAGTGCGCAACAGACACCTGAGGCAGTTCACAAGGGCCTGCGGGTGAAACGTGCAGACGTTTTTTCAAAGCGGCTGATTTCGAAAATCTACTCGCTCTTAACGCGCATCGTTTTGAGGATGCCTGTTCAAGACACCAATGGGTTGCCGAAGATTTTTCCCGCGGTTTTATTGCGCCGTATTGCCGAGGGCCTCGCCCCTAAAACTGGTTTTTCCTTTGATGCAGAGACGCTTTATGCAGCTTACCGATCTCGAATAGAAATTTACGAGCACCCGGTCATTTTCCACTCCCGCCAGTTAGGGAATTCTTCGTGGGCAACACTCCAATGGAAAACGTATCTCAACGTCCTCAAAGCTTTGTTCGAGCTCCGCCAGAAACAGTTTCGCTAACCCGTTTTTTTTGTCGGCAAGGGCAAGGGACGCGCGGGGTTTTTGGGACTGGAAACCGTAGCGGGTTCAGACGGTTTTGGAGGAGGCTTGGGGGCGGTATAGGTGGATTCCATTTCCAACCCTAGCACTTCGATTTCGTCTTGTTCTAGTTCCAGCTTAGGCGGTTTAGGCGCTACGGCTTTGGGGGCCGCGGCTTTAAGTGGTGGCGCTGTTACCACCGCAGGGGTGGGTGGCGCCGTTGTCACCGTGCGGTTCTGGGCACCTATCAACGCTTCTGCATCTTCTGCTGAGATCGTATTAGAAGCCATGAGCTCCCGCGCATGCGCTTCCATTAGAATCATTCCCTCTTTTTTAGCTGTCTGAATTATCGACGGAATCTGGAATGTCTTACCTTCTCGAACCAAGTTCGAAATAGCCCAATTCATTACCATCAACTCATGCACCGCAACCCGACCCGCGCCTTCAGCGCGTTTTACGAGTGTTTGGCTCAGCACGGCCTGAAGAGAGTCGGCCAACATTCCACGAGCCATCTCTTGCTGCTCGGCAGGAAACGTCTCAATAATCCTGTCAATAGTCGAAGCTGCACCTCGGGTATGCAAAGTCCCGAGGACAAGATGTCCCGTTTCTGCAGCGGTCAACGCAAGGCTGATAGTCTCTAGATCACGCATTTCGCCGATGAGAATCACATCGGGATCTTCGCGCATTGCGTACTTTAGAGCCGCCGCAAAACTGGGACAAGAGTGCCCAATCTCGCGCTGGTTCACGAGCGCCTTTTTGCTTGTATGGATAAACTCCACCGGATCTTCAATAGTCAAAATATGGTAGGCAAAGTTTTCGTTTAGGTAATTGACTATCGCCGCAAGTGTTGTCGACTTTCCAGAACCCGTTGGACCAGTGACCAAAATCAATCCCTTGGGCAAGTGGGCAAGCGCTTTCACTGCCGGAGGAAGAGCCAATTCCTCTATTGTCGGAATACGAGATGGCAGAGCGCGAATCACAGCTCCGATTCCACGACGCGTGTAAAACACGTTCACGCGGAAATTGCCCAAACCATCGATAAAATAACTCTTGTCCAGGTTGAGCTTATCTTTCAATTCCGCTTTCTCAGATTCAGAAAGAATGGCCCCAATCAAAGCCTCAGTTTCCTTCGCACTGATTGGCCGTTGGGTGATCGCCTGAAGCTCACCGTCCACACGGCACCAGATCCGATCCCCCGAAGAAAGGTGAATATCCGAAGCGCCGCTTTGAACCGCTGACTTGAGTACGTCGTTAATGTGCATCGTGTTTAGACTCATCGATAGCTACCGCCGCTGCACGGCGGTGCATGTAAAGGTAAATTCCTAAGTAGGAAAGAGGGACCACTACCCAAACCAGCAGAACGGCATAGACTTCGCAGTACGCGTACCAATGAAAGACTAAATCGAGCATGATAAGCTCTCTCCAAAATCGCTCATTACGAAATGAGACTGGCTACTACTAATCGGTTTTCTTCTGCTTTTTTCGTATAGGCGGTGCGTTAGACGAAAATGACTTTGAACCCACTCCATTACTATGTTTCCCCCACCCCGTATCCAGGCACGTTCGACTCCCTTTTTGGCGGATTTTTCCTAATCAAGGGGATCCCACTCATCGGACAGCTCGGGACTTTGGTTTCGTTCGCTGTCGCTCTAGCGGCGTGCGTTGCCTACCATCAGAATCAGAGCCCCAGGTGGAAGCGCCTCGCCTTTGCCGCTTCCCTCGCCTGCTATTCCGGGCTTTGGTTTTTTCTGCTGCAACCCTGGGACGAAGTATTTATCAATCTCAGACACTCGCTGCACCTCGTACAGGAGGGGAAATTCTCCTTCAACCGGTTTTCCTGGGATGAAGGCACGGTCGATTTTCTTCCCTACGCGCTCCTGGGCCTGTTGCACCGGTGGGGTATGCCGCTTCTCGAAGGCGCCTTTCTCATGAGTTACGCAGGAGGGATTGCCTGTCTAGCCGCCGCGGCGCGCTTTCTCCCCCTAGCCCAGGCCCCAAAACTCGAACCCCTCGCGTTTTTGTTTCTAAGCCTATTCCCCCCGCTGATTTTCAACGCAGCCTCCGGATTTGCAGCGACGGTTTTTACCGCCTGCGTGATGTGGATTCTCTATGGGCTATTCATCGGTGATTCGCCCAAGTGGGGTTTGATGGGCCTCGCACTGTTGCCCTGGCTGCGCGTAGAAGCAGCTCTGCTAAGCATTTTGCTATTCTTACTGTGGGGGCGGTATCGCAGGATTTCACTTTTGAACCAAGGTTTGGGGTTAGCAGCCACCACTGCGCCCATAGTGGCCCTGACGGTTTATCGCGCAGTGCAGTTTGGTCACCTGCTCCCCACTCCGGTTCGCTACAAAGCTGCGACCGGGAGCCTCTTCTTTTTTGCGGTAGGGATTCGCAACGCCATTGGAGATGCAGTCGCTTCACACGCGGTCACTCTACTGCTCGCGCTGTTCTGTTTTAGACACCTCTTACCAGAAGTCCGCTTGGCAAACGAACGCATTCTCTACGCTGTCTTGAGCACGCTTGCGGTGTTTACTGCCCCCTACTACCTATCAGGAGGAGATTGGTTTCCCAGCTATTGGGGAAGGTACTTCCTGCCACTGAGTTTTTGGTTATGCATTTTAGTGGCGATTCGGGCGATGCACGCCTGGACCCACTCTACTCGAAGGGGTTTGATTCTCACCGGCTGCGTTGGCGGGGTGTTTTTTCTAATTTCTTCATTATGGCCAATCTCATCTACGTGGAAAATGGCGGAAAACTTTTTTTCCCACCGCAGAACCCTCGCCAGAATCCATGCACCCACCATATCCCGAGGCCATTACCGAATTCAGAATCTCTCGCAGCTAGGCGCGCACTTCAAAGCCACCACCCGCCCAACGGACCGAATTGGTTCTTCGGAACTCGCGACGATTATGTTTTATGCAGACCGCGATACTGTGGATTATCTTGGTTTGGTGAATTCCAGGATAGCGGATGCGCCTCTGCGCCCCATGCCGTCGCTCCTGCGAAAATTCCCCTACCGCTCGGAACTCCCCTACCTCATTTTCAAGCGCTTGGACCCCGCAGAGCTGGGACGAACCCTCCCGGAGATTCTTTATACTTTTGATTTTATGTTGCGCGACCAAATTGACGACCTGCGCCCCTACGAGCTTTCGACAGAAACCTTAAAGCGCGCACTATCGCGCTGGGAGCGACAACTTGGCGGTTTAATGGACCCACTCTACGGCGGTGTTCAAAATATTCAATCACTGGGATATGAAGCGGTTTTGATCCGCGCCGGAGATGAGTTCATGAACTTGTACTTTGTACATCACAAAGCACGCGACTTTCACTTTGCGCAGCTAGAAAAAAGTGGGTTCGTTAAGTGTAGTCGTCTCGACGGGCCATGTGCAGCAAAATAGAACGACCAAATGCAAAAACGGCAAGAATCACCCAAAGACTGTTCAACATAGATCCTAAGTCGCTTCCGGGAGCCAAGAGCGGTGTTAGCAACACGATGTACGGAAAATAAAAGTAGCCGCCCATAATGTAGAACGAGGATTTTTCGACCAGAACGAAGAGGAGTCCCATTACCATCGAGAGGACGTACATGCCCGTATAGCCAAAGTTCATGTACGCTTCAGCGAGAAACGAGATCCCCACTGACGTATCAAAATCGTCTTCGGACAGAATTCCGTATACCCGGCCATATTTATTCCAGAAGTGACGAGTGGGTTTATCGTGCCAAAACGCACGTGGAATAAACATGAAGGGAATACTCATATAAGTCTCCCCCTTCCAAAAAGGAACCCGGCTCGGGGTGGCCTCCAGCACGCGTTCCAAGGAGTCATCACCGGCGCGCATGAAACCGCTGATGAGCGTAGTCCCAATATCGTCGATTTTGTCTGCGTCTTCTTCGTCTATTTCGGCATCTTCATCTTCGACATACTTCGCGTACAAAAGCTCACCTAAGTACAGAAGCCTTTCTTTGGTCGTCGCCGTCCAGTTTTCAAAAATCAGCTGCCGATACGCGCCCTTGACTGTTTGAATGGCAGACATGCCCACCACCGCAAAGACAATGAGGGAAAGCACGGTATACCGCTTTTTCAGACAGGCGACCAATGCACACAGGTAGATAATGGCGCCCATGAGCGTCATCATTCCGGTATTCAAAAAGTAATTGAACGAGCCTAAAATGGCGGCCGTTTTCGTGAAAAAAACCAAGTACTCATTTCCCGGAGAACTCGCAGTAAAGAGAAGCACAATATCCGCTGAAAGGAGCAGAAAGTGCACGGACAAGAACCAAGCGGGCAACTTGTGCAGGAACAGAGGAACGAATAAAACATAGCACGAGAGAATGACTACTTGAGCACGAGAGAGGGTAAGCAACTGGAACTTTTCTTTTTCAGCACTGGCGCTAAAAAAGAATGCTCTACAGGAGTAGTAGACCAAAATGATAATCGTCGTGCAGAGAATCTGTTCTTTAATCGCTTCGAGGATGTATGGAGACGTCTGCAATAGATTTTCGTTCTCGGCGAACAAAAACATCTTGGGCAAAGAAAGCTGAAAAAAGTGAAACACCATGATGAACGAGAGATAAGTAAAGTGCCCTCTAGTAAACGCGATGATGACTGGAATCCACTGAAGCAGCGTCAGAAAGTATAAGTACTCAATGCCCGGCTTATCACGCCAAAGCATCCGCAAAAAGAGCGTCACGGCGATGTACACCACGACGAGGATCCCCGCCAGCGTGTACACGTTGAATAGCGGAAGGATAGTGGGTTTACGGAGTGCCGCGTTATTCATGGGGAAGTTTCTTCCCACTTATTCTCGACGAAACGCGGATCTATTGCAAAGGGCTATTCTTCGGCAGGGGTTAGCTCAACCAACAAGGCCCCGGTTTCTACTGCCTGCCCCTCTTTGACGCAGACGTTCACAACGCTTCCGGTAATAGTGCTTCGAATTTCGTTTTCCATCTTCATGGCTTCCATCACCAAAAGCGGGGCGCCTTTTTCGACTGTGTCGCCCACCTTGATTGAAAGTTTGGCGATTTTTCCAGGCATTTTGGCGTAGACGTTGTTTTCCTGAGTCAGGTCCTGTCCCCGCAGCAGGCCAACAATGCGCCGATACTCACTCTCCACTTCAAATCGAAGATTTCCTTGAGGGTTGAATACAGTGGCCTCGTCTTTTGCGCTCACGACATTGGCAGAAAAAACGCGGCGATCCTGGATAAAGCTGCAATCGTTCCCAAAGTAGGCGATGTCCGCCTGCTGTTCTTCTTCCTTGTCGAACTTTACCAACAGCTGGCCGTTACGGCTCTCCACTCGAACCGTGTGTTCTTCTTCGCCATGGCGTACAAAAAAAATCATCGGAGCGCCTCCCTGCGCGCAAGCGACCGCCAACGAGAGTTCTCGTCCCCGCCAGAAACCGCACCCTTAAACTCTCTGGTATAGGCCGATACTGCAGCAGCCATCATGGCCATGCGCAATTCATCTGAAGGCACCGATCGCTCTTTGTAATGGAAGTCCTCACCAATCAAACGCGTAGTGTAATTTCCACCAAGGAACTTTGGGTTGTCCAAAAGCTGCAATAAGAGCGGAATATTGGTTTTGATGCCGTTGATCACGGTGTCGCGCAACGCAGCTCTCCCGCGGTTGATGGCTTCTTCTCGAGTGCGCCCCCAAACCGAGACCTTTGCGATCATCGAGTCGTAAAACACCGGGATCTCGTACCCTCGATAAATATGCGTATCCACCCTGACCCCCACACCCGCGGGCATGGAAACCCCGGTAATGCGGCCCGCTTGGGGGAGAAACTTTTCAGGATCTTCTGCGCATATGCGGAATTCCAAGGAATGACCGCGGTGATCGATCTGCTCCTGGGTGAAAGAAAGCCGCTCTCCAAAGGCGACTCGAATCTGTTCCTTGACTAAGTCGCACCCCGTAACCCATTCAGTCACTGGGTGTTCCACTTGGAGACGGGTGTTCATCTCCATGAAGTAGAAATTTTGTTTTTCGTCCATCAAGAACTCGATTGTTCCTGCGTTGACATAACGGAGTTCCTTCACAGCGCGAACGGCAGCATCGCAAATCCTCTGGCGGGTCTGCTCAGTGACAAACGGGCTGGGGCTCTCTTCAATGACCTTTTGGTGGCGTCGCTGAACGGAACACTCTCGCTCAAATAGATGGCAGACATTCCCATGCTTATCGGCAATGATCTGCACTTCGATGTGGTGCGGGGAAGAAACGTAACGCTCTAAATAGAGGCGACCGTCCCCGAATGCTTTGCTTGCTTCTGAAAATGCGCGCCGAAACAGATTGAGAAACTCCCCTTCCTCGCCCACCAGGCGCATTCCCCGTCCACCGCCGCCTGCCAACGCTTTGATCATGAGCGGAAAACCAATCTCCTTTGCCTGTCGAAAAGCTTCGTTTTCGTCAGTCAATCCGTCCTTGGTGCCCGGCACGAGTGGTAAGCCTACTTTTTCCATCGTCCGGCGAGCCATCACTTTGTCCCCCATCGACGTAATCGACTCAGGAGCTGGCCCGATAAAAACCATCCCTGCATCGACCACAGCTTTGGCAAAATCGGCTTTTTCCGACAAGAACCCGTAGCCAGGATGGATGGCGTCCGCCTTCATTTCCACAGCAGCTTTCATTACCGAAGCAATGTCCAAGTAGCTCTGGGTAGAGGGTCCTTCTCCAACACAGACAGCTTCGTCGGCGAGAGAAACATGCCGAGACAGGCGGTCTGCAGTGGAATAAATGGCGAGTGGAACATGCCCCATTTCCCGGGCGGCTCGAATGACCCGAAGAGCAATTTCCCCTCGATTTGCAACTAAGATGCGTTTCGGAGTAAATCCCATTTTTTCCTCTTACAGCGGAATATTGCCGTGCTTTTTGTGCGGAAGGCGATCTCGCTTATTCTTGAGCATTTCCAGGGCTTGGATCAGCTTCACGCGGGTTTGCTCCGGGTAGATCACCTCGTCGACAAAACCCAGTTCCGCGGCCTTATAGGGAGTTGCAAAAGTGTCAGTGTACTCTTGGACCAAGCGGTCTTTTTCTCT
Source organism: uncultured Pseudobdellovibrionaceae bacterium (assembly GCA_964611895.1). GTDB lineage: Bacteria > Bdellovibrionota > FAC87 > UBA2466 > UBA2466 > JAIEOG01. The sequence continues at coordinate 27,104 of CAZTDN010000001.1, forward strand.
AACCGGATCCGAAGCTTTGCCGATAGCAGAACGGTGAATGATCGCCACGGCACCATCCGCACCCATAACAGCGATTTCAGCGCTGGGGTAAGCATAGTTGATGTCCGAGCGAAGGTGCTTTGAAGACATCACACAGTAAGCGCCACCATAAGCCTTGCGGGTGATTACAGTGATTTTTGGTACAGTGGCCTCGGCGTAAGCATAGAGAAGTTTTGCCCCGTGGCGGATGATGCCCCCAAACTCCTGTTCAGTGCCGGGCAAGAAACCTGGAACGTCCACGAAGGTAATCAGCGGAATATTGAACGCATCACAAAACCGGACAAATCGAGCGGATTTCATCGAAGCATTATTGTCCAAACAACCCGCCAGGACTTTGGGCTGATTGGCAACAATCCCCACGCTGCGTCCTTTGAGACGGGCAAAACCCACCACCATGTTTTGGGCGAAGTCCTTTTGAACCTCAAAGAAATAGTGATTATCCACCACCGACTCGATGACTTCTTTCATGTCATACGCTTGGCGGGAATTATCTGGAATGAGCGTGCGTAGTTTGGGCTCCTGCCGGTCTGCCGGGTCGTCCGCTTTAATCGAAGGAACATCATCCACATTATTCGCGGGCAAATAACTCAAAAGCTCGCGGATCAAGAGCAAACAGCCCTTTTCATCTTCACTCGCAAAATGGCAGACACCACTTCGAGCGCTATGGGTAACAGCGCCCCCCAGCTCTTCCATCGTAACATCTTCGTGGGTGACGGTTTTGATCACATCGGGACCGGTGAGGAACATATAACTAGAATTCTTCACCATGAAAATGAAGTCGGTCAGCGCAGGACTGTACACCGCTCCCCCTGCCGAGGGCCCCATGATCGCCGTGATCTGAGGAATCACACCTGAAGCCATGGTATTGCGGTAAAAAAGCTCGGCGTACCCTCCCAGGGACTCGACTCCCTCCTGAATCCGGGCGCCGCCAGAATCGTTGATCCCGACTACAGGCGCGCCGTTTTTCATGGCCAGATCGAGAATTTTGCAAATCTTTGCGGATTGAGCACCCGAAAGCGAGCCCCCGAACACCGTAAAGTCCTGGGCATACACATAGACAGTGCGTCCAGCCACCGTGCCGTACCCCGTGACTACTCCGTCGCCGAGGATTTTTTGCTGGTCCATTCCAAAGTCAGCGCAACGGTGGGTGACGAACTTTCCAATCTCGACAAAGCTGCCTTCATCCAGCAAAAACTCGAGCCGCTCCCGTGCGGTCATCTTGCCGCGTTCATGCTGTGCTTCGATGCGGGCCGTGCCCCCGCCCAGCTCTGCCTGTTGGTTTTTACGCGTTAGCTCCTGGAACTTCTGCTCTAAATTCATAAGCCTCGAATCGAAGCATTGGAGGGGGGGGCGTGTCAAGAATGCGGAATTCGTGGGGATTTAGGAGTTGCGGTAAAGCCGATCTCGCAGGCCCAGCCGGTCCAAACGCCGACCCCATCGAAGGTAGAGATCGCGCGCTTTTGTGTTGTCGTCGAAAGGGGTTGAAAACAATTCCCTAAGCGAACGGGTGGGCACCTTGCCGTCCGATACACCCAGTATCATCGCAGCGCCCAAGATCTGGCCCAGGCTGCGGGCGGCGCGGTAATAAAAAACAGCCTTTTCAGCGTGAGTCGTGCGCACAGGCAACGCTAAAGGGCGAAATCGCCTGCGCGCCCCAGGGGAGCGCTCAGCTTCCAAGTGTTCGGTCACCCAACGAGCGAGAGGGTGCACCGGCGCAGCATCGGCAAAATCCATCGGCCCATAACACCTGCGGTGGGGGTTGATTATCTTGGAACCCAAAAACCCCAGCGCCTCGATCCAGACGGTGCTGTAAAAATCCAGTTTAGGGAATTCGTATTCTTTGCGACGTCCACTCAAGTATGCGTGTAGATAAACTGCAGCTTGTGTAGAGGCGGCATTCACCCCTGCGGACGACAACCACACAGTCTTCTCGCTAGGAACATATAAGCTCCCAATGCTCTGAAGTAGGGCGCGTCGAAGCTTTCTCTGAAACGGTCTGGGTTTACTCTTGGAGAAAGAGCCCTCTCCGACCCAACGGACTTCGAAGGCGTTCTCCACCGGTTTGGGGACGCCTAAAAACCGCTCAATGGTTCTAATCAAGTCCACAAAGTCTTCGACAAACCCAGCTCGGTCCATGTCTGGCAACGGGGAAGCCACCGAGGACGCTGAAGGGTCTGCCGTCCACTCCACCCACCGCAAATAACTCTGAAGCTTGACCCAAGGTGGTGTGTTCATCACACAAAAACTGTCACGCTTGAGACGAACCGTGCTTACTTGGTGCTCCAGTCCGCGGCTGGCCAGCTTCCAGTAAAGTCGTTCGATATTCTGGTGGACGAGAAGCACGCGCTTTTGGAGATTTTGAGCAGAAAGTTCCCTGCGCACAGCGGCAGGAAGATGATTTTGCCCCAAATGCATATCGCCCATCATGGCCAATACCGCGTACTGGGGGTTGGACTTCACTGCGCCCACGAGGATTTGTGCGGCATACTCGTCCCTCTGTAAGAGAGTGGCCTTTCTGTGAGACGGAGGCGAGAGCCCCAGTATCGGGACTCGGTGCTCACGCGCAAATTCAAACAAAGGCCGATAACTCTCCCACGGAAAGCCCCACGATCCCTCGAAATCTATCGCGGTGACTAAAGCGGCTTCGGAGAGCTTGCCCTTGAGGTAGGCTCCCACGGGTTTTAGGTCGTTGGACCGCAGCATTTCCAGGGCAAGAACAGCTTGTTTTCCGCGCTTTTTTAGGGGGGCCAGTGCCTCCGAAAGCAATACCAGAGCCGTTCTTTGAGCTTGTGGGAGGGTGTGGTAGTCTCCGCAGATTAAAATATCGGAGTCGAGGAACTCGTGAACGAGTTCAGATCGAGAAGAAATCCCGGTATAATCATTAAACTCACGTTGGTATTCTTGATAGTACTTCCGCAGCTTTGGACTCAATGCCCCAACCGACTGGCGAGCGCTCGAACGGAAGCGTTCGTAAAGTTTGCGTTGGATTTGGAGTAAATGATGGCGAACAGGCATGCAATGACCAGGCTCTTAGTAATTCTAACGCTGGTGACTGTCTTTGTCCCGAGCAATGAGGCCCAGGCCGACGAAACTCCCCCGATAACGGTTCGTCTCACTGAGGCAACCAGTCTCGAGGCCATTCTCAAGGCAGTAGATGCCAATAACGGCCAAATCAAAGAAGCCGAGCAAGATCTTGAGATTGCCCGACAGCAGGTGGGACGTGCTCGAGCAGCCATGTACCCAAGAGGATCGACCACGCTTCTAGCCGCGCCGTTATTTGAAGAAAGAGGAAATGCGCTGTCCTCGGTACGCAATTTTAATAAATGGGGCCCCTACCTCTCGAGTAATACGCAAATCATCCAACCCTTGCTGACGTTTGGACAGATCTCCGGGTACCGAAAAGCGGCGGAACATCAAGAGATCGCCACTGGCGAACTATTGAAAATGAAGAAAAACGAAGTCATCGCAACGACCAAGGATTTTTATTACACCTACTTGATGGCGAGCGACTTGGAAAAGCTCGTCAATACGCTTTGTGAGTTCTTGGGTTCTGCTCTCAAAGAAGCTGAGAGCGGAAAAGAGCGCAAAAATCCCGTCAAACCCCACGATCTCAATCGTCTTAAAATAGCCTACGATGATTTGCTTCAGAAAAAACTCTACGCAAAACAAGGCAAGCAAACCGCTCTCAAAGCGGTGCTTTGGATGACGGGAGGAACTTTTTCGCACGTTCCCGACGTGACTTTATCCGCGCAGGAGTACGAACCCAAGCCTCTTGAAGAGTACTTGCGGCTGGCCAAAACGTTTCGTCCCGAGCTCAAAGCTTTGGCCGCTGGCCAAGTGGCGCGCAACTCCCTGGCCAGCGCCAAACGCGCACAAAGTTACCCCACTTTGTTCGTTGCCGGAATGCTCGACCTGAACTGGTCGCCCGTTCGCGATAAACAAGACTCGTTTTACGCGATGGACCTTTTTAATCGTGTGCAGGGAGGAGTTGCTGTTGGACTTCGTTTGGACTTGGAATTCTCACGACATGCGGCAGAAGCTGCCGAGGAAAATGCCCAATCCATGAAGCTCAAGGCCACCGAAAGTTACGCCGCTCCCGGAATCGAGCTCGAAGTCAGCCGCGCCTATTGGGAGTTGGAGCAAGCCCGCGAGGGACTTGAGATTGCGGAACGCCGCAAAAAAACAGGTCGCAAATGGTTTGTAGGGAGTGCGATGGGTTGGTCCATCGGGGTGACCGCGGCAAAAGATCTGATGGAAGCCTTAGAAGGGGATGGGACTTCGAGGCAAAATTACATTCAAACTGTCTACCAATTCAACTCGGCCTTGGCAAAACTCAGCCGAGCCGTGGGCACCGAAATTACGACCCTGAAATACTAGTACTTTCCAAAAGGTACCACGTACCTGGTGAGCAAAGTAACCGCGTACCCGGATTAAACCTCAGTAAATGATGCACTCTTGAGGTAGTTTCCGTGGTCGTGATAATAAACGCCTCATGAAAGCAGGTTTTCAAGTTTTCGTGAGCCTAGCCTGTGCTTGGTCAGCGGGCACTTGGGCGACGAACTGCAAAAAAGCAGTTCTCAATACTGCCCTAAATGCTCCCTGGCATCGCGGCGATTTTACAACTGATGAGGATGAATATTGTGGCCAGGATGGCAAACGATCTTACAGTTACGGGTCGACGTTTGGGGTAGATTTTGAAAGCCTTGTTGAAAAGCAACGCCATACATTTAAAAGAATCCATATTCTCGATCTTTTTGGCTCGGCCGTCTTCATTCACCCAAGAGGGATAGATTCTCTAGTGGGGGTTCGAATCGCTCCTTTGGCTGTTTCCGCCTATCCAGCGGGTTTTCCCGCTCAAAATCACTCTGAAGTTATAGGCAATGTTTTTTCTAGAAAGACCTGGGATGCTTTGCGTTCGCACATGACCGCACGTGAAATTCGCCTATTCACGCTGATCACGGTGAGGCCGGTGGGAGGATACACTCTCAACTCCCCCGCAGATATTTGGCTCTGCATCCAGACAATTCAGAGAGCGCTTGATTTGCTGGAGTCGGGTGGGGATTTATACGCTTCTTTTATCGAAACAACTCCCTTTGATAGCCTAAGCCACTTTCTGCGCTGGGTTCACTCAAATGATCCAGAGATTTCAGGAGTTCTGATTACCCTATCGACCGAGTTGGGCAACCCCCTCGTACCCGTACTTCATTTTCATAAACTCAAGCCCGGCAACCTCCCTAAATTCTCATTTGCTGAAGTCCTGAAGACACCGGGAGCAAAGAGGTAAAACAGTTACGAACAGGTACGCGCTACATTGCTGTCCGGTTCCCGTTAGAGCTGTAGCACTAGCTGAGAGCTGGGCGGGTGGCGGGTTACGCGAGGCAGAGAGCCCAAGAGCCTTAGTAGAGGCTCACGTAGCAGCAGTAGCGTTCCGATAGCCGCCATGGCATCGGGTAGCGAGACTCGAGTTCTCGTCAGCCAACGAACAAGCTGGATCAAAACAAATGCGATTAAAGCCACGAGAATCTGCGCTTTGACAGCATTGGCGCTGTTTCCGAGGAATTTCTTCACCTTCAAGTTTTGCTTCAATGCCTTGAAGAAAAGTTCCACTTTCCAACGAGCTTTGTACAAGGCGCAGATGGTTGAGGTAGCCAAGTCGAAGCGATTTGTAATGAAGACTAGTTTTTTCTTCGTGTCCGGATCCCGATAGGAAACTCGTCTCAGTTTTCCTCGATAGACAGGGTAATAGCCTTTGCCGGCAGGTTTTTGATAAACGATCTGGTCGCAAAGGGGCCTGTAAACCTCCGGCAAGGGAATTTCTTGGTCGAAAAACCCTAAATGCCTTGGCTACAGGCCCTTTTCAATTTCTATTCTTTTCCGGAACCGGACAGCAATGTACGGACAGCAATGTACGCGCTACCTTTTTAAAAAGGTACCACGTACCTGGTGAGCAAAGTAACCGCGTACCGCCCTAAGACCTTTTCTTCTTGCGGCGGCGAAGAACCCAATAAACAGCCCCAGCGAGAAAAGCCAAGGAAACGAGCAGCGCAAAGGGCGAAGATTCTCCGCTTACTTCCTCAGCCTCATCGTTCTTTAACGATGTAGAGGCGGGCTTTAGACGATCTCGCAATATATTCGCCTGCAAAGGCCCGAGCTTGGTTGCCCCAGGCAAGGGAGCGTCCCCCTGCTTGGACGCAATGTTCAGGTCAAACTCTGCATTGGGCCGCAAAGAGGCAACCATCCGTTCGAACTGCGGCGCTAGACGCTGGTAATTTTCTTCCGAAACGACATACGTAATCAATATGGCTAACTTGTTGTGAACCGTTGCGACGTAGCGAGCCCAAAAACCCGGCAACTCCGAGTTCACCTGAAGCGAATCTACCCAAACGACGCCATTGATGTCTCTTTTGCGTGCATAAGTAACTTTAGACTCGACTGGCTTGCCCTGCTCATCGCTGATGGTTCGCGTCTTCTTAAGATACTCCAAGTAATTATCCACTGTGTCCCATTCGGTCGCTCGCGTAGCGATGGAAAGGACCACAGACTCTCGTCGCTCACCCTCCAGAGTGCTCTGGCAAATCCAAACGCCTTGAGAAAGTTCGCAGCGCCAACCATCTGGATGATCAAAGGAAATGTACGCCGTTTTCAGAGCAAAACATGGGGCCACCCACAACGCCAGAAGCAGGAACAAAGATTTTTTCGCCATGGAAAAATTATACCATGCCAAGAAGAAGGCCTGGGAGGTCAGAACGCTACACTGCGTTATCCTTGTTGAAGAACAGGAGCGAGATGCTGCTTTAACTCCGCCAGACTGGAATAAAGAATCTCTCTAGAGTGCACGAGGGCCGGGACTGGAGTCCCAGGCACGTGGCGTATGAGGACTTTTTCTATTTTTTCACTAAAAGCGTCGTTGTCACAAATCCGTCGATAGATCTGCAGATCTTGTTCTCCGCTATCTCCGATTAAGAATACTCTCTGATTGTCCATGTTGCTCAGGATTCGGTGCAACATCCGCCACTTGTGCCCAAAACGCCGAGTTCCCAACCAGCGCAAGAAAACTGGCCCTTCTGGGAAACCCGCATCGCGCAAAAACTTCAATAGAAAAGGAGCCAGCTGAAATGGAGTGCTGGTGAGATAAATCAACAACGCACCTTTGTCCGCCACAGATTGGTACAACTCTGACATGCCCTCAATGGCTTTGTACGTGTAATAGTTTCCACGAAAAATGCTGCGTAATATCGACGAAAGACTGGTCGTCTGAGAAATATTACTCTCTTTGATAGTGTCATCAATGTCGGAGACAACTACCCACTTCGTCTGCTCGGTAAGAAAAAAAACTGGCGAACTATACACATCGTAGTCCCCCAACCGAATCTTGCCGATCAAAGTCTCCACGCCCATCGGCGTCATTCGCAAGAAGGACTTTCTGGGCGCTCTCCACGGTAATTGCCAAGGCACTTGTAAATGGATAAAGCCGCGGGTTTCGGTGCTCGCTTCGACCGTGTTCAAAGACGTCTCGGAGATAGCGAGCTGAAAACGCACCTGTTCAAACATTTCGACATCCGGAAGTCCCCTCAAAACGCGGTGCAATAAGCGACGGGGCTTGAACCCCAGAACTTCTTCCTGGGTGCCATTGTAAACAATGGCTTGAAGCGATGTGTAATTTCGGGTCGCGAGCGAGGGAATGCCGATAATCGACTTGCGCGCGCGGTAAATCCCCAACAGCTGGGCCAACCAAAAAAGCACCCCTTCTACCGTTTTGCCAAGCCGCACCACAAATCCCCACCCGCTCGACGCGGGGAGATCTGTCAGACGCAGCTTGCTGCGCAGCACCCGATTATCAATCCTTCTGCTCAAGTAACCCTCTGCAACATGCCGATAAGACAAGAGATGGAACGCATTATAAAACTCGGCTGGATGCCTTGGGCGGTGGTTTTCTTGGCGGCCATTGCTCGTCCTGCTCTTGGGTTGAATGAGTTTTTTGAAATTTACAACGCGCCCCAGGCCTTGGCGATGGGAAACGCGTTTACTGCCGAAGCTTCTGGTGCAAACTCCCTATTCTACAACCCAGCTGGGCTCGCTAGGGCGGAGGGCCGCAAGTGGGCATTCAATCTCTTTTCGGTAGATGCGGCGATGGCGGCCGGATCCTTGGCAAATTTTCGCAATCTCTGGGCGGACGCCGTGCTGCCCAGCATGGCTGCGGGAACGTACCAATACACGCGTTTCAATGTTGTCCCGTCAATTTCCCACCGCAACTTCGCCATCGCGCTTTTGGGGACCTACGAGTTTGCCGGTTTATCCGATGGGACCAATATCGACTTAAACTACCACAAGGACTTTGGCGTCGTGGTGGGAACCTCCACCAATCTTTTCTCGAACTTGGTGAAAATCGGTGTTGCGGGGAAAGTATTCGACCGCAGCGAAATGCTAGGCACCTACACCGTAGCGTCCATGGCGTCTAACCCTACACTCAATCGAATGGCCGAGGGGCTGGGGATCGGAGTCGACGCAGGTGTGCTGCTGACTTTGCCTATGTCCTTTTTGCCTTCGTTAGGCTTCGCCTGGAAAGACATCCTGGGCACCGCTTTCAGACCGCTGCGCATCTTCAACACGACCACCGTTGGAGCGCCCACAGCCATTGCTCAGAGTTTTAATGTCGGGTTTTCGATCCGGCCCATCCTCTGGCGCGGAACTCGCGCCGTGATTACCGCCGATCTTCGACACCTGGAGCGAACCGATCTCCCTCTGACCAAAAAGTTGCACTTTGGACTCCAGATCATGGCGCATCGATCGTTTTTTATCTGGGCGGGGATGAATCAGATGTTGCCCACTGGAGGGTTTGGCCTTCGTTTGCCCGGTGGTGATTTTGAAATCGGCACATACGCAGCGGACATTGGCGACGCCACGACAGTTACCGCCGACAGACGCTTACAGATGCGCTGGACGATAGGTTTTTAGAATGAATATGAATATGAAAATAAAATTTCTACTGGCGTTTGCTTTGCTGGGGAGCACTGCATGGGGTGAGCTCGTACGCAACCCTTATCCGGGCGTACGCCCTAGCGGTATGGGAAATGCGTTTTTGGCGATTTCGGACGATGCGAACGCGCTCTGGTACAACCCGGCGGGACTGACCAAAGTTAAAGGCACACACTTGAGTCTCATCGACACTTCCCTGGCTGTCGATAGCATTGATACTTTCGGCCGACTCTGGAATGGCGTTTTTAAAGGGGACACGGCCAATATCATCCGTACAGACCAACAGTTCATGCGCTTTAATTTTCGGCCGACTCTGGTCATGCCAAATTTTAGCTTTACGATTTACTCCCACGCCAACTCTTTCAGTCGCCTGGACAACCTAACGGACTTGGACGCGAATGTGGATATCTACGCTTTCAACGATATAGGCGCGGCGGTAGGTTTTGGCATTCCGCTCGGCCCCTACTTCAGCATTGGAGCAACGACGCGCGTTTTCCAGCGCGCAGGCATCGACGCCGAACTGACTGGGGTTGAGTTGCTCACTGCGCTGGGTCTCTCAGCGACTCTTCCGAGTCAGCAACAGGTTTTGAGCGCAGTTTACCAGCAGCTTTCAGCCCTATCGGGTGTCGGCCTTGGCATCGCCGTCGATTTAGGAAGTCAGCTCACCATTCCCATGCCAAAAGGCTATCCTAAGTGGACACTCGCTGCGACGATGAACGATGTAGGGGCAACAACGTTTCGCCCTCTTATCACCACTCGACAACCTGCGCGCGTGGAACAATCGATACATTTTGGGACTGCGCTGCAGTTTGACCTCGGGAAATCAGGAGTATTCAACCTTGCGTTCGACTACCGCAACGCTTTCGAAGCGCTCCCGTTCATCAAGCAAGCAAACTTGGGGTTAGAGTGGCGCCACCGCGTTTTCGGTATCCGCGCCGGAGCCACACAGGGCTACTGGACGGCGGGCGCCAGTTTGGAGTTTCCACCCTCTACACGCGTGCATGTTTCTTCCTACGCCGTCGAACTCGGTCAATCCGCATGGCAATCAGAATACCGGGTCTACATGATCCAGATTGCGTTGGGATTCAATCCGCTTTAGTAACCCGTATCCTGATTTAACCAAGCCGCTAGATAAAAGAACTCCAATTCACTTTGGGGCGCCCAAGTCAGGCCACGGCGCTTTAAATAATTCAATGCTTCACCCCGGGTGACTTTGAAGTAGGTCATAAGCGATCCGCCCTCTTCCAAGCTCCAAATCGCAAGCTCGTTTGTGGTGGGATCATATTTATAGCAGACAGGGCTGGTCTTTCCTTGATGGGTCTTCAAGCGCGTGATGGTGATGGCAGCCGGATTTGCGGTCCGAATAAAGTCCATGGCCTTGCGCTCGTACTCCGCCTCCGCCGCCCGAATCGCTTTCAACTTTTCGTTCTCAGTGGCATTTGACTTCAAAATATCTCGTAGCGGCCCTTCGAACTCCGGAAACTCTCCTCGTACCTCGGCCCGAGAACGTAGCACCGCCTGCGTATAGTGCCAGTCACTATGCGAACTGCGATCCAGAGCCGGATTGACCTCACCCATAACATGTTTAGCAAAGTGCCGGGCACGGCTGACGGGATTAAAGCTTCGAGGATTAGAACGCTCTCCTACGGAAATACCCGGATGCAGTCGCGGGCCGACCTGCGCGCCTTGAGCCAAGTCTCGAAGCACTTGTTCCCAGGTCACCGCCCGCTTATCGGTCGAAGCCGGAAGGACTTCACGCCGGAGATCGACCGGCAAAACACCGATCACTTCTTGAGCGGGCCCGAGCAAAGTCGCCCCCCTCAAAGCTTCCAATACCAAGGTAGAAAACTTGCCACTCGCTTGGGGGAGCGGGACGGACTCCGGCTTGCGAACGGGCAGGACTTTGATCCTGTCGGAACGTAAATGAGGAAATGCACACAGTCGATCTAGCACCTCGGTGCTTTGTGCAAATGCAACTGAGGTCCACGCGGCCGTCCAAGCAAAGAGCAACGTTCTCATCACCCACCCTTACCTAAAGGATAAGCTAGAGTAGGTGCCGGTTCAATTTCGGCGAAAGGCGAGAATTTTTAGGTAGTCCCCTTCGGGAAAACCGATGGGGTGGTCATCCTCGGGAGCTAGGGAGGTGGCTTTCTTCAACTCCCCCAGGCACTGGCTCGCGGTTTTTTCGAATACCGACCGCGCGATACGAGAAGTGCAACAGCAAACAACAATAGTTCCGCCGGGAGCCAAGTGTTTTAGGCTTTCTCGGTACAAACGCCGGTACGCCCGCAGCGCCGTTTCCACCTGGTCGATGCGACTGGCCATCATGGGTGGGTCCACGATGATCAGGTTGAATTTTTCGCTCGGGTCGAGCTTTGGCAACCATTCAAAGATATCCGCCGCTACCCAACGGTGCTTTGCCGGGGATAGCGTATGCAAACGTTTGGCGACATCGAGAGCGCCTTTACTGACATCGACATTCCAAATTTCCTTTGCGCCAGCCACTTCAGCCGCTAACCCCAACGTCCCCGTGTAACTAAAGAGATTGAGCACTTTTCCACCGGCAAGTTTCTGAGAACTGACCCATTTGCGAAGCCCACGCAGATCTAAAAAGGCACCACTTTTCTGTCCGGCTCCAATTGGGATGGTCAGTTGAAGTTTGCCTTCCTTGACCTGAACTTCTCGGGGCATGTGACCCAGCAATACCCGGTCTTCTCCCTGGGTTTTGCGCTTGACGGGTAACTTCCAAACCAGGTTCTTGAGCTTTAAGTGCTTAGCAACCACCGCGCCCACATAGCGCCCCAAAGGATCTACCGACGGGACATACGTTTGCAAAACCCCTGTGTCCGCGTAGACGTCTACGACAATGCCAGGTAAGCCGTCATTTTCCCCATGCACGGCTCGAAAGGCGTTGGAGTACTTGCGAACGTGCTCCCTTTTGGAGATCGCTTTGAGAACCTTCTGCGTTACCCACGCCGCATCCGGAACGGTGCTGCCTTGCTTGAGAACTCGAATGCCGACCAGGCCTTCTTGTTCATAGATCCCCACTCCCAAGACATCATTTTGCGGGCCAAAGAGCTGTAACCACTCGCCGTTTCGAAATACAGATGCCGCGGAGCTCACCCCGTTTCGGTAAATCCAGGGATGTCCCTGCCGAACTGCCTGCGATCCTTCTTTTTTGAGTTGATATCTTTTAACTTTGCGACGGCTCACGAACTCAGCTTCCAGTCCTCGATACTTCGATACCCGTCGAAATAGCTCCGAAAGCTGGTGAGATCCACTGAATTCAGAATGACATCAAAGAAACTAAAGAAACTAATCAAACCTTCCCAGTTCTTCAGCCAATCCGGGACAAAGTACGGCGGCTCTAAAATGCCGTGCACTCGGAGCCACTCCACCACCGCCACGTCTTCTACCGCAAACCGGCCCGAGATCAGGCTCTCAATCAACATGTGGTTGTGAGTTTTCGTGGCGGCCTGCAAGAAGTGGTAAACCTCGAGCAGCCCCGCCAAGTACACGATGTCCTTCGTGAAAGGGGCTCGTCCCCCCAAAGGCGCGCCTCGAAAAACACGCTGGGAAGCGTAAAACGCATCGAGATCCGACTCAGAACGCACTTTGAACCACCGGTACAGCTCCATGAAATCGGCGCCTTGCTCCACCATGTGAATAGCTTCAACCCGGTCGCAAAGACTCAAGAACCGAGACTGCGACATCGTGTGGCCGTAGATCTCGTGAAAAACCGCTATTCCCTCTTGAGTCAAAGTCGTTCTAGGCCCTCCGGCAGACAGAAACGGTGCGTGCAGTTGCCTCGCACCATTCTGAGCCGTCAAGCAATGGGACTCGACTTCATGGTTCCAAAGGGCTCCCAGCTCAAACGCCGAGAACCGACTGTCGGATCGAATTCGCACACGGCTCATCCCTGCAACGACTTTTGCAACGATTTCATCCGAGAGTTCAACTTTTACGGCCATCAACGGGCTTCGCTTACGCAGCTTTTTCTCCAACCCCGCGGCAAACTCCGCCGCGCTCAAAGTGACATTGGACTCGGAAATGTCGTTCAAGTTGCAAATGCCCATTCGACCCGAAATCGAGCGCGCTAGTTCCAAATAGGTTGTTTGCCCCTGCGCCAGCCGGCTTGAAGAACAGCCATAGAGCTGCGTGGAAATTTCAAAAAAAGCAGGAGACTCCAACGCCAAGATCAGTCGGACCCCGGCCGAATAGGAGTCTTTGTTTTTCATCAGCCATTGCAGAACAGGGTGTTCCCCTTGCAATCGGGGGTGCAATGCGCCCAATGCTTGGAGCGCGTCTGTGAGCCCCTTTTTGTCGACGGCATAGGATGGCTGAGGAAGTGATTCCCCGCCTGCTTTAAAAAAACCCGCTGCGACTTCCCGCCCCCAACCCAAAGTCGCCAATATTTTTGCCTTACGCGACGCGAACGCAAAAACTTCGCTGCAGTCCTTGAGCAACTGCAAAAGCGCGTCTTTTTTCAGCTCGCGTGATTCCATTTAGCGTCGAATCGCCCGCGTGGAATAGCCCGGTTTACCATTCCCCAAAAACCGACCCCGGAGCCGACTCATATCGGACAAGCGGCTTTCCGCCACCCTGTCGGCACAGCGGTATTCAGGTAGCCCTTCCTTAGCCGAAACCTGCAAAATGGACTTCATGACATAGTAAATGTTGCGGATCATGCGATTGGCACGCAGCTCATCATACCCTTCCAATTCGATGGAGACGTTCATGAGCCCTCCCGCATTAATGGCATAGTCTGGAGCATAGAGGATTTTCCTCTTAAAGAGCTCATCCCCAATCTCTGGGTGTGCAAGCTGGTTATTGGCACTTCCAGCGACAATCTTGCACTTGAGTCTGGGCAACGTCTTCTCATTCAAAATTGCCCCCAGAGCGGATGGGCAAAAAATATCAGCGTCCGTATCGTAAATATCTTCCGTACTCACGACGGTCACGTTGGGACGGTTGGCAAGCGCTTCGCAGCGGGAGCGATCGATGTCACAGACATACACTCGCATGCCGTTCATCAAAAATAGCTCAACGAGCTCTTGACCCACATGGCCCGCGCCCTGGACAGCGACAGAGAGCCCCTTCAACTCGGCTTTGCCAAACTTGGCTTCAACGCAAGCACGCACTCCTTCAAGAACCCCCTTGGCGGTCCAAGGTGAGGGATCTCCGGAGCCCCCATGGGTACGAGCTACGCCGACAACACTGGAAGTTTCCATATGAATGTATTCCATGTCGTTGACGTCGGTGCCCACATCTTCAGCGGTGATATACCTTCCGTTCAGTGACTCGACAAAAGACCCAAAGGTACGAAAAAGCGCTTCAGACTTTTGCTGTTTTGGATCGGCAATAATTACGGCTTTTCCGCCCCCCAGATTCAACCCGGCAACAGCTGCTTTGTAGGTCATACCCTTGGAGAGTCGTAGTGCATCTACAATCGCTGCGTCGACAGACTCGTAGTTCCACATCCGACACCCGCCCAATGCAGGCCCGAGCTGGGTGTTGTGAATAGCAACGATCGCTTTGAGTCCCACACTGGGCTCATGAAAAAAAACAACTTCTTCGTGCTCGCTTGTAAAAAAACGTTCCATGGATGCTTCATCTCCGGTTGAAGCCAAACCTTACCAAGAGGGGGCCAACCGTTCAAGCTTTGCCCTCGCAAGTCCGACGTCTTTCAGGTTAGACTGTGAGCCCGATGAGCAAACAAACGCCCAAGTCTATTTTCGACGCCCGAGATGTGAAGCTCCCCCCAGAAGCGCCGGGAGTCTTTCCTTATACCCGTGGCATTCACCCCTCGATGTACACGAAAAAAGTTTGGACAATGCGCCAGTATGCAGGGTTTGGAGACGCCGCCGCATCGAACGCCCGTTACAAGTACCTGCTGTCTCAAGGCATCAGTGGGCTTTCTATCGCTTTTGATCTGCCCACTCAAATGGGCTACGACTCCGATCACCCTCTTGCGAAGGGCGAAGTCGGGCGTGTGGGCGTGGCCATCAGCTCGTTGGAGGATATGGAGACCGTGTTGCGGGACCTGCCCTTGGCGGATATCAGCACGTCCATGACGATTAACGCTACGGCGCCTATCCTGCTCTGCCTCTATCTCAGCGTCGCCGATCGTCAAGGAGTCGATCGAAAAAAACTCCGCGGCACCATTCAAAACGATATCCTCAAAGAGTATATCGCTCGGGGCACTTACGCGTTCCCCCCGGCTCCAAGCCTGAAGCTCACCGCAGATGTTTTTGATTTTTGCCGAACGGAAGTTCCAAACTGGAACACGATTTCCATCAGTGGCTATCACATCCGCGAAGCCGGCAGCACTGCAGTGCAAGAAGTCGCGTTCACACTTGCCGACGGCCTGACCTACGTCGAAGCCGCGCTTTCTCGAGGTCTATCCATCGATGAATTTGCCCCCCGGCTCTCGTTCTTTTTTAATGTGCACAATGACTTTTTGGAAGAAGTTGCTAAGTTTCGTGCCGCACGGCGACTCTGGGCAAAACTCATTCAACAACGTTACAAACCCCAGGATCCTAAATCGACGTTATTGCGCTTTCACGCCCAAACAGCCGGAAGTACACTTATCGCTCAGCAAATAGACACCAACGTTCCCCGGGTGACATTGCAATGTCTTGCCGCAGCACTGGGGGGCGCACAGTCCATACACACAAACTCCCGCGACGAAGCTCTCGGGCTACCAACAGAGGACGCCGCAAAACTTGCGCTGCGGACACAACAGGTGATCGCATTTGAGTCGGGTATCACGCAGATCGTAGACCCGTTTGGTGGCAGCTACGCTATTGAAGCGCTCACCGAAAACATTGAACTCAAGAGCCTTGCACTCATCGAAGAGATTGAAAAACGTGGCGGTGTCGTTGCCTGCATTAAAGAGGGCTTTCAACAAGGGCTCATCCAGGAAGCAAGCTACCAATACCAGCTCGAAATCGAAAAGAAAGAACGCGTCATCGTCGGCATGAATGCATTTTTGGAAAACGAAACCTCTGCGCCACCCGTGTTGAAAATTGACCCCAAGGTGGAAAAAGATCAGATTGAAAGACTGACTCAGTTCAAAGCGGCGCGCGATTCCAAAGACGTTCAAGCAAAATCAAAAGCTCTCGAACAAGCAGCCCGCGAAGACGGAAACCTTCTCCCGTTTATTTACTCGGCGGTGAAGGCGCACGTGACTTTGGGGGAAATTGTCGAGAGCCTCACTCGAGTTTGGGGGCGGTACCGGCCTTAATAGAGCGGGCCATCAGTCATTCGGGCGAACACCTTGCGCAACAATCCCAATGCTAGGCCCAGCGTAAGCGCAGCTGCCACACAAAGTTCGAGCAATGCCGAAAGACGCGTACCTTGATATATCCCCAAAGACAAAACTCCGTAATTCGCAACCACAATGCCGCCTAGGGCTAACAACCACAACGCTGCGAATTGGTACAAAGAACGGGCGGAAAACTCCGGACAAGCGCGCTTCACATGACTGCGCAATAGCGCCCAGAGCGCCAAACAATAGACGGCAATCGCTATACTGCCCGCCAAAGCCAAACCTCGAAATCCCATGGTAGCACTCAGCTTCCAATAGAGCGGTACCGCGATCAAACTACACACTCCCCCCAGGATCGAGGGCAGCCATGTCATGCGACACGCATAAAAGCCGCGCGCCAAGACCACTTGAGCGGTCCAAAAAAAGATTCCAAAACTAAACATGCGCAACGCTTCGGCGGTATTGAAGAGATCTTCAGAAGAAAATCGGCTGCCTCCATAAATGAAATGGGTCAACGAGTCCGAAAACACATAAACCAAAACCGCTGCAAGCGGCCCCGCAGCCCAAAGTTTCATCATTTCTCGATGGAGTGTTTTGGCATAATCCGCAAAGGCACCACTTGCCCATAGCCGTGCCATGTACGGAAAACTCGCCACCCCGGCCGCCTGCCCAATGACCGCTACGGGAATTCGCATTTCGGTCCGGGCGTAAGCCATCCAACTGATGGCACGGGTCTCTAGTCCGCTCGCAAAATACTTACTAATCCACTCATCCGTTGCCACCAGAGAGAATCCCAATGTTAGCGGAAACGAGAGCCAGAGGTACTGACGTATCGCAGATTGGATTTCTTTGGAAAAGTCCCAAAGAGGCCAGCACGAATATCCCAAACGTGAAGTCGCCCACCATTGAAGAATCCCATGGCTTACAAATGCGCCTGCGAGCACACCAATACTAAATCCAGCCACACCCAGCGTCGGCTGAAACAGAACTCCACACACAATAATTCCCAGGTTGTAGACGATAGGGGCTATCGCTGGGTAGAGAAAATGGCCGTGGGTTTGCTGCACCGCTATGGAGAGCCCTCCACAGTAAAAAAAGAATTGCGCCGGCAAAATAATGCGTAGGAGAAATACCAGCTCTGTGAGCTGTTCTGAAGAAAACCCGGGGGCGATCGCTCGTGCAAGATGGGGAGTAAGCACCTCAGCAACGCAGATCAATATCAACAAGACCGCACCCATAGATGTTTGGAGAGTGCGATAAAGACGGACTCCGACTGGACGCTGCCCGCTTTCGACATAGTTCGAAAGGACGGGAATAAACGTAATGCTCAACGCCCCCGCAGCCATTAGGTAATTCAAAAAATCGGGGATGGTAAAAGAAGCATAGTAAACATCGGTCATGGCAGTGGCGCCGACCGTTTGTGCTATCACCCACTCGCGAACAAACCCAATCAGGCGCGAGATTAGAATACTCGCCACCATCAACAGCGAAGCCCGATGGATATTCTTTTTTACTTTTTCCGCGTCCAGGGGGGACTCCTTGCTGCGTTGCGTGATGGGTTTTGGCTTTTTTTCCAGGGTTTGGGTACAATGAAATATACCCTTCTGTTTCTTCCCTTACAAACCTATGCTCCGTCGAAATCCCTTTCATTTAAATCGTAATCTTTCTATCATTTTGCAAACCTCCGGCGCGGGAGGAGAGACCCCGATTGCGCTTCGCATCAACATGCAGCGCCTCTCCAACTACCTCGTCATTTCGGCCCTGGTTTTTGCGTTCACTTCGATGGGAACTCTACTTTTTTTTCGAGAGCTTGAGCTGAACCGACGCCTTCAAGAAAACGTGCTCCGGCTAGAAACGGAACGACGGCTCTACAAGTCGCGACCGGTCGCCTTTACTCCCGCAGTCACCGCTCCGGTGACAAGACCCACAGAGACACCCTCTCCAGCAGTGCAGTCTGCACCACCTTTGGCTGAGACAAATGCCGAGACGATCGCTGAAACCGTTGCGGGACGCATTAACGATCTTCGAGTGGAGTGCACGGAGGAAGAGTGCGCCGTTCGCTTGGGATTGGTGACTAGCAAACCGGGAACGGCCGTGGGCCAGCTTCTCTTAGTCTTGGAGACAGAAGTTCCGCGCATTGGCGCCGCGAGTCCATCAGCTCCGGTTCGTCGAAGGTATTTTGTTTATCCTGGAGAAACGGCCAAAGATGATTTGGACCCCAACACACTAAACAGTCTCGAACACAAAGCGTTCAAGTTCTCCCGTGCCTTGCAAACCAACACGGTTTTCAAAGTCGGAAAGCTCTTACGTCCACTCGCTTTGAATGCTTATGTCTTTGACTCAGAAAAAGCCCTGCTCCAGCATGAGCGCCGGGCAATCGAAACAGAGGAAAACTAATATGGCAGAACTGGTCACTCAGACTCTCGTCCCGACACTCATAACTGAGGGGTCCTGCTTGCAAGGAGATCTTACGTTTCATTGCGCCACTCAGGTACACGGCGTAGTGGAAGGAGATATCACCCAGCAGACGATTGAGCCCCTGTCTGTGGGCCGCACTGGGTGGGTAAAAGGCTCTATCCGTTCTGCCGGCCCTGTTTTGATTGATGGCCGCGTAGATGGAAACATTTCCTCCCACTCTAAGATTCGCCTCTCTTCAACGGCAGTTGTTCAAGGAATTCTCCAATGCCCCCAGATCGAAGTTCGGCCCGGGGCTCGTTTTGACGGGGAATTCCAAATGATGGCACGCTCCCAATCCCTGCCCGTGACGCCCAGCATTAAGAAAGCCGCCTAACTGCCCGCCACTGCTTAACAAAACCAGCCAATCTACCGATAAGATCTCCTGAGGGCTCTACGTGTCTCAAAGAGATTCCACAAAACCACGTTTGGTCATTATCGAGGGCAAGGAAAAGGGAAAAGTTATCCCCCTCGAGAACGGCAGCACGATCATAGGGCGCACCAAAGGCGATGTGATCTTGCAAGACCCCCGTGTGTCGCGGTCGCACGTCTCGCTCAACTACGACGAGCGATCGGGCAAACTTTCCTTTTCGGATCTGAAAAGCCTTAACGGGGTCCTCGTCAATGGCACAAACACGGAGAACGGTGTTTTGGTCGATGGTGACCGGCTCCAAATCGGCAACACTCTTTTTGACTGCCAACTGAGCCCTGCGACCGAACTTGCTGAAGTGAACGAAGCGTCGTCCAGTTTGCGCATAGCCAAGAAGGAGCCCGAAGTTACACCCGACCTTAGCGCATTCGACCATGATCCGGAGCCCCATAAAGTGGAGCCGACGATCGCTCCGGACGTTGCTCCCCCCGCTACGGCTCGTCCCAAAAAGACTTTACTGAACCTGTACCGAGAATCGAGCAGCATCAAGCGCTATACGATATTGATTCTGGTTTTGGCCGGGGGGTATTCACTCCTTAAGCCCACGGGCAAAAAAATACCTCCTGCCGACTTTGGCAGAGAGGTCACTTCTGTCCGCCGTCTCGAACGCGAAGGAAAGTTCACCGAAGCTATTCAAAAAGGCGAAGCACTTTCGAAAAAATACGATGGGGATGCCGAGCTCTTTGTGACGTTAGGTGAACTTTACACTCAACAGAAAAAGCTGGAGTCCGCCTTACAAGCGTTTCACCGTGCCAAGGAAATCAACGCGGACCATCCCGTTGCCACTGTGCGTTTGATCGCGTTGTATTTGCGCTCCGGCCTATCGAATGAAGCAGAAAAGCAGATGCTTGAGCTGGACCGTCTCATGAAAGAGGGCAAACACAGTCGCGAGCTCTTTGTCGAAGCAGCAAATCTTTTCCTCGAGTTTAGAGAGTTGACCAAATCTCCAGAAAAAGCGTTGATTCTTTCCCGCGCTCTGCAGACCGAACTCGCCGTGGATAGCCCCATTGGCTATAAACTCGAAGCCCAACTCGCCTTCCAACAAAACCAGACGGATCAAGCCCTTGCTGCCATCGAAAAGGGGCTTCAGAAAGATCCCAAGGATGAGTGGCTCTTGGAAAACCTAGCCTTTGCCAAACTCTCCCTGCAGGACACGGCGGGGGCTACGGCGATTGTCGAGAACTGGATTCAACTGCACCCCTCCAACACCAAAGCACTGTTGGTCATGGCGTACATGAAGTACAAAGACAAAAACTACATGGCCGCTATGCCTTACTTGCAAAAACTGACTCAGATTTCAAACGCCCAAAGCGGAGACCCCCTCGTTCCTGAAGCCCGCAATTTAATGGGACAGATTTATTTTCTTCAGGGGCAAGTAACCGAAGCCCGCCCTCTCTTTGCCCAAGCTTGCCAAGAAGGTTTTACACAAGCTTGTTCCCACGAAGCATTGCGCATGCCCCAAAGCCTACCCCCCAAAAAAGAGTAGTACTCCACTCCGGGGACATCGTTTACAGTAGGCTTCAACCACATGAAAAACCCATCCACCCGGCAAGCGCTTTTCGAATTGGTCTTGGCTGCAGCACTTTGGGGTTTTGGTTTTATCGCCGTGAAATGGGGTTTAGAAAGCAGCGGGCCGCTGTGGCTGAATACCTTTCGACTTTTGCTCGGAGCGGTGTCGGGTCTGGCAGTGATAGCAGCACTGCCCAAACTCCGGCGCTTCTTAACCTGGAAAGAGTTTGGGCTGGGCTTTAGCCCCGGCATCGCGCTTGGGGTTTGCCTGATTCTTCAAACTTATGGGCTGCAGTACACTACCGTCACAAAAAGCGGGTTTATCACCTGCCTGTACATTGTCTTCGTTCCCCTGCTCAGTGTTTTTTTCCATCGGACTCGAGTCGCCAAGGCCCATTCGGCTTGGGTCGTGGTGGCTTTAATCGGCGCGGCTCTGGTTTGCCAGGTCGATAGTGTCAGCGTAAATCTCGGGGATTGGCTGACTCTTGCCTGTGCTCTGGGCGCGGCGGTGCAAATCGTCGAGGTTGGGCGCCTCACTCGAATGAGCGGATCTGCTTTTGTCTTTACAGTAAATCAATCGTTTTGGGCTGCCCTACCTCCGCTGATAGGTGGGTTGTTCTGGGAAGCTCCGCCTACGATGCCTCTCACACCTCGCGCGGTTTGCGGAATTCTTGTGCTGGTTTTTGGGTGTACGCTCCTCGCTTTTGGAATTCAGTCTCGTACTCAACGAGTGCTTTCGCCGTCGGTAGTCAGCTTGATTTTCCTACTTGAGGCTCCCTTTGCCGCGATTTTTGCGTACCTCTGCTTGGGAGAGCGGATGACTTTGGGACAGGGGATCGGCGGGATACTGATCCTCGCCGCGGCTGCACTTTCGATCCGATCGGATCGTTCGTAGCCGAAGTCCGCTCCACCGCACGTTTGAGCATTTGGATTTGGGCAGCGGAAAGTTGCACGACTTCTCCGGGAGCCAACTCTGCTGGCAGCCGAATCGGACCGAACGCAACTCGGACCAGTCGAATCACCCGCACGCCGACTTTTTCAAATAGACGCCGCACAATTCGGTTACGGCCTTCGTGTACAACCACTCTGTACCAATGCCCTCGAGTCGCGCCCATGTTCTTGGTGCCACAGGCTTGAATACTCACGGGGCCCACAGGCCCATCTTCTAAGCGTATCCCCTGACCAAAGCGCAAAAGCGTCGCATCCGCAATACGATGGGGCACCAAAACATCGTATGTTCGAGGCACGTGAAACTTGGGATGCGTGAGGCGATTAACCAAGTCACCGTCATTGGAAAGGAGCAAGAGCCCTTCGGTACGGTAGTCCAATCGCCCTACCGAAACGACAGGAAAAGGAACTCGCTGCAACGCAGGTAAATTGAATATTGTTTGCCTATTCTCTGGATCGGACTTGGAAGTAATGGTCGCATCGGGCTTGTTCAAAAGCCAGTACACGTGGTTTGGAGCCTCCGTAGAAACGAGCTCTCCATCGACACGGACTTTGTCTTTGGCCGGGTCAATCTGGCGGCCCAGAGTGCGTTCGACAGTGCCGTTTACTTCCACTCGCCCGTACTGAATCCACCGCTCCGCCTGTCGGCGAGACGCCAAACCCTGTACGGCTATCCATTTATGGAGT
This sequence comes from uncultured Pseudobdellovibrionaceae bacterium, assembly GCA_964611895.1. GTDB lineage: Bacteria > Bdellovibrionota > FAC87 > UBA2466 > UBA2466 > JAIEOG01. The sequence continues at coordinate 49,417 of CAZTDN010000001.1, forward strand.
CGAATCTGTGCCATGTGTGCCGCGCACCATACTAGAAATGGCGGCAGATCTGAAGCACTACCCGAACCTGTTGTAACTCACTGATACCAATGAAAAAAAGCAGGCACCCAGAGTTACGCTGGAAAGGGGTCACTTCTTCGGACGAGTGGCTTGTTGGGCTTTGACCTGATCGATCTGCAGGCGAATCGCAGTCAAGAGCGCTTCGCGTTCTGAGTTGGAGAGTTCGGGGGTGCCCTTCGCGTCCTCAAATTTTTTCTCGATAGATTGCAGGTGCGACAAGTAATTCGCGACTTCGCGTTTTGCGGGCGGTTGAAGACCGGGAATTGGGTACAAACCCAGCTGCGTAGCGGACGCCAACGCTGCGAGACAAGTAAACAAAGCCAAGATTTTCATACCGACATCTTAGGTTCGCTGACTGGGCTTGCAAAGCCCTTAGTGCGATTTTTTGGGTTGGAACATGCTATCCAATTCGGGCTTCTTGTGGGACTTGGCAGCTTCCCCACCTTGACACGCTTTTGCTGCATTGCAAAAAGCGGGTTCGGTCAGCAGGCGTTCCATTTTGGTTTTCAGATACGCCGCCAGGACGCCCTTGTCCAACTCGGTTTCGATCACTTTCAAGCGCAACGGGAGATTTCCGACGTCGGAGGCCAGGTCTTTTAGGTCGTCCGTCAACCGGACTTTTTGCAAAGCGTCTTTGAGAGCCGCGACGTCTTTTGCGTTTTTTATCTCTTCAGTGAGATTGTCGGTAAGAGTTTCCAAGTACATTTGGAGGATCTCCTGCGTACCCATGGCCTTCTTGGAGAGGATGTTCTGACGTCGAGCATATTCTAGAAACTTTCCCTCTATCTCGGGAATATTGGGGGAGTCCTGCTCTAGCAGACGCTGGATTTCTGATGCTTTCGGCCCCAGCGCCCTTAGCTCTGCGTTGAAATCCTCGAAGTGTTTCGTGGCGGGGGGTTTCAGTGCGGGAATATTGAACTGCTCTAATGTTTTTTTTTCGTAGTGCAACAGGATCGAGCGATTGGGCAGCTCTATTCTTGGTAGGGAGCCAATGCGCTTTTTAATAATCTCTTTGGTGCCTTCTGGCGGTTCGGTTCCCATCGCAAAAGGTGCCAAAAGCTGCACTGAGAGAACGAGCGGGAAGATTTTTTTCATCGGTGGAGGCTCCAGTTCGCGGGTAAAAGTACCAGCTTACTGGAGCAGAAGGGTGAATGAATAGGCACAGAGCGTTGCCCCGCAGCTCAGTCTGAAGCGCTGGAAATGCTTTCATCCAGAAGCCCTTTTCTTTTCGATGAGGGCGGCAGCGTCTTTCCTGATCTTTCTAATTTCGCTTTCATCCTCCCTTTCGAAACCCTTGGGAAACAGAATCAAAGAAGGATTAATTCCAAAAACAGCGGCAATTCGAATGGCACGTCTTACTCCCATATCCATTTTGTCGTTTTCAATAGCAGACAAATTGGACTGAGGGATCCCCGTAAGTCTTTCCATTTCACCTAAAGTGAGTTCAAAATTCCTGCGAAAGGCCCGAACAACCTTGCCGGGCGTTTCTTCGGTTTGAAGCTCTTTTAAATCCAGAAGGTTTTTCATTTTCTTTTCTCCTTCTCGTAATCATGAATTGCGGTCACCCTGACCACAACGACTCGGATCACTTTGTCCTCGATCCTATATATGATTCGTCCGCGGTTGCTAAAGCTCGATGATCTATGTCCGGCCCATTCGCCGCTTAAGTCATGGTCCCGCCAGATGCTGCCCCGAACGCGGACTGATTCAGGCCCGAAATCTGAGATTGATTGCGCCCACTGTCGGATGACGATTTGGTCGTCTTCGGTAAGGATGCCGTCCTTCAGCATCCGTTCAAGATCCTGGCCGGCTTTACTCGAAATTTTGACTTCCCAACGATGCCCGTCCTTGAACATACTAAATATAGTAACTTACTATTTTTAGTAAGTCAACTGATTGATGGGCGCAGCACTGTCTCAGCGAGTCCCCGGCAGACATTTTCTTGATATTTTATTTAATTATTCAAATGGTTTAGGTAATTGTGGAAAGGAGGGGGTTTGCTGGCTGTCCAGAGGAAAAAAAATGCGCAGCGCGTATAGCTTTGACCCTGGGGCGGCTTAATTGTCGCCCTCGAATAAGGACAGATTGGTATTCAACTGGACTAACAAGAAATCACGCCCCAGATTGGGCATCACCAACCCCGCACTACTAATATGCTCGTATTTGAGACCAATTCCATTCCCATACCCATCCTCCAAACCAAGAAAAAGTTCTAAATTAAACATTGGAAACCGCCCCCCCAAGTAGGAATCGGGACTGGTTATCGCCGACACCCCCAACCCACAGCGAGCCACAATCGGCTGAGTATTCACCTTTATCCCAGCCGAACCAGAAAAATACCCGCTAGGATTTCTATTTTCTCCCGAAGATTGATCGTTCCAAAAGCCAGCTCTCAATGACCAGTAAAAACCCGGCATGAAAAATTTTCGGTATTCAAAGTTGATTATCTTAACTTGGTCTACAAAGGTGTCTGCGCTCTTGAAGATACCGAGGCCAAGACCAAAGGAAACTTCCCGATCCGAGTTTTTTGCATGGCTATCGACGGACAAAATCAAACCAAGCACCAAGTACCAAGTACCAAGTACCAAGTACTTATTTTTATAAACTCTTGCTTTGTAAGACATGCATTTTCTCAAATCAAAATTCCAAGGCCCCTACAGATTGTCCCCTCAGTTGCCGCAGGCTTCATTATCAGCGCCAGAAGCCCCAAAATTCAAGCCCCACGAACAATAACAGCCCTCGAATCAAAAGGGTGAGCGCCCCAAATTCTTATCTTGCTGCGAAGCTAGCTTGCGCAACAGCCTAAGGAAGTTTCTTCTCATGGAAAAGCTGCCCCAACACCGATTTCAACTCTTCCGCTCTGCGCCGAGTGACCGCCACCGCTTCGATATGACGCCATACGATTTCACCGCGGGTATTTACCACACAGACTGCACGGCTCATCAACCCGAATGTCCACTTGGAAGTACATCCGTAAACTTTGATCACTTCGCCTTTGGGATCGCAGAGCAGCGGAAACTCAAACCCATATCTGGACGCAAACTCCGCGTGCTTTTCAGGAGGATCGGAACTAATCCCGACCAGCTCTACTCCCTGCTCCGCAAATCCTGCAAAGTTATCTCGGTAATCGCAGAGCTGGGCTGTGCACGTCGGAGTAAAATCTCCCGGATAAAAAACGAGGAGCAGGGGTTTTTTCTCCCAAAAAGAAGAAAGCCTTAACTTTCGGTTCCGGCTGTCTGCAAGCTCAAAATCGGTCGCTTTATCCATTCAATGACCCTACTCAAGTATCCCACCAAAGTGAAGCGCTTGACGAAACTAGCTGGTGAGGCTGCACTAGCGCGCATATGCTCGCATCCGCAAATGAACTGAAATACTTTCTCGAAGTCGCTGGAACCGGAAACTTTTCCCGAGCCGCTGAGCGCCTCGGAGTCACTCAACCCGCCCTAAGCCAAGCTATCGCACGGCTAGAAAAATCATTCGGAAGCCCACTTTTTGTCCGCACTCGCACCGGAGTCCTACTCACTCGCCCGGGGTTGAAACTCCAAGCTCGCGGCCGCAAGCTCATGATGGAATGGGAAGAACTCATCCAAGAGTCCTTGCGGGACGACGCCGAAGTCCGAGGAACCTACTCCTTGGGGTGTCACCCCTCTGTCGCCTTGTATTCGCTGCCTCCTATTCTCTGCGGGCTCTTGGAGGCACACCCAGAACTGTGTTTCCATTTGGTGCACGACCTCTCCCGCAAGATCACCGAACGCGTCGTCACCTTCCAGTTGGATTTTGGAATTGTCATCAACCCCGTGCGCCACCCCGGCCTGGTCATTCGCAAACTCGGATCGGACAAAGTGGGACTGTGGACTCGAACAGATCCTTCACCGCTGCAAAATCTCAATGCGGAACCCGTCCTCTTTTACGACCCGGAGCTACTACAGAGCCAAGACCTGCTCAAACGCTTTGCCAAAGCGGGACTACGCTTTGCCCGACACGTCCATTCTTCGAACTTAGAGGTCATTTCCAGCTTAGTCGCCAGCGGAGCCGGTGTGGGCATTTTGCCCAGTCGGGTAGCGACCCGGATCCAAGAGTACGGCCTGGTGAGCGCCGGAGCCCACTACCCGACTTTTGAAGACTCGATCTGCCTGATCTACCGAGCGGACACTCACCCATCCCAAGCGGCCAAGCTGCTTGCCCGATCGATTTCAAGTCGACTCCAGAACAAGATCGAACGTCCCGGTCTTCACTCCACCCACTGACGAAAACAACACCATTAAGTCCGTGTCCACACTCTCCCAACGATTAAGGTCAGCGACAGTCTTGGACAGATCCCCATCGTCATAAGACTTGGGGTCGAAATACATTTGAGTCGTGAGACTTAAGAACCCCGGCTTGCGTACCTTAAAATGCACATGCGGCGGACGAAACTGCCTTGGTCCCGATGGTGTGGTCCCCACCAAGCGTGGATCCAATGGATAGTGCCCTGGAATAATCGTCAAAAAGGAATACTTGCCGTCCTTATCTGTCTTGACCCGACCCCAGTATTGAAAGTCGGGATCGAGTGGGAGTTTGTTTTTGTCGTCCGAGTGGTTGTATCTGCCACTGGCGGCGGCCTGCCAGATTTCAACCAGCGCTCCGTCGAGCGGCTTGCACGCCACATCCAAAACCTGCCCCTGAATGAGAATCACTTCCCCCTGGGCTTTTTTACCGCCAGGTTTCAGTGCGGTCAGATCGCTATCTCGATTGAGATCTTTCTCAGGATAATAGGGTCCCTCTCCCTGGCGATGGGTGGGGCCACAAACTGCTGCCACTACCCCCGTGCTAGACACGACCGACAAACCTGCCAACGCCTTTGACATCAACTCTCTTCGTGAAATGTTCATCTGCGCTCTCCTTGCTTAGATGGAGTGTCTCGAAACTGCGCCTAATTGAGAAATTAGATCTCTCTATGGGAGCGATAAGCGTTTCATTGAATTCAAAGTCTTCACTTTGCGGAGTTCTTTTTTGACTCACCCGAAAGCGCAGGTAACCTTGGCCCTGTTTATTATTTAACACGAGGTGTCTATGATTCTCAAAACACTCACAGTATTTGCTGCGCTGAGTCTATTATCAACACAGCCTGGTTTGGCGGCCGAAGATCCCAAGGTCGGCAGCGAAACCTATTACGGTTCGGGGTATGTCGAGAAAGCTCCGGAATTTGGAGAAGTCCGGTTATCCGTGTCTATTCAGTGCGGACAATCCGCGGCCGAAGTCCAACAGCTCATGGAAAATAAAGTTCTCCCGGTTTGGAAAACCATCACTTCTAAAATCCTGGGCAGCTCCGAAACCGACCGGCACCAGTGGGGAGATATCCAAATCGGAACTTCTCCGGAATCCAACCTGGTCTCCACTCCGCCGTCGTTTGATCCCAAGGGCAATCTGACCCCTGGCAGCCTCAAACGCTACCTCACTTGCGGCGACAAACGCGAAGTCGCACTGGATCAAGCCGGTGGGCTCGTCTATTCTGGCAGCCAGACACTCGTGGTACGATCGAGCGATTTGAACTGGCTCGAAAGCCTCGTCCAAACACTGGCGCAGTCCGCAGAACCTTCAAAAACAGAAACGGTGCAGATTATTCCTAGCGCTATACGCTACGATGTCTCCTCCGCCACCAAACGCGCTATGCGCGTGGAAGTGCAAAAACAAGCCCGGCTGGCGGCCACTGGACCCGGCAGCAAATTCGAAAGCGATGCAAAGACGCTCCGGTTTACCAACGCCAAGTTTGTGGGGCAGCACCTAGCGCGTCCACCCGAACAGGACGTGCAGATCTCGTCCCCAATCGCCCGGGGTCAGGCTCCCTTGGTGGAAGCTGAAGTTCCGTTTGTCTATGTCATTTACGCCGAAGCGCCCGACCGTCTCATGCCGTCTTCGGACAGGAAAGGCCTGGTTTCAGAATACCGCACCGTGGGACGCCACCAATCCAAAGCGGATTTTGCCGAAGCGTCTGTAACGGTCACGAGTTCTTGTCACCTTTCGGCAAAAGAAGCCGCGGATGCTATTCAAAAAGACTCCGCCGATGTTTTGGCTGTACTCAAAAGCATCCAGGGGGCCGTACCGTCGAGCGAGGAAGCTCGGGTCACCCAAGCAGAAATTACAACTAGCACTCACTTTCCCTATTCGCCGAGCAAGTGGGCGACCTCGCCAACCAATGGGCAATTCGAAGTGCTGGAGCAGTTGGATCGCTGCACGGGTAAGACTGTCGCAGCTCCCAAGCAGAAACAGTCTGCGTCGCCGTATTATATGGCAACGCAAACCTACTCCATCCGCACTCGTAAGTTCGATTCTTTAAACAAAGAACTCGGCCTGCTGCGCAGTGAGTACGGCAAACGCACCATCCCCACCAACGGTGTTTTTGTCACCGTGGGAGAAGCCTATGGGAACGTCACCAACGCTACCAAGCAGAAGATCTTGCAAGCAGCCCGCGAAGATGCGGCTGCGTGCCTGCTCGACCCCGCTGGTTCGTTGGCAGCCGATGCGCAGGCGCATGGCTTTAGCTGCGCGCACCTGAGAAACTTGCGTGTTGCATCGGTCTTCCTCCAAAACGAAGGGGCACGGGGAGCTCGCTTCTTCAAAGACGGGCCCATGGAATCAGCGCAGGCACCAGGAGCCTCGGCTTCGGACTCGCTGGAAGTCGAAATCATCCAAAAAGAAGGGGATCTGCGCGGAATGATCGTCGTTCCCGAATCGGAGCGGCACTACGCGTTTGAGTATGAAATCCGATCGGAAGATTACGTTCCCGCGCTAAAAACTCCCGTTTCTACGCCCAAACCGTAGTGATAGGGACGCCATTCATAGGCCCCACTCCGGGAATCGGAGTGGGGCTTTTTTTTGCAACTAGCTGAAGTCTCGGGGGATTTGCCTAGGAGCCGCAGAATGTCAGTTGATTGTGGTTTGTTAATCCTTTAAAAAGAACCCTTTACGAGGGATTCCTATGGGCCATCTTTACACTTCTCTGGCGGCTGTATTTGCCTTTTTTCTGACCGCCTGCTCGGATCCCAACCAAGCCCAGTACCAACAAGACTACGCCTACTGGATGAAGTTGCGCGAAACGGTCGTGGATGTCCGGCCAGAGGAACTACGCGGTATTTGGATGCTGGCATCGGATAATTTTCTCTACAAAGATAAGGTCGATGAAAAATACAACCATGCCGTAAGCACAAAGTACCCCAAAAGCGGCCACCTGCTCATCATCGACGATAACCGCATTCTCAAGTCCTCGGTTCGATTGAGCTGCCCTGCCCCCAAAGACCCCGTCAAGGCGGATTGGATGATCGGCTTGGGTCTCGATCCGTCCGATATTGAACAGTCCACTTCATTAAACATTGATCATTTCTTAGAACTGGCCCAAGAAAAAGCGCCCGAGAAATGGGACACCCTACAGATCAGCGGGCAAAACGTCCGCACTGGCAGAAAGCTGCGGGGTATCGAGGATGCCAAAGAAGCGAAAACGATTCCTTATGAAATACGCATCACGGGCTTAATCGGCGGAAGGTTAGATCTCTATTATTTTGATGAATCCGCCATTAACGGGGGAATCCACTCCATCATTGAAGTGTATCGTAAATTAGACGCGAGAGAGTTTACAAACTTGCTCAAAGAATCGCGCGAACTCGCGCCTTGCAAATAGGGCGTCTCCCTAAACCCTCTTTCCACGCGCCGCTTGGTAAACGATTCCTTGTTTTAGGTACTGCGCGAACTCTTCTTCTCCTACACCAACCTCCTGTAGAACTGAGGCGGTTTCCCCTCCAAAGCTCGCAGATGTCAGGGGCTCAGGATATGCAGCAAAGCCCGCCCAATGGAGTGGATCTTTTAATATTTTGTTTTTGGTATCCAAAAGCTGCATTGTCTCATCCCAGGTTTGGACTTTAACCAAACACATGTCGACTCCGAGCGAGAGTTCTTCCCAGTAAGCGGAGGGCGCGCTTTCAAAAACCTTTTCCACTTCGGGCACTAAACCCGAATCTGCGGCACGCTGACGCCAAGTCGGTTGATTTAAAGCGGCACAAAACCGTTCCCAATGTTTGTCCTGAACTGCATTGAGAGAAACCCACTGCCCGTCTTGACAGCGGTAGTAGCGCGAGTGCGGCTGCGAGCCGTTAAAAGTATGGTGAGAACCATAGCTGGCGCGCTCGGCTTGTGGAAGCGCACTGGCTTTGGCGGCATCGTAAGCGCGGTGCAAGTACATCAATCGAAAAGACTCGTCCATATAGGAAACGAGCTGCATCCCCCGCCGGTCGGGGTTGGATAGGTGGGCCAGGACTTTAACCGCCGGAGCGAGCATTCCCCCGACAAGATCGCCCCAATGCGTAGAATAGTTGGGGCCGCTCTCTAAAAACCACTCCCCACATCCCGAATTTGCGACAAAATTCAGGTCGTGCCCCGCACGACTCGAAAACCTTCCCTGGAAGCCTCGAAGTGAAACATACAATAGCTCCGGATTCAGCGCTGAGAGTTCCCGGTACCCCAAACCCATCCCCTCGAGGACACCCTCTCGAAAATTTTCCACCAAGACATCGCATTCTGCTGCAAGTCGACGAACCAAATGGATGCCTGCTTCGGTCTTAAGGTTTAGGGCGACTGGACGTTTGCCCTGATTGAGCCACTCCACTAGCGCCGTGTCTTTTACCAGACGCACTGGGTCTCCGTCGGGTAGGTGTTCGACTTTGAATACCTCGGCCCCATACTGAGCGAGGACCCGGGTGAGGTAAGGACCCGGCAACATCACCGTGAGGTCCAAAACCCGAAGGTGTCCCAGCGGTTTTTCCTGTTCATCGTTGATTAACGGCGCTGATTCCATAGGCCCTCCGACAAAGAGCCTTCATGCTACCGCGATCCCAGGCATTCGACATCCAGCTTGTGTCCGGCGGTCTAATCCGATAGAAACCTGGCATGACCTTAGTCCGCCTTTTTTGCGGCAAAACCCGGATTTTGCTCCCCCTCCTGCTCTTGGTCAGCGGCTGCGCCCAGACCGAAGTGATTGAGTCCCCCCGGACGGGGTTTGTAGCCGATCTCGGTGAAGTCAAACAACCCACTATCATCTGGTCCAGCCGGGGCCTGAGCTCCGAGTTTGATTACCTGGGCCAGGTTAAGACGCGTAGCTGGACCTACGAAGGTGCGTTAGCTCGTCTGGTAGAAGGCGGGCGCGAACTCCGTGCAGATGCAGTCGTTGATGTACATTTTGAGAGAGTTGGATTTTTAAAAACCATGCAAGCGTTTGCGATTAAATTCAAATGAAGCGAAGTAGCATTAAGAAGATAGCAGTTCTCACAGGGGGCGGTGATTGCCCAGGCCTTAACTCAGCGATCCGATCGGTGGTGCAGTGCTGCACTCTCGAACACGGAATTCAAGTCGTTGGAATCCCCGATGGTTTCAAAGGGCTCTTGGAAAACAAGTTCGAAACGCTGGACCTGTTAAATACAACGGGGATTTTCTCGCGTGGCGGGACCATGCTGGGTTCTTCAAACGTCGATACTCCTTTTTCAGTGCCGGTGACCAAGGGCGGAAAGAAAGTCTACGAAGACCGCTCTGACGAAGTGATGGAGCATTTAGCACGTGAGCGGATTGATGCCATGATTGTCATTGGTGGCGATGGCACTCAGGCAATTGCGCATGGCATGGCCAAAAAGGGACTCAAAGTAGTGGGGATCCCCAAGACCATCGACAATGATTTGAATGGTACGGAACTAACCATTGGTTTTCATACCGCGGTGACCACCGCTGTGGATGCTATTGATAAACTCCACACGACGGCAGAATCGCATCACCGTGTTTTGGTCGTTGAGGTCATGGGCCGTAATGCGGGTTGGATTGCACTTTTTGCGGGACTTGGTGGAGACGCTGACGTCATCTTGATCCCGGAGATTCCTTATGAACTCGAAAAAGTCGCCGCTTCGTTAAACGATTTGTACCACACACATAAACGCTATTCGATCGTCGTGGTGGCCGAAGGCGCCAAACCCGTCGGTGGCGATGTGACCGTGAATCGCATCATCGAAGATTCTCCAGAAAAAGTGCGTTTGGGTGGCGTTGGCAATCAGGTGGCGATGCAGCTAGAAAAACTCGCGGGCCGAGAAGCGCGAGCCATCAACTTGGGGCACTTGCTCCGTGGTGGCGCTCCTGAGGGGTTTGACCGCATTTTGGCAAGCCGCTTTGGCGCCGCAGCCGTACGCGCTGTAATGGATGGCAGCTTTGATACGATGGTTTCCTATCGCAATGATATTGTTGAGCTGGTCCCCCTGGAGACTGGCGCCGGCAAAAACCGCTACATCAATCCCGAGTCGCAATTCTTGCGCACGGCCCGAGAACGCGGCATCCATTTCGGCGACACTTAAACCGCATAAGTCTTTTTTGAAAGCACTGATAGCACTCTATTACCCGTAGTTGGCGGAGCTCCGCTCGCTAACAGTCGCTCGGGAACCCCGCCAACTACGGGCAATCGGAGCGCGTGAGAACTTTCGAAGCTACACGTAAGCGTTTTGCGCCCGATCACTCCCCGGATAGCGTTACGCTTTCCAGAATGACTGCCCCTCAGCCGGCAGGGTATCGATCGGATCGTAGTACTCATATAGCTGGTTAAGCATCTCGGGTTTATCCAGCTCGATGCTGGTGAGGTAGTTCTTGGTCCAATACGAGATGCCTTTTACTTTGTCGTAGGAGTGCGCTTGGTGCACCCACCGTTTTCCAACAAAGGGCACATCACACACTATCCGGGGCGTCGCAAAGCCGGGCAAGTAGCCCATGATATTGTGCTGCAAGGACTGAGCTTGCCCAAGGGAAACTCTCCAGTGCTCGGAGTTGGGGATCATATCGCACATGTAAAAGTAGTAGGGTGTTATATTGCCATGATCCTGAAGCTTAAAGCATAAATCCAAAAGCGCTTTTTCTGAGTCGTTCACCCCCCGCAACAGAACACCCTGATTGCGAACATCCCGAAAGCCCATATTCAAAAGCTTGCGTGCGGCTTCGGCTACCAAGGGAGTCACCGAATTGGCGTGATTCACATGGGTATGCAGCGCTAAATTTACGCCGCGTTGAACGGCTTTTTTCGCCATTCGGTCCATGGCCTGAAGTACTTCGTCTTGCAAAAAATGCTGGGGCACGCCCATAAGACCTTTGCTAGCAAGACGAATGTCTCGGATATTTTCGATGTCCAATACCTGGAGAATAAATTTCTCCAGCACAGCGGCGGGCAAATTAGCAATATCTCCACCGGAGACGACGACATCACGCACAGAAGGAGTGTTCTTGAGATATTCCAACATCGCTGCCAAACGATCATTTTGGCCAGCTTCAAACTTCCGTTTTTGAACCTGCGGCACACTCTGTCCCACCAAATCCATGCGTGTGCAGTGCCCGCAGTACTGCGGGCAAGTCGCCAGGAGTTCTGCCAATACCTTAGTGGGGTAGCGGTGAGTGAGCCCCTCTGCCACCCACATATCGTGTTCATGCAAACTATCGCGGGTGGCTTTGGGATGGTTGGGCCACTTTGCATCTCGATCCGAAAAGGCGGGGATCATATACCGACGAATGGGATCGTTCTTGAGATCCTTTTCGTTCATCGTGTTGATCATTTGCGGTGGAACGAGCATGGACATCGTCGCGCGTTCGGCCTGATCTTTCAAAATATCCATGGCCATGGCATCGGTGAGGTAATCCCCCATGACTTGCTTGAGCTGTTGGACGTTCTTCACTAGGCCCCGCTTTTGCCAAAGGGCGCTGCGCCACTCTTCTGCGGTAACGTCTTTATAACCCGGCAAGCGTTTCCAGTCCGGCTCCTCAAAGACGGGGTTGTACTTATACGGATACGGTTGCCGTTCGGCCTTAGATTTACCAGTCATGAAACTTTCCCCCGATGTCGTTTAACCTTCAAAACATACCCGAGGCAGGGTCATACCTCAAACCGCTTCTCAACCTACCGAGCGAGACTTGATAAATCGGCGCCGGCGGGGTATCCGCAGGGGCACACATGCAAACGAGTCCCGTCATTTCTCTCGTCCAGCAAGACTGGAAAAGCCAGTTGCGTAACGCTCTGCGCACGGGCCAGGACCTCGCAAACGTGGGCTTGATTGAACCCACTCAGGTTCTTGCATACGACAAGGTTTTAGACCGCTACCCGCTCCTGCTGACTCCCTACTACGCTGCCCTGATAGATAGAAGCGATCCACGCTGCCCGATTCGTCGGCAATGCGTTCCGGATTTGTTGGAGTTGGACAATGGCGCGGCCTTTTTGCCGGACCCCCTTGATGATAAAAAGCACCAGCCAGCGCCCAGGATCACGCACCGCTACGCGCACCGGGTGTTGATTCACCTGACTCCGAACTGCTCGATGAACTGCCGCTATTGTTTCCGCAAAACGCTGCTAGGTGAGGATCGCGCGGAGTTTTTTGATGGAGAAGTCACTGCAGCACTAGAGTACATCGGCAGCCACCCTGAGTTGGACGAAGTCATTTTTTCCGGTGGGGACCCCTTTCTAGCGAACGAAAAACTACTGGCATCGACTCTAAAAACTTTAAGCTCATTCCCCCACTTAAAGCGCGTGCGTTTTCATACCCGGGTACCGGTAACCCTGCCCATGCGAGTCGACGCCCCTTTTGCCCAGCTACTCAAAAGCCATGGTCTGCCCAGCACGGTGGTCACTCACTTCAACCACCCCAAGGAGCTCACCGACGAAGCTTGTGCCGCTCTCTCGTGCTTGCGCAGCGCGGGCCACGTGCTTTTGAACCAGTCGGTTCTCTTGTCCGGAGTAAACGATAACGTGGAAGTGCTTAAGAAGCTGAGCGAAGAAATTTTTGCAGCTGGAGTGGTTCCGTACTACTTGCACCATCCGGATCGTGCACAGGGCACTGCACACTTTGATCTGAGTCGTCGAGAGGGTCTGGCTATCCATGAACAAATGCGGCGCTTAATGCCGGGGTATCTCGTGCCAAGGTATGTCTGGGATGATCCCAACCACCCGTTTAAAAAAAATGTCGATTAAGCCTTCTTTTTGCGTTTGAGCGAGGACTCTATCGCGTCTTCGATTTCTAAAACGGGCTTCGCACCGCCATTGGGAGTGGGAATATCGGACAGACTCCCTTGATCCCAGTCTCCTGGAACAATGCCCTGCAATCGCAGCTTGAAGTCTCGTGGATTCGAGCACTGGGCCAAGGCCTCTTCTTCGGAAATCACGCCGGATTTGCAGTGTTGCATGAGACTCAGATCAAAAGACTGCATACCCATGTCTCCGCTCTCTTCCAGAACTTCACGGATTTCGGGGGTGCGATCGGCTTCGAGGATCATGTCGCTCACGCGCGTGTTGTTGATCAACACCTCCACTGCCGCGACTCGTCCTTTTTTGTCCAAGCGCGGAACCAAGCGCTGGGAGACGACTGCGACCAAGACACTGGCTAGCTGAATGCGCACGGCGGCCTGCGCCGCTCCGTCCACCGAAGCCAATATCCGGTTAATAGTCTCAGTGGCGTCGTTGGTGTGTAGAGTGCTCAAAACCAAGTGCCCAGTTTCCGCGGCCACCAACGCCATGCGGATGGTTTCTTCGTCTCGCATTTCGCCGACCAGGATAACGTCCGGATCTTGGCGAAGAGCGTATTTCAGGGCTGCAGAGAACGACCTCGTGTCCATGCCGACTTCTCGCTGAGTCACGATGCTGCGTCGGTCTTTGAAAGTGAACTCGATGGGATCTTCAATGGTGATGATGTGGCAGGACCGGGTCCGTGCCAGGTGATCGATCATCGCCGCCAAAGTGGTGGATTTTCCACTACCGGTGGCGCCGGTGACCAGTATCAAGCCGCGCTTAGCGGAGAGAATCTCGGGAATGACTTTGGGAAGTTGCAGCTCTTCCAACCCTTTGACACTGTCAGGTATGTACCGGCAGACCAGACGAGGCCTACCGCGCTGTTGGCAGACGTTGATTCGGTAACGCCCGCCGGTTTCGATTTCATAGCCGAGATCGACTTCCTCTCCACGCGCATAGGCTTCTGCTTGTCGTGGTGTCATCAAAACGTTTGACCAGAGCTCGAGCTGGCTATCGGTGAGTCGGATGATGTTCTCACCCGACTCATCCCCAAGATAAAACAGACTGCCGTTTACCCGAACGACCGGAGGCAATCCGGACTTCAGGTGCAAGTCAGAGGCTTTTTTATCACTCGCCCTTTTTAAGATTTCCTCGAACTCCCGGAGCTCGGGGCGTTTTATCTTTGTCATGAGATTCCGAGCCTTCTTCTGAAAGAGGGGCTGCAGCCGCGGCTCCTGCCGATGGCTTGCCCACTTTTGCAAGAATGCGACTACGGATCTTATCGGTAATTTCGGGGTGTTGCTTGAGGAAAAGCCTTGTATTATCGCGGCCCTGCCCGAGTTTTTCTCCCTCGAAGGAGAACCACGACCCGCTCTTCTCTATGACCCCGTGTTGTTGAGCAAGATCAATGACATCGCCTTCCATGGAAATGCCTTCTCCAAAGAGAATATCGAATTCCACCTGCTTGAAGGGAGGCGCCATTTTGTTTTTCACGATTTTGACGCGGGTGCGGCTACCAATGACATCGTCACCCTCTTTGAGAGCCGAAACACGCCGGATATCCAAGCGCATGGAGGAATAGAACTTCAATGCATTCCCCCCAGTGGTGGTTTCCGGATTGCCGAACATTACCCCGAGCTTCATACGCAGTTGGTTGATGAAGATGAGGCATGTTTTGGACTTGGAAATACAGCCCGTCAGTTTGCGCAGTGCTTGGGACATCAAACGCGCTTGAAGGCCCATATGAGAGTCGCCCATTTCGCCCTCGAGCTCTGCTCGGGGAACAAGGGCTGCCACGGAGTCAATGACGACAATATCGATCCCACCACTGCGGACTAGGATCTCTGCGATTTCTAATGCCTGTTCCCCAGTATCAGGTTGTGAGATCAAAAGATCGTCTACATTCACGCCGAGGGTTTTAGCGTATTCGGTATCCAAAGCGTGTTCTGCATCGATGAATGCGGCAACACCGCCGGCTTTTTGTGCTTGGGCGACTGTGTAAAGAGCGATGGTGGTTTTCCCAGAAGACTCTGGTCCGTAAATCTCGGTAATACGCCCACGAGGCAAACCCTGAATGCCGGTGGCTAAATCCAAACCAATCGACCCAGTAGAAATGGTGCCTAAGTCCAGATTCAATCGGCCACCATCACCCAGTTTCATGATGGAGCCTTTACCAAACTGCTTTTCAATCGAAAGCAGCGCTACATTGAGCGCCTTTGCCCGATCCGATCCACCTTCCATACGATTATCCATGTAGTCTCCTTATAACGCTGCTCGCATCATGAGATGCATCACGCCATTTGCAAAAATCCCTGCCAACAAATCATCCAACATCACACCCCACCCGCCCTTGACGTGCTTGTCGATCCAAGAAATGGGAAAGGGCTTAAAAATATCCAAAAGCCGAAAGAGGCAAAATCCGCACACCAACCAATACAGCGAAAACGGCACCGCAATCATTGTCACAAAAAAGCCGACCACTTCATCAATCACTATCTGCGGTGCGTCATGGCGCTTGAGCGGCTTTTTGGCTCTCTCTGCGGACCACACTCCCACAGCAAACAGGGCCCCGGCAAAAGCAATTTGGAAAAGAACGGGACTAACAGCCATGGCCCATAACAATGGCAATGCCACCAGCGTACCCGCGGTGCCAGGCCCCAGTGGCCAATAGCCCACAAACCCCGCTGTAGCCGCGGTTAATGCCGCGCGTTCTTCCCATTTGGATGGCTTAGAGGACATGGAACTCTCTTTCTTAAACAGGACCGTAAGCGATTCGATGACCTCTGTCACGCGGCTGTGGGTAGCGTGTTTGAGAGTGAGGCGCTAAGATACCCCACATGCACAAACCCTTTTTCGCCGCACTCTTGTTTCTCAACGCCTGCAGCCATTCCCCCGCGCCAGAGCGTGTAGTCCAATCCGATCCGAATGGCAGCGACGAGACCGAAACGGTCGAAGCCCCCAAGCCGCTCGCGGCCGGCATGAAGGCCCTATTTGCCAAGGGTTATGATAGGTACCGCCACTCCGACTTTGCGGGCGCCATTCAACAATGGGAGCCCATTTGGATGACGCAGAAAAAAGCTGCGGATAACTGGACACCGTCGCTGCTCTACTACTGCTACCTGGCCACCGGACAGTACAAAAAAGCTCTGGCGCTCGGGGAAGAGAACCTCAAAGCCACCCCGACCAACCCCTTGGGGTACCAGCAAGTGGGACTGGCGGCGCTTTGGCTGGGTGACAATGCAAAAGCGGAGGATTTCTTGCGCAAAGTGATCGAATTTGAATCGCATTCACCGGATGTGTTTTTTTATCTGGGACTGGCGCTGCAACGCCGCGGAAAAAAAGCCGAAGCGGAAGCAGAATTTAACCGCGGAGAGAAAGAAGCGCTGGATATCTTAAAAACCAACCCTTCCGACTTTCCAGCCAACTACGGCCTGGCCTATTCGTACTTGTTTCGAGAAAAGCAAGCCGAAGAAGTTCCCAGAATTTTGGCAGCAGCCCGGAAGAGCCTGAAGGACAATCCCGATGTCGATCTTACTCCCGACAAAAATCTCTACGCCAAATTTTACCTTCCACTGTTAGAAGGGATGTCGCTTAGCCGTCTTAAAAAATCCCGTGAAGCTTTAGACGCTCTGTTGATCTCGCTCCAGAACTCTCCCTCGGGAGCGCGCGCCGATTTGGCCGAGGTCTACCACTTCATCGGCAGAAACCTCAAAGTCCTGGGAGAGCCGCACACCGCTAAAGAATTTTTAGCCAAAGCCATCGAACTCGACCCGCATGGGCCTTACGCGAAGGTGAAGGTTCCTTGACCGCTTCTCTTACTCGCCGATTTTCAGGCGATAAAGATGCTGAGACGTCAGGCTTGAGGTGGAAGGATTAAAAGCAACAAAATATAAGTACCCTCCCGCCACTAGAAAACTCGACATGGGAATACTGTTGTCCGGGCCGCGTTTGAAATCCAATACCAAATTCGTCCCTTGAGGAGTGCCGTCTGTCCGCCAAATCTCAGTTCCCGTCTGGGGATCCGAACCCGCAAAGTATAGCCAAGTACGCCCATTAGACTGGGCAACGGCACTCGAGCGCAATAGCCGCTCGCCTTGTTTTGACCCAGAAAGGTAAGCCGCTTCAGTTCGAAGCCCCCGAACATCGGCGAGCTTTATCGCATCCTGTCCGTCTCCAAAGGTGCTCCATAATCCGTCCTCCACCGTGGACGCTTTGTCTAAGGTGAATAACATTTGGTCCTGAAACGGCATGAAGTCTCGGTATTCACCCGGAACCGAACCGCTGGGGACCGGTACACTCTTTACTGTGCGAACGCCTTGGAGAGTACCGTCTGTACATTGAAGCATAGAGGAACTGAGCGTAGAGGCCCACAGGCAGAGCCTATCTCCCGCCATACTGAGTGCGCCGCGAGGCTGTAAGGGGAGCGACGAAATAGACTGGCCATTCGTAAGCCAGAGCGTAGAAGGCCCGCTCACACTACTTGTCCCCGGAAACACGAGCTTGTCTTTGAAGCTAGCAAAGTACATTTCTGCAATAGTTCCAGTGTAGTTGAACGGCAGCCCGCCCACAGCTTGGAGGCTGGTCGCGTTTTCGTAGTAGATTTTTCCACCATGGCACACCAGCCCTTGGATGCGCTCTTTTGGGCTAACCGGTATGGGTTCCCCTCCACCTTGCACCAAACGCACGATCTCGGAGTTTCCGTTGTCCCAACTCATAGTGCGTTGGTAGTAAAGATCTCCATTACAACTGGTAAGACCGCTCAGCCGCTGCACAAACCCTGTATTGGCGACCACACGCACCGGTGCTGCAGCTTCCCCAGCGATCTTCCAGACCTCGGTGGGGTTGGCGATGTCCTGACCGACCCTGCCAGAAAGGTAAAACAATTCTCCGTTTAGTTTGACGGAGTTCAAAAAATGCTCCGCTGCACCCAAAAACGTGGTTTGTTTGCTCCCCAGACCGATCTTCCACAAACCCGTCTGATTTGCGGACCAAAAGACCACGCTGCCGTCGATTTCCATTCTATGGAAAAGCGGGGCCACCCTCTCCTTGACCAACGACACCGGACGCACACTAGCTCTCACCGCTGTAAGCGATCGGTCCTTAGTCCCATTGCCGAATTGTCCCCAACCGTTCCACCCCCAACAATGAACTGCGTTCTCTGATCTCGCACAAGTGGTCGCGCCTTCAATCCCAGCGGAAACCTGAACCACGCTCTCGCCCAGACCGGCGGCGAGCACGGGAACGTGGGTCGAAGCAGTACTCCCGTTACCGAGTTGCCCCCCACGATTGTCCCCCCAACAATAAACTTCGCCGTTGGTTACGGCACAGCTGTGCGCTCGACTCGCTGTCAGACTGGTGACATGGCTCCACTCTCTCGCCAAATACACTGGAGTACCGGAGGACGCACCGGCTGGACTCCCCAGTTGTCCCCAATCGTTTGCTCCCCAGCATTTCAAAGTTCCATCGTTTTCCGCGCAGGTGTGGTAATCCCCTGCAGCAATGTGCCCCACGGGAGAAGTTCCGTTGAATTGTTGAACCGACTCGCCCGGAGCCACTACAAACTCAGCGGAGACGGTCCCCAAGCCCAATTGGCCTTTATCGTTCGCGCCCCAGCATTTGAGATCCTCTTGGACCGGAGCGCCTTCTACGCTGGTCCGAAACACGCCGCACGTATGGTTGGTGCCCAGCGCTAAACTCATCGCATTGCCTACCGTCCCCACAACTTCCACAGGAACCGAAGTAGTGGTTGTGTTCCCAGATCCCAATTGACCAAAAGTATTTAATCCCCAGCAATAGACTTTATTCTTGGACCAGCCTGGATTTTCCACTATGGCGCAAGTGTGGGACTTGCCCGCAAATATTTTTGAAACCCCTGTGCTCAATCCAAAAACTTGCACCGGGGTTGTGGAATCGGTGCGCGTGTTATTGCCCAAGTTTCCGGCGCTATTGCGTCCCCAACATTTGGCAGCGCCATTGATAACCCCACACGTGTAGTAGTACCCAACCGAAAGCGCGGTGACACCGCTGTTTGCTCCCTCCGGAAGCAAGACCGGCCAGTTACTCGCGGTTTTGGTATTGTTACCGAGTTCTCCGTAGAAGTTTCCACCCCAGCACTGCAAACCGCCGTCCACAATTGCGCAGGTGTGGTTTGTACCGACTCCGAAGTCCGTCGCCTCAGCAAATAAGATTGAAGAGTAAAGCACCGCAGCAATGCTGAACGTCAAAACACATAGCCGAACCATGGAGACCTCACGCAATAGATAATTGTTTATCTCTCGGCGCGATTCGAGGGCGTATTGAACTAAGAAATGTGTCTTTTTATCCCTATTCTTTTTCTGGACAGGCAGCCTAATTGGATTGCATTTCGGCCAACATGATAATCTCAGTAAATACACACACTTAGCACGTATTCTGGCCAAACCGCCCAAACTTTACCCAGCTTCGACTCGAGCCTAGCCACGCACAAATCAGCCCCAAAATTGCAGTCTTACCCCCTAAGGAGAGCTATGCGACGCAGCCTAAAATCCGACTACCGAGACAGCGCCTACCGACTGCGGGCCCACCCCCGCCAGGACGAAATTGCCGACTTTGTGGATAGGCGTGATTCTTTGGCGACGGTGTATTTCTCGTCGCTGCCGTTTGCGATCGCGGAGTATTTTACAGAAGTATCCTATGAATTGATTCCCGGCGGATTGGTGTTCCCAGTCGGCTTTTTATTGTTTTGGGCTTTTTACTACACGTATTACAAGCCAGGCATTCTCGAAAACCACCTCGTTGCTCCCTCGCAGGGCAACTGGATGGCAGTGCCTGCCCTATTGGTCGGCGTGTTGATCTGGTTTGTGAAAGTGACCCTGGTAGAACTCGGGCACTTGGTCGTTTTTCAATGGTTTCAATCCAAACCAGCTCCTAAACCTCAGAAAGCTTTCGCGCCCAGGGCCGCGCCCGCGCCAAAGTCCGCGCCGCCCTTGTTGTCGGCTGACCTGATTGCCGCCCTGGAAGTGTTGGGGCTCAAGCCGGGGTGCCGCTGGACGGACATTCATCACCGATACCGCGTGCTCGCCAAGAAGTACCACCCCGACCTCAACCGCGAAAGCACGGACATTGGACGACGATTTATGCGGGTAGACGACGCGTACCACCGGTTGAGCAAAGTGCGCTACCGCCATTTTCCAGACTGAAAACGAGGGGACCATGCGACTGAACAAATTTTTGTTTTTAACCTTCGTAGCTTGCTTTGCGAGCGCGCCACTCCTGGCTGAACACGCGGAATCGATGCGACGTCAGCACCCTCGCCGGCGTTACCAGTTTGAACCCCCGTTAAACCAAACCGCCAAGGTGGAGTTCAGCTACCGACACGCCTTTTTCAATCCGGACAAGAACGCTATCCCCATCAAAATGATGGTGACGGATCCGGCGATACTCAAAGAAAAAGAAAAACTTTTTGCGCTGGTGGAATACTTCCCCATGAAGCATAGCCGCCAGAAAAAAACTGTTTCCCTCCCCATTCAATGGAAAGGTAACGATGCTTACGTCAGCCTCGATGGGCTGGAATCGAACTCGGTGTATCGAGCACAGGTTAAACTTTACAAAAAACGCGAAAGCGACCCCTCCCAGGGCGACCAGCTGCGAGACCTAGGTGAGTTTATCGGCGTCACTTCGGGTGACACCCACCAGGCCAAGGCCCGGCACCGCATCGTCACTTCAGAACTAATCGAAGCTGACGACTGGCGCGCCCGTCGGACAAATCATACTAATATGCCTTATGAAGACCTCAACGGCGGCTGGTGCGGTTCATTTCAGGAGTATTGCACCAAACCGTTCTTGAAAATCGACACAGAACAGCCGTCAAAGTGGTACGAGCGCCATGGCAAGCTCGCTTCGGGAAGTGATATCCCGGCTCTGGCGGCCAAAGACGGAGTGCATGGTGACTGGGCCAATTATAGCTACCACAAACTCATGATCTTGGATTATGACCACGACACCCAAACAGTTCACAGCATTGATGGGAACTCCGGCGCAGGTTCCGGAGTCGCTTTTTTTGAAAGGCCGACTTCGGCTATTTCTCTCGTAGGCCATATCACAGACGATACGGTCAAAACCGACGGCCTGTGGGTACAGGGAGAACCACCCGCGGTGGAGAAAAAGTAAACCGAAGCAGCGATGAAATCAGGGATTATCATTTTATTGCTTTTACTGGGCTCTCGCGCGGGATGTTCTTAAGCAGGCCGAATCGCTGTTTTAGAAAGGGCGTCTATTGCTTGCCGGGTTCTCGCATTTTCTTGTTCCAAACGGTCTTGTCTATCGAGAACGGTTTTAAGCCCATCTAGAACAATGCGGTTCTCAGACCTCTGTTCTTCCATAATGACTTGGGTCCGGTGGATAGAGGCCTGCACCTGTTCGAATCGGGACTCCATTTTGAATTCTAGGGAATCTACTTTGGCATCCAGGGAACTCACTTTTGCATCCAGAGAACGGATTTCTGCCCGCAACTCGCTCCGCATCTCTTTTACCAAGCGGATGGTAGCGGGAAGATCCCCATGGGATTTTTTACGAAGCCTTTTGTCCACTTCCGAAAGGTAGATCTATCTTGAATAGTAGGCAACTTACTTAGGGGAGCGTAGTTTACGTATGGGACGGGCAAGCCATAACGCGGCGTTCTCGACAAGTGACGCGCACGTGGAATACTGCGCTTAATGGGGGGACTCCAATGAAAAAATGGCTCGCTTTATCCACAGCATTTTTGTTTGCGTGCGGCACTTCGGCTCCTAGGCGCACGGCCTATGCAGACGACTCTGTCGACACCGTTCAAATCATCACCGTCAATGGAGCCGCTAGGACCTCCACGAATCCCATCGACGTCAAACTCGGCGATGTCATTTCTCTCTCCGCGGACATTGTACGTACCGGAGGCGACTGCGAAATCCCCGAAGGCTGCCCTCTCCATGTCGAGCTCGAAGACTTTGACTGGTCCGCGGACGATTCGACCACCGACCGGTGCGAGACTAATGCCGCCGATGTGGACTGCCTGGCAACGTCTCAATTCGAAGTCACTAACTACGGAGTAAATTTTTATGTCCCCGACTCCATGAACTCCGATATCAAACTTACCGCCACCCACCGCTCCAGCGGTGTAACGGATGAAATCGTCCTGCACCGAGCGGACATCGTCACTCCCATACCTGACGAGCCGGTCACAAGCCCCGATGAGTTTCCCGCCGATAGCGAGTTTTCTGCAGAGACTTCACTCGCTGGAATGGGACGTTGGGTTTACATCAACGGCGACCGGTTCTGGGCGCCCTACCGCTACCAAGACGAATGGGAGCCGTACCAAAACGGTTATTGGAGCTGGGACGAGACCACCGGCTGGAACTGGATCTCCTACGACCCCTGGGGATGGTACACCGACCATTACGGCGTGTGGAGACACCACGTGGCGTATGGCTGGATCTGGATCCCGTTCTCCACCCCTCGATATGAACCCTGCACTGTCACCTGGATCTACGGCACGAACTATATAGGCTGGTACCCATACTACGACGGTTACCGCGCTGGTTACCGGCACGGGTACGAACACGGTTTTGATGATGGGTACTGGGCTGGTTACCGAGCCGCGAGCTATTACTCCAGCTCTCGCTACCACCACGGCGCGACCATTATCAACTCGACCAACTTTAATGTGACTAATATTTACAAAGTGGGGCGCATCAAACGTGTGGACGTGCACCTTTATTTCTCTCACGCAATCAAGACCCGCGCCGTGGGAAGATCGCTGGGCGGTTTTAGCTCTCATAAGGATTCCCGTGGTTGGGCCGAAAAGGCCTGTGGCGGAAAAGTCTTTGAGGCGAAGATCCGAACAGTACGCCTGGGCAAAAGCGGGCGGGACTTCACACGAGCCGTCTCCAATGCCACACACACTCGACCCGATTTCTATAAAAATGTCGGCAAAGCACAGCGTGGACAGAACAAAACGGCATTGGGAACCCGAATTCAAGTCGACCCGAGCACCGGTAAGGTCGAACGGCACGCGCCAACCGAAAACAAGCGAGGCCTATCCAACCCTCGGCGAACCCGAGAACCGTCCGGTGAAATGGTAGCTGAGGCCCCACGGACCAAAAATCCCGCTAAACCCAACCCAAAGAACCCGGACTTCAAACCAGAAAAGGCCAAACCCGCTCCGGAACCCAAACCGGGGCCGCAGCCCAAACCAGGTCCAAGGCCGAAACCACCTAAGGACGATCCTAAACCTCGTCCGCCCAAAGACGATCCGAAAC
>CAZTDN010000001.1:72883-73003 GCA_964611895.1 uncultured Pseudobdellovibrionaceae bacterium
AACCTCGTCCGCCCAAAGACGATCCGAAACCACCTAAGGACGATCCTAAACCTCGCCCACCCAAAGACGATCCGAAGCCACCTAAGGACGACCCGAAACCTCGTCCACCCAAGGACGATC
>CAZTDN010000001.1:73103-162632 GCA_964611895.1 uncultured Pseudobdellovibrionaceae bacterium
CTAAACCTCGTCCACCCAAGGACGATCCTAAACCTCGTCCACCCAAGGACGATCCTAAACCTCGTCCACCCAAGGACGATCCGAAACCACCCAAGGACGACCCAAAACCTCGTCCGCCTAAGGACAATCCCAAGCCACCAAGGCACGAGCCTAAGCCGGACCGAGATCCCAAGCCCGACAAAGGCCCGAAACCGCGAAAGTAGTACTTAATGACAGGAGCCCTCCGTCGAAAGACGGAGGGCTTTTTGTTTGTTGGAGAATGCTTACCGCTCTATGCGCAGTACGCGCCCCGACTGGCGCTCGCTAAAATAAAGATGCGATGCCGTGAACTGCAAGTCTGAATAAATCCCCGTTGGGATCGCCCCCTTGAGTGCCACAGGGATGGCCTTCGCCGTTCCGTTCATTTTGATCGATGCCGCATCTACTTCGAACACCCCTGCATCGCGCGCAAAGTATACTTTGCCTCCGTACTGCGAAAACACATAGATATTGTCCGAGCAGGCCAGACTTGCACCTGTGTCCGAGCGCTTTAAGGCAAATGGATATACTCTGCCTGTAGCCTGCTCCACCTGAATGAACTTAGAGTTCGCACAACCAAAAATATTTTCATCCGTTGAGTCAAAAGCCATTACCCCCTGCTGCGATCGAGAGGACAGCGAAGTACTCGTCCCAGCCAGTCGAAACTCACTCGTGTTGTAATACAATCCACCTTGCAAACCGCCCTGCGCGCAAGCTCCTCCCGCACAACCCGGCGCGCCCAGAGAATACAAATCTGAACTCGACAAAAGCGATGCCGAAGTCGCACTCGCTCCTGGAAGACCGGGCGAAAAAGTGGCCGTAGATAAGTAAGCTCGGTCGATTTTGGATAGAGTCGGATTGAAAAACGCCGTGTAAACAGAACGCTTCAACGACGTAAAATCGTTCCCCAACCCGGCGGCCACATCATAGCTATAGACATTCAGCCCGTCCTGAATCAGGCGCGGAGTCGCGCCGACCTGATTCAGGTCATAAACCGCCAGACCTGGATAGACTTTACCCGTAACCGAAACAGGTTTTGCTTGATACAACAAATCTGTCGACGCATCACATCGAAAAACGTGAGTAGTAAAATCCCGTCGAACCCGCGCAACCTGGTGGCTACCCAAGCCCGAGCCGTCCAACGTAATTCGATTTAACCCGGAAAAATCCGAGTAATACACTCGCCCCTGAGAATCCAAACACAGTGCGGTCGGCGTATCGATCTTCATGGCCGTTCCCAGCACCACTTGATCTATCGCCGAATTACCAAAACCGAGCGCCCGTTCTGCAGTGGACGCTCCCAGATCCAGAAGCAGCACTGAGCCACTCGCCGAACCAGAGGTATAAACCAAATCCTCCGATACAAACAACGCCGCCCAGGACAGAACATTGTAACCCAGAGGAAGCGCAATCGTGTTTAGCCCTTCTCCAAAGAGATCGTTGTCGGTCAGTGCACTGCGCACATCCCGCGTGAAGTAGGTCCACGTATAGGCCGACTTGTCAGCGCCCTTTGCAGGCAAGGCCATATAGGCATGGCCCGACCAGGCCAGGGCAGCAAAAAAACGGTTTTTCTTTTTATCGTACGAGATGGAGTTGACATAGTTGCTCAGGCCATTTCCTCCTCCCACTGGAGTGGCAGTGACCGGCGTTAACCGATAGAAAGCGGCTGCCTCGTTTGCGTCCTTAAGCTCTGGAGCTTCCAAAATATACTGTACTCCCAGCCCGGATCCAGTGGACCACCCAGCATCCGGTCCCGCAGCGAGGAGCACTCTGCCGTCGCTAGAAACTTGAAAAGCCCAATCCGAATCCGGTAGCGCCATGTCCTTCATCGCTACGCCGGTAGCATCAACCACCGGAGCAGTCGCACCCGATCCAGCGATATGACTCAGGTGATACTCTCTATCAAAGGCAAACAACCTTCCTGCAGCACGAAAGAATAGGCGCCCGGAGGAGGAATCGAAGGCCAAGTGGCGGTGTAGGTTGGAGTCTGTATAGTCTGAAACCAAGGCTCCCGCTGGCAGCGGCATCGCAGTCGTCAGCTCGAGCTTACCGGCAACTCCAAAAATCGGCCGCACTTCTCGAGTTTGAAAGGAAATTTCCACGAGATGAAGCTGGGTCTGTGTTCCCACCTTGATCCCACCCACCGCAAAAAAAACATCCCTCACGGAGTCGTACTCCCACTCCGCATAGGTCAAGTTATATGGGGTGGTGATCACGTCGACGCAATCATACGGGTGCTGATCCAAACTCGACGCCCGCAACATGCGGCAGGTACGCCGATCAAACGGGTCAACCTTCACTCCCTCGTTGGTCAACAGGAGGGTTCCTTTTCGGTCCACGGCCATGAAGGACTTCTCCCCCGCCCGTTGATAACGCGTAGGCGAGCTCCCTATTCCTTTGTAAGATCTTCCAGCCAAAACTTCATACTTTACGTTAGCTTCTTGCGTGGAAATCACCGCCGCGTTTCCCGAGCGATCGATCGCCGAAATAGCGATGTTATAAACTTTAGAAGAGTCCCACCCCACAGGAATGCGAAAAGTAAATGACCCCTTTCCATCTGAACCTATGGTTGTAAAACCCGCCGACTGTTCAAGCTCTGGCGATGGGCATTGCTTCCACAGCACACTGTTCTTAAAATTGCACCCAAGATGCGCGTAGTTCGAGGCAAGTCCTTTGGAATCAATCTGCAGCAAAGAAACGATCAACTTAATCTCTGAAGGATTGGTGTCGTCATCGCTCACCTGAAACTCCAGAGTCTTTGTCTCTCCTGGGCTCCAAGCTCGAGCGATGATCTCCGCCGGCGTGGGGTGAAGCACCAAAACCTGTGGGGGAACACTCGGGTTGAAATTTACATCGGCGGTGACTTGGCTTTGGTTTCCTGCTTTGTCCCTAGCAAATACGGTGACCGTGTTCTTCCCTTCTACCATCATGAGAAAAGGGAGCACGTCGCTCAACTGTGTCCAACAAGCATCCGCCGGATCTGGACGATTATAAGCGGAGCTACTACCAGTCTTTACACAAACCGCATCTACGCCGGAGGTATAGTCCCTAAACTCGACATCACGAACGCACAAATTAAAGGGCAAAAGCCTCGTGGAAACTTCTTTGCGACCGACCAACCCCGCATTGCAAGGATCTGCGACGGGTTCAGTTCCCAAAAACAGCGCGACATTCGGCGGGGTAATATCCGCCATGGAGAGAATAGAAAACGCTCTATCTCCGCAGCCCTGCATCAGCAAAATCAAGCTACCCAAAAAGAAGTTTGAAAAAATGTGGCTAAGTGTTTTGTTTTTCACACCAGGCCTGATTTGCAAGGGGGGGGCCTACTTTCTCTCGCACGAACTGTAAATCTCTCGTCAGGGAAATGAGCGAAAGTCGCCTTTGTTCATTCTAAGTGGTGGAATTTGTGGTTTTAATTTGGGTGCCGGGTTTCTGACGCAACCGTATTCAGAGTGGATTCGGGAATAAACCCTATAATTTCAATGACTTTTGAACCGCCTCGCAGCCGGAACTGTTTAAATCTTCACCCGGAAAAGCTGCTGGCCTTAGAAGAAGTAAGTCACCCCGGTCAGGACCGCCTGGGTGTTTTGGGACAAGGAGCTTAAGGAAATGGGTCTTGTTCCCACTCCGGTAAACGACGCTGTATGTGTTTGAAAAAGAAACTTCAGTTGCAAAAATGCACGTTCGCTAAAACGATAATACCCTCGCGCTGAAAAATCCCACGCACCCACATCGCGCGCGACTGCACCTGAAGTGCCTAAATCTTCCGAAACCGAAGCCACTGCCAAAGCGTTCATGTCCAAACCGAGCCCGAAGGAATCACTCAACGGAAACTGAACTCCGCCACCCAAAAGCACCCCGCTAAACGATGCCGAAGTGGGTCCCAGCTGCGTTGTATCTTCAGAAACCTGAAAACGCGTTCGAGAATAACCCACCCGCAATTGCACCATAGGCGCCAAAACAGAGTCCGACCACGCGAGTCGATACCCGCCAAGCACTCGCAGCTGATTGCTCTGAGAAGGCCTTCCTGCATCACCCAATGCCGCCGAGCCAAACATTGCGGTCCCTTCTAAAAACGTGTCCTTAGTCAATTTGACCCGCGCATCGATCGCAGCGCCG
Organism: uncultured Pseudobdellovibrionaceae bacterium; assembly: GCA_964611895.1. Taxonomy (GTDB): domain Bacteria; phylum Bdellovibrionota; class FAC87; order UBA2466; family UBA2466; genus JAIEOG01. The sequence continues at coordinate 77,241 of CAZTDN010000001.1, forward strand.
GGATAAATCGCGCCACTCGACAATGTTTGGCCACTGCTTGAAGTCCGCCCCCAGCGAATGGCCGCCGCAGCCAGATCGACGCCCAGCGACCCCCACTGATCGAGTCTCGTCGATACAGTAGCTACCGAACCGCCAACCGCACTCGCCACTGAACGCGAGACGCCCGTTGGGCGATGGTCCGGATCTCCCGGGTTTTCGTCACTTGCCACTAAAGGGGCTAAACTCTGAAAACGGACTTTGTTCCCCTGCACCACCTCAAGGGGCTTGTTCTCAACCAGGATCGTTCCAAAGGAAAGATTGGGCTCCACACGCTCCAAACGGACAATGCCTGTTTCGGACAATGTTGGGCCATTTTCAGTTTTTTCTAGAGTAAATACAGGCAAGCGCATGCCAGTCTTGAAAGCTGGACTCCCTCGATCCAAGACCACGCGATACCCCTCACGTTTGATAATGGCGGCATCAAAAGGCAATCCCTGCACCAATCCGTCCAACGCTTGTTCGGTAGCCTGCTCATAGCTCGCAGGCGAAAGCGGATCACTTACGTTGACATCGCCGCGGTAGACGACTTCATGAGGCCCCATGACCAGCGCCACAACAGCCACTTTGACTTGCTCTGCCTCCTTAAACACCTGGGCTAAAATCACCGAATCCAAACCCTCCTTTTTTGCCGGGAGCAAAAAGGGCTCTAGCGACGCGATGTCTGCACGGGGAAGGTCCCCGAGTGTGTCAGGAATGGGGACTTGGAGGGTGGCCTCTGTTGCAGCCTCATCCACCTGAAAACGCGGCCGCTCTTGCAAGTAGTTTTTCATGGCTGCGAGCACCCGCGGCCGTTGCGATGTTTCACCATCGCGGTTCAAGACCCCGATGACTGTACGCTTAAAGCCAAAGCGCGCATCCATTTCAGGTGTCGCGCCGACGGTAGCGCACATCCAGGTTAGCCCTACTATTCCCCAAATCCAGTGTGAATTGCCCATTGAGGTCCAATTTACGGGATACGAGTCCGTTTGGGAATGCCAGATATGTTTACGCAAGATGCCGGGGTTGTTAGAGTGAACGGACATGGACCCTGCGAAAGCTTTATTGCGGTTCTCTCCCGTTGTGCTGTGGCTGGTGGCTGTAGTTTTATGGCCCGTGCCAGCGAACGTCCGCATGGGTCAGGATGCAGAAATGCACGCTACTAATGACCGGGAGGGGCTCTACAAGTCCGAAATCACCCAGGCTGGATTTGGGTTGCTGGGCGCTCGCTTTTATGAATCCATCGGGACCAAAAAAAGCTGGATGGTCCGTTCGGAATTTGCCGAACTCCATCATCAGAAAGAAAATTACGCATTCATGAAGAACGTCACCGCGGATTTTTTTGCGGCACTTTCGGGAAATGTCGTTCACACTCAGAGTGATTACGGAAGGTGCCACTTTGGTAGGCACTTGATGGAGCTCGAAGGCAATGTGGCAGTGACCTCGAAGCAGGGCTACCGGTTTACGATGAAGAAACTCGACTACCACAGCAATATTCAAAAATTCCGAAGCTCCGAAATGGTGCAAATGCGCGGCCCAAACCCCGACAAACCCGATATGTTACTGACCGGACTGGGACTCGACGCAGATCTGACCAAAGAAAGCTTTGTCGTGCGCAGAAACACTCAGTCCCGTCGGAGATTGAGCAACCGGGAGTGGATTCACATCCAGTCTACTCGGGGGGAGTTTCGCACCCAATCTCAGCAGGCAGTGTTTTCGGATCGGGTAAAGGCCTCCTTGCCTTCTTTGACTATCGAGAGCGATCAACTCGAGATGAGCATGAGTGGTAAGGGGGAACTCTTGCGCGCCAAGGGCAACGTCGTTTTGTTTCACAAAGATCGAAAAGGCCGCTCGGAATCTGCCGACATCGAGATCGCTAACGAAAAGATCGTTTTGGAAGGGCATGCGGTGATTGAGGGGCAGGATACCGAGCTCAAAGGCCGAAAAATCACTCTCCACACAGATGAAGATCGGGTGGAAGTCGAACAGGCTGAGGGGACTCTTTAGAGTATGTTTTTAACTACGCACGAACTCGTCAAAAGTTTCAAAGGCCGCGCTGTAGTGCAAGGAGTGAGCCTAACTCTCGAAAGTGGCAAAGCAGTGGGCCTGCTTGGGCCCAATGGCGCAGGCAAAACCACGACGTTTTACATGATGGTTGGCTTGGTGCGTCCTGACTCGGGGAAGGTTTGTTTGGACGGTAAAGATCTTGTATCTATGCCTATTTACGAACGAGCGCGACTGGGTTTGGGATACTTGCCTCAGGATGCGTCCGTGTTCCGGAAGCTGCGCGTTGAAGAGAATTTATTTGTTGTTTTGGATAATTTGAAAATTAGCCGTAAAGAGAAGAGAGCCAGGGCCGAGCGCGCCTTGTCCGATCTAGGCATTGCGCACTTAGCAAAACAACGCGCGATGACTCTGAGCGGCGGAGAACGCCGTCGTTTGGAAATTGCGCGTGCTCTCTCGCTGGAGCCCAAGTTTTTGCTTCTGGATGAACCCTATGCGGGGATTGATCCATTAGCTGTTCAGGAGATCCAGCAGATCATCAAGACTCTGCGGGATCAGGGGATTGGAGTGGTCATTACCGACCACAATGTACGCGAAACACTCAGTAGTTGTGATGAAGCGTACTTGATCAAAGATGGTAAAATCTGGGTGCATGGAACGCCTCAAGATATCGTAAACAACGAATCGGCCCGGCGTTTTTACCTGGGAGAAGGTTTTAGGTTATAGCAATGTCAATCGGACTCAAACAATCGCTCAATCTCAGCCAGCAACTCGTCATGACGCCCCAGTTGCAGCAGGCCATCAAACTGCTCCAACTCTCGCGCATGGAACTAGAGAACCTGATCAATACCGAGCTGGTTGAAAATCCTTTGCTTGACGAGTCTTCTGATTCCGAGGGAACCAATCAAAGCATCGAAGACGTCAACACTCCAGAACAGTCCAAAGTCGAAGAGAATCCCCAGGCGAGTGAAGATTTCAACTGGGAAAACTATCTCGAAAACGCGCGTTCAACGCCCAATCTCCCCGTGCACCGTGGGGGAGAAGACGATTTGCCGTCGTATGAGAACACTCTTACCCAAGCTGCCTCTTTAACCGATCATGTTTTGTGGCAGCTCAAAATGTCGGATCTCACCGATGCGCAAAAGGCGATTGGGGAAGTGATTATCGGCAACATCAACGAAGATGGGTACTTGCAGGCCTCTCTCGAAGAGATGGCTCAAAAAGAAAGTTTTGATATCCACGAAATGGAAGCGGTACTTTACCATATCCAATCGTTCGACCCGATTGGGGTCGCGTCGCGAGATCTCAAGGAGTGTTTGCTCGTTCAAATTTACGATATGCAATTCAACGACGAGTCGTTGGAGCGCATGGTAGAGAATCACCTCCCCGATTTAGAAAAAAAGAACTACCAGAACATCTGCAAAACGCTTGGCATTTCCATGGAAGATGTCATTGAGCGTGTCAAAATTATTGGAGAGCTTGAGCCCAAACCAGGGCGCGCTTTCGGTGGCACACCAGCGCATTACATTATTCCCGATATTTACGTCGTCAAACGTGGCGATGAATACGTAGTAATGTTGAACGAAGACGGCCTCCCCAAGCTGAAGATTTCGGGGTTCTACAAAAGCTTACTGGAAGAAGGCGCTCAAAAAGAAGCAGAAACCAAAGAGTACATCCAGGGAAAACTCCGTTCGGCAGTTTGGCTGATACGCAGTATTCATCAACGTCAAAGAACCATTTATCGTGTTACTGAGAGCATCGTTCGACAGCAAAAAGACTTTTTTGATAAGGGCATCGCTTTCCTCAAACCAATGGTATTGAGAGATGTCGCCAACGACATCGGCATGCATGAATCGACCATCAGCCGAGTGACGACTAATAAGTATGTCCACACTCCCCGGGGTATTTTCGAGCTGAAGTTTTTCTTCAATAGCGGAATCAGCCGAGTACACGGCGCGGATGTGGCGAGCGAAACCGTCAAAGAAAAAGTCCGCGCCATTGTCGCGCAGGAAAATCCGGCACACCCTTTTAGCGATCAAAAAATCGTTGAGATGTTGCTCAAAGAAAACATCAACATCGCACGTCGAACGGTTGCCAAATACCGTGAAATGCTGGGCATCTTACCCTCCTCGAAGCGCAAAAAAGTGTTTTAACCTCTCCCCCATTGCGGTAAATCTTAGGCATATCCAGGAGCAACAAACGATGAGTCTCCATTTTGCATTCCGAAAAATTGAAGCGACTGAAGCCCTCAAAGCCCGCATCGAAAAACGCGTGGAGAAGTTCCGCAAATTCGTGACCTACCCTTTGGAAATCCACGTGATGCTGAGTTTGGAAAAGCTATTGCACTGTGCAGAAATCACCTGCCAAGCAGAACACAAGAGCATGGTAGCGGTCGCCAAAACCAAAGACTTGTACGAGTCGATTGATTTGGCCGCTCACAAGATTGAAGCTCAGCTCCGGAAAGAACGCGAAAAACACAAAGGCCACAAGCTAGCGCACAAGCTGACTCGCCCCAAGAGTGAGCGCCTGGCTTCTGATGTCGGCGCAGTGCTCCCCCATTCCGAGAAGCGCCCATCGAAGGCTAAAAAAGAAATATAGCCTTTTAAAAACAAATACTTAACGCTACGCATTACTATTGTCTTGCAAGTCGTTCAGGAGCGTACTATTCCAAGCCGCCTATGACGAAGTGCCTATCGGTCTTTTTTATCGCTCTTCTACTCGCAGCGTGGTCTGCCATCCATCCCTTTACTCACTAAAAGAGCGGCGCATTTTGAAAGTGCGGCAATAGAAAATCACTCCAGAGAGAACCCTCTCCAGTCTTAAGTCGATAATCACACGCCGCTAAACGGCGCATGACAGTATTCAAAGACTGGGCATCATACCCTCGAGAGAGATCTTGGATTTTGGGGACAAAAAATGGAGGGACCCCAATCTGCGGGCCCATCACTTTGGGATCTCGAACTCCGCTCTCCATAAGCTTCAAACACGTGGCGACTTGGCGAAAATGTCTCAGAAAAATTGAAAGGATTTTGATTTCGCTCTCCCCCGCTTGCTGCAGCCTTTGCAGTTTGAGCAAGGCAGAGAGTGAACGACGTGCAACCACATCCTCACTCAACTGGAAAATATCGTCAGAAACACTTATTCCAGAAACCTCTCTCACGTCCTGCAGGCGGATCCCGGGCGCTTCACCTACGTACAAAGCTGCTTTGTCACACTCCGTGGCTACCAACGCCAAGGTGCGGTTAGCCACCTCCACCAAGGCCTCCCAGGCAGCCGGTTCGATCGACTTTCCACAGCGTTTTTCAAAAAAAGGTTTCCATTTGGGCCAGTCCCTATCGTAGGGATTGTTGACCTCCAAGATTGAAGCGTTTTTCTCCGCGGCTTTGAACCAAGCCTTTCGCTTGTCCACTTTTTCTGCCAAAACCAAAAAACAGGTCTGCGGCGCGGGATTTTGAAAATACGCCTCCATTCGCTCCAGCAAAACCGCCGAAGCTTTTTCCCACCGTCGACAAACAACCAGGCGATTGGAACTGGGGCTATCAAACAAACTAGGCAACGTATCCAACGAAGCCAACAAATCCGCCGGCGCAACGTGTTCGGCATCAAAAACATCGTAATTAAATCCGCCATCTGACTCAGCGTTTTTCAAAAAATGCGCCCGGACTTTTTCCGAAAACTCAGTCGCCTGGAAAGGCTCTTCGCCAATGACAAGATAAACCGGCGTCCCTCTTCCGGATTCCAGATCTCGAATGGCTTGGGACAAACTAACGATCGCCACTAATTCAACTCCAGCATGGCATCATAGGCGTCTCGCATAATATCGCGGGCAATTCCGGGGTACTGCGATTCGACCAAGGACTGTTGCAAAATGGGCAAGGAACTTGGCGCTTGATAATCATACGTCCGCGACAAGGCCCCAGGAACCCGCCGAAAGTTGGAAAACGCACCCGACCATAGAACTTTTCCGTCTTTGGGGTTCACAAGCTGCAAAGAAACCGTGGCCTCCACCATGATTTCTGTAGGCAATCGCCGGTAGGGCCTCAACCCATTAAACCCCCCAGCCGGGGTCAGGTTGGTGGGATTATAGGCAATGCGACTCACCTCACCACGCACCTCAAAAGCACCGGGCCTGCGGGAAGTGATGATCATTTGCCCTCGGCTTTGCATCTCGCGAATAAAGGCGTCCGTAAACACCCTCTCTGCACCGATTTCATTGGTCGCGTTGGAAAATACCGGGACATATAACCCCTCAGGGTTGGTAAACCCGTCTTTCAATCGATGCGTCAGGCTGTAACCGCACCCCCCCAAATAGACAGCCCCCCAAAGTGCCAGTACGACCCAGCGCATCCCAAGCCTCACTCCTTGTTCGTGCCCAAAGAACTCATTCTTATCTTGCGCTCGCCTACGGTCGTCCTTATCTTTCATTCTGCTCAGCACATTAGCAGAAAGGAACCACCCAGTGGAAGAAGTCGTCATACTCTCAGCAAAGCGTACCCCTATCGGCGCTTACTTGGGGGGGCTAAAAGAACTATCCGCCCCTCAGCTCGGTGCGGTGGCTATCAGCGCCGCGGTGGGTACGGCAGGGGTTGCTCCAGAATGGCTGGACGAATGCCTTATGGGCTGCGTACTGCCCGCGGGAATGGGGCAAGCCCCGGCCCGGCAAGCGGCGCTTTTTGCAAAGCTTCCCCAGTCAGTACGTTGCACCACGGTGAACCGCGTCTGCGGCAGCGGGCTCAAAACCATTATGCTCGGTGCCCAAATGCTCCAAACCGGTGATGCCAAATTTGTGGTCGCCGGTGGCATGGAGAGTATGAGTCGAGTGCCTTACCTTCTGGACAAAGCGCGTGAGGGTTACCGCTTGGGACCCGGCAAACTTCTCGACTCCGTTGTGCATGACGGTTTGTGGGATGTTTATAACGACAAACACATGGGAAACTGCGCGGAGCTTTGCTCGAGCGAGAAAAAAATTGGCCGAGCCGACCAAGATCGTTTCGCTCGCCAAAGTTATGAGCGCGCCATTCAGGCTATCGAATCGGGTTTTTTCGAAGCAGAAATCGCCCCAGTTCCCACCAAGAAAGAAACCCTCTCCAAAGACGAAGAACCGTATCGCGCTAAACTAGACAAGTTTCCAGAGCTCAAACCGGCTTTTGACAAAGCCGGCACGGTAACCGCGGCCAATGCTAGTTCACTGAGTGACGGCGCTTCGGCGCTAGTGCTGACTACAGCCGCTGAGGCCAAGAGCAAAAACCTCAAACCCATCGCGCGGATTCTTGCCCAAGCAAGCCATGCGCAAGCGCCCGAGTGGTTTACCACCGCTCCAGTGGAAGCCATCCGTAAAGTTCTAGAAAAAGCGGGGCTGAACACGTCGCAAGTCGATCTCTTTGAAATTAATGAGGCCTTTTCTGTCGTCGCAATTGCCTGCGCTCAGGCCCTCGAAATCCCCGAATCTAAGCTTAATATCTGGGGCGGTGCGGTCGCTTTGGGACACCCCATTGGTTCCAGCGGTGCTCGCATTGTCACCACGCTCGTTCACGCCTTGAAAAAAGAGCGCAAACGCTACGGTGTAGCGGCAATCTGCATCGGCGGTGGTGAAGCTTCGGCTATTGTCGTTGAGAATCTGTCGGCATGATCCGCCTGCCTGGCAATGAAGAGCTAGAGAGCCGGCTCGACCAGCAAATCCATGCGCGTTTACGCCACACAAAAAAATCAAACCCTGGCATTACAAAAAGCTTAGGCCAAGCCCTCGCTTCGCCACCCCACTTGAGTGGCGCCGCTCTTATTCGTTTTCGCCTTTTGCACCGCCAGTTTAGCGGCAATGGCGTCACGGGTGTGCCAACTCTGGTCCGCATCGGTAGAGTGGTGCAGCGATTTTTTCGTACTTTGAGCTGGCGGTGGCGCTCGTGAGTTCCGCCCTAAACCAACCCGTAACAGTGCACCAGTTCCATTTTTCTGCAACTGCTGGAGACGCGGTCACCAATCACATGCTGCTCATTCGTCAAGCGTTGCGCGAAGGTGGTATCGGTGGGGAGATTTTTGTCGGAGAAAACAAAGCCCCAGCGTCCTATGGGATCCAGACTTTTTCCCCCGAAAAACTCTGGGCCAGTGATTTGATCTACATCCACCATTCGCACGGCAACCCCCTCTTGGAGAATTTGCTCAGAGTGGAGATTCCCAAAGCCCTGCTGTACCACAATGTCACTCCACCAGAGTTTTTTGCGCATGATCCGTTTTTGGCAGCCCTTTCCTCTCAAGGCCGCTCAGATCTGAGAAACCTTGCAGGGAAAGTCGTAGCGGCGTTTGGTGTTTCCAAGTTCAATGTTTCTGAACTGGGACTCTACGGTTTTTCTAAACCGGCTTTATTCCCCCTTCTCGATTTAGAAGCCCGAGGTCCTTACTTGGCAAAACGCGCCCCAGCGCTCACTCAGAGCCGCACCCTGCTTTTTGTTGGCAAACTCACTCCGCACAAGAACCAAGCTCTTTTGATTCAGGTCTTGTTCTATCTCGAAAAATGCTTTGGTAAACGTTACCAGCTCAACCTCGTCGGTCGAAAAGATCCGATTTATGATGCTTACCTTAAGCTTCTTGCCAAAGCCTTAGGGGTCTCGAATCAAGTGCATTTTGCAGGAGCCGTCTCCCAACCCGCGTTGGAATCCTACTACCAAGAAGCGGCTGCGCTAGTCTGTCCCAGTTTGCACGAAGGGTTCTGCGTCCCCGTTATCGAAGCCATGCAGCGCGGCCTACCGGTATTTTCTCTCGGTATAGCTGGCCTGCGGGAAACTCTGGGCAAATCAGCAGTGCGCTTTACGTCCAAGGACCCATTCAAAATCGCGCTCTCGATAGACACCGTTTTGTCGAGTCAGGCCGCCTGTGAGGCGATCGCGCAGGGCCAGGATCTCCGGCTAGAAGAGCTGAAAAAGTTTCAAAACAGGTCCAATATCCGCACAATCACGCTAGACCTGGTGGAAAAACTGCGTTCTCCCAGGGTGCCTGCAAGAGGCCATCGCACCAGCGCGGAGAGAACTACATGAACCTGATTGCAGAACTGCAAAAATACCGACAGTGCCAACACGAAAACCCCGCGCCCAGTTTTGAAGAGCAGGCCACTTTGGTAGAGCGTTTTGAAAAACTGCTTGAGGAAGAGGTCAATCCCTATCGACGAGAAAGCGCCACGGCCCACCTTACTGCCTCGGCTCTCATCACAAATCCTGATTTTGACAAAGTGTTACTGACCCTTCACGCCAAACTGGCTATGTGGCTTCAGCTGGGTGGCCATGCCGACGGGGACACGGATCTTTACCGCGTGGCCCAGCGCGAGGGATTTGAAGAGTCGGGCGGCGTTCGAATGCTTCTGCACCCGCCCGATAGAATCTGGGTTGCTAGCGCCGCTCCGTCGATGATTTTTGATTTAGATGTACACCGCATCCCCGAGAGAAAAGGGGAACCTAGCCACTGGCATTTTGACGTACGTTTTTTATTTATCGCAGACCCAGTCGAACCATTACAAATAACAGCCGAATCCAAACACCTTGCTTGGATACCCTTAAGCGATGCCTACGGGCTGACCGAAGAAAAAAGCATGCACCGACAATTCGAAAAGATCGAATGGGTGGCAGGCACTCAAGCAACGCTTTAGTAGCGAACCAATACCGAGTCTTTTTCGATGTCCACACTACCGCGAATATTCCACCACTGAAGCGTTATCGCCTGAGCCTTGGCATCGTAGACCCACTGGTCTGTTTCTTTGCCGGTATTACCCACCAATTCGTAATCTTTACCGCGCTTGCGAATGAGAACCTTCAGGCCCGCCGGGTCGCGAGGGGCTTGAGAGAGCTTCAACGCATGCAAGGAGAATTGCTTGGCTCGTGCAACTGCAACATCCCCAAACGTCGGCAGCCAGTTTAAGAAAGGCGCCTGGCATGGGCTTGTCGTCACGGTTTGACCGCCAATCCCCTGGACCAGAGCAGAGTACCCTGCTCCGATTTTGGGATCACAGCTCATGTCGTTGATGTACAAGCGGAAAGGTTTTTTGGCGAGCCGGTGATAACGGGAAAATCCGATCGCTACCTGCTCTACACTGGCATTTTCTTCTCCCGTTCCTTGAGAAAGCGTCTGGTAGTCATCCCGATTTTGCGTATGGACAAAGACCAGCGATGGGGTGCCTGGTTGATAAAAGTCGGCGCCATTCAAGGACGGCTGCAACTTTGCCGACACAAAAAACCGATCCAGTGACCAGATGGGCGAGCTCAAAGACTGAGCAGCCCGAGAACGCTCTATCAGCTCGACAAAGTCTCGTTCCAGATAAGGACTCGAGCTCAATAGTCGTCGAGTCCCATCCGACGGGTTCAAAACCGTCGATCCCAAGAAGGACCGAGAAGAGAGCACACCGAGAGTGAATTGAATCTTTGCGGCACTCAAAACATTCAAGAACTCGCCTGCAGAGGCCTTCATGGATTCGTAATACTCAACATTGTTGCCCGAGTGATCGAGCACAAAGAGAATTTCGACCTTGGGCACTCCACGCGAACTTTCAAAGGAGAACTCATCGGATACAAATCCCGCTGCAACGGTGATTTCGATATCCATGGGCGTGCTCTTAAGCCCGTTAGAAGCGGATACTCGCAGTTTTTGGACGGTACCACTCATCTCCGGCGTAGGACGGCCAGTAAGCAATCCATCTTCTCGCAAAGTTACCCAGGCAGCTCCCTGATCTTCGCGCTTAAACTTCAAAGGAAGCTCTTTGGAGTCTTTTGCATAGTTCTTAAGATCGGCTTCGAAGGAAGTGTTTGCGACCGCGTTCAATGCAACAGGCTCAACGAGCCAAAACGGAGGTTCCGTTGTGGAATCCAAACTGATTTGTATTTCGCCCTGCGCAGAACCACCGCGATTAGAGACTCGGAAGGACAGTTTCAGCGTTCCCGTTTCCGTCTCTGCGGGCGTGGCTTTCAAGGTGCCATCCGCCTCGAGAACAACCCATGGAACACTTGAAAGTGGCTCAAACTTCAATGCTCCCTGCTCCGGGTTCTCCACAAACTCAGGCTTGGCGAGCTCCACTTCAAAAACTTGACCCGGTGCCACAGAGAACTTCAACGCGTCTGCATGAATGACCGGGGCTTTAGCAGCCCCTTCAACTTTTCCAGCAGCATCGACGAAGATGGTTTCCTTATTGTCTGTAACTCCAAAACGGGCGACAAACTCGCCCACATCGGTTTCGAGAGGACGACCACCAAGGGTTCCATCATCTCCGACTCTCAACCAGCCAGGGCCGCTTTCTTTGATGAAATGCAACTCATCGCCGTCGGCATCCGTGACGAGACGGCTCAGACTAAACGAGAAAGGCGTTCCGACTTTGGCGTTGCCGAGTAAGATGGCTTCTGTTTCCCACTTGGGTGCGTTGTTTTTCGAAGTGATTTTGATTTGAACGCGCACGTCGGCAAACGCCTTACGAGAATCTGTCACACGTACCGTAAGACTGTTCACTCCAACATCTTCTTCTCGCGGGTTTCCAAACACCAAACCGCTTGTGGTGATATCCGCCCAAGCAGGAGCCAACCTCTTTCCAGCATCATCATTGACGATGCTAAAAGTGAGAAAGTCGCTGGCGTCAGCGTCCACCGCAAAGTTCTTGAGTGAGGCAAAATAGGTCGTCCCTGATCGGCCATCAACCAAGTTGACTGGTTTGCTCTTCCACGCTGGGGGAGAATTATCCGAAGTAACATTCAGAATAAGAGGAACGTCAGCGGAACGAGCGTCGTTCTTCACCACAGCGATAAAGCCATTATCTCCGACATGCTCATCGGACGGCGTTCCGTAGAGCGTCCCGTCCGGCTGGATATTCAACCAATCTGGTCCCACGCCTTCTTTGAGGGCAAACTCAATCGGTAGCCCATCCAGATCTTCGGCAAGATCTCGAATCGACTTGGTGAACGGGAGCCCCGCGGCGACCGTAAAAACGATCTTATCTTCACGCCAGTGAGGCGGACGCGGAACGCGCTTGACCGTAATTTTAAGCACCCCTTGGACGGAGTCTTTGTTATCCGTCACGCGAAAATCCAAAGCTTGCGCGCCAATTTGTTCGTAGGTTGGGGTCAATGTCAGAACCCCTTCGGAGGTAAGAGTCGCCCAGCTTACCTGCTTCAACAGAGCAAACGTGAGCTTGTCCTTATCGGCGTCCGTCACATAACCGGCGCGATTGAGATCCAAAGTATAAGTACGGCGCTCGTCTACGGAGAAAGCCAGCCCCGCGGCGGGCACCTCAGGCGGGTGATTCGGAGGAGTCACCGTTCCCACAAATGCGGCATCCACCAAAGTTTTTCCGTCGCTTACCCCGATGACTGCCGTGAACGCCCCTAATGGCTCAGTAGCGGCGACGTCCATTTCAACCAGCCCGATAGGCTCCACCTTCATCCAAGCCGGACCGCGCACTAACGAGAAGGTGAGACTCTGTTTCAACGGATCTCGAGCGTAGGAGGCAATGTTGACTTGGACTTTTTTACCTTGGGGGATTTCCCCCAACGCAATGGGCTGATCTTTTATCCACACAGGTGGCGCATTGACGGGATCCACCGAAAAGCGAACCGTGATCTCGGCCGAAGCGCCCTTGGGATCGGCAACCGCTACTCTCACGGCGCTGGGTCCTGAAAAAGTACGTGGAGGGGTCCCGCTGATTTTACCGTCGGGAGAGACTGCCGCCCACGCGGGCCCGGAAACCCACGAAAAAGTCAGCGGGTCGCCGTCGGGGTCAGTCACCCAACGCTTGTCGTTGATACTGGCTTCGTACTTCTCCCCTGCTTGGGGATTTTGGGTCAGCGAGATTTCCTGGACCAACCAGCGTGGTGGGTAATTGTCGACCGAAACCGAGACAGTGATCACTTTGTCGGCATGGAGAGTTCCATTAGAGGCGCGGATGGTAAAAGTCTGATCTCCCGCCGGCTCTTTGGCTGTTCCAAAGACAGTTCCCGTCCCCGTGACCCCGAGCCAATTTTCGCCGGAGACTTTTGAAAATGTGAGTTTGCGGCCATCGAGATCGCGTGCAAGTGTAGATAGCTCGCCTTTGGCCTCTTCGCCGATCTTGAGCGAAAGGTTGAGAGTCTGGTCCCACACGGGCACCCGAGGATCCGCTGGCACTTTGACCTGCATGGAACCCGAAGTCGACAGGCTGCCGTCGCTCACTTTGAAAAGGAGCGTACGCAACCCCACCTGGGGGTATTTTGGATTGAGTGTGAGTTTTCCGGAAGGAGTGAGTTTGGCCCAGTCGCTTTGAGAGCTGAGCTCGAAGCTCAGCGTTTCTCCATCATCGGAGACATAGGCAGGATCGTGGAGATCGACTTCAAAAGTGCCACGCTCCTTTACGTTGAAACTGAGTGCTGCCTGATTGAGTACGGGCGGCTTGTTTGTATCGGTAACAACGAACAAGATCGCAGTTTCGACCGATTGGCTCCCCGCTTCGATTTTTACAACGGTGGTGAACTCCTCAGCTTTTGTGGGAGTGCCCGACAAGATTCCGTCTTTGAGTTCTAACCAAGCAGAAGGCGCTTTCGAAAAAGAATAACGTAAGGTTTCGGCACCCGAATACTCGACATTGTCCCGTACGTTGTAGGTAAACGCTTTGCCGGCGACCAAGTTGTTAAAGCGCAAAGGGTCCGTTTTTAGAGTAAGCTCATCCGCTGCTTGCGCAACCAGACTGAACAAAAAACCCAATACCAAAAACACGGTGGGTTGAATTCGACGCATTTGATATCCCCCATGCGACACGGCGCATTGAAATTACAACCTGAATTTCTTAAAGCTTAATGAGGGATTCGTCACGTGCAAAAAGGCCTGAAAGCCAAGTCTATCAATGCTCTTGCTAAGAGAGCGGGGGTGGGAAATGCGGGGTGGAGCTCACTAGGAAAGAGTGACTCCACGAAGAACTGGTTTGGTTTTAAGTACTTGAATGCCTTCTCTTTGAATATCTTGTGCTAGCCCGTCCACACGATCGGGCTCTGCTAGTACCAAAAGGCTCCCTCCGGCAGCAGCTCCGCAAACCTTGGCTCCTAAAACTCCCTTGGTTTTTAGACTGGCCAGGATCTGATCTAAGCGGGGAGTGCTTACCTTAAACAGATCGCGGCGCACTTTCCATTCAGCGTTGAGCAGAGTACCCACCGACCGCCAGTCTGGCTGAGTTTGGTTGAGCTGGGTGTCCAGAGATTCGGCAATCTCGCGAATCTCTACAAGACCTTGGAAGACCGCGGCGTCTTTTTCGACAGCCGCCCGGTAAAGCTCCCAATTACTCTTGCCGCTGTGGTGTTGCTCGCCGGAAAAAAGGACCAACAGCCGGTCCGACAATGCGTCAAAAACCGGCGTGCGGTAGGAAGTGCGGGTAATAGAACCCGAACGGGATTCAAAGCTATTCAGGCCCCCAAAAAGCGCTGCCAAATAGTCCTGAGTTCCCGTAGGGGTTTGCAAGAATGCGGCTTCGATATCTTTGATCGTGTGGAGAAGCCGCCACTCCCAATCTACTTCCGTGTAATCGTTGAAAACGCGGCCGATCCCCCGCAACAACGCTACTCCAAAAGTGGAGGACCCTCCCAATCCGCTACCCACAGGCGCTTGTGCCGACCATTCCACCGCAATTCGGAGTGGCGGCAGATCTTTGCGAGATTGGAGGTACTGACTCAAAACGAAAACTGGATACTGCAAAAGGGGTTCGAGATTCCGACACTCTGCCATCGACAGAGGGCGCAAGCACTTTTGAGTGGCCAAGTCGGGAGCCGTGACCTCCATCGAAAACACATCTGATCGGGAGACTTCAAACCGGACTTGCGCGAAGAGATCCAACGCAAGGTTTATCGTCTTTGCCCCGCCCGTAAAACAGTATAAGGGCCATAGATCTAACGTGCCGCCGGCGAGATCGACCCGAGTTGGGGCGGAAACAGTGAATTTGCCTTCAATGGAGTGCGATTGAGTCATGGTAGTTCGATCACGATTTCGTCTCTGCGCAAGTACCCCAAACTTTGTCGAATGGCCTGTTCTTGCGCAAAGGGGCTGTGTTCTAGGGCGTAAATTTGTTTTTCCAATTCATCGCAGCGAGTGGCGGCTGCTTCTATCTTTTTGTTCAACTCTTCGTTGTGGGCGGCCATGCTCTGCCAGTCCAACCAGCCTCGCTTGGCATAAACTCCCATTCCCAGCAAAGCCAAGGCAGCACAAAGAAAAGGTATCCTCACAGAGAGGGTGTAGCGTGTCATAGGTTTGGAGTCCGGATTAGATTTGGTGAACTTTAATCGTATTGGTAGAACCGTGGGCCAAACGAGGAAGTCCGGCTGTTATTATTATTTTATCCCCGGTTGAGCAAAGTTTCAAAGCCCTCAGCTTATGGCCTATTGCATCAAAGATGACGGTCTGCGACACCTTTTCTTCCATGTCCTCCATGAAGATTGCCTCTACGCCCCACTTTATAGAGAGCTGTCGGTAGGTCTCTAAGCTCGACGTCAAAGCAACCACCTTGCTCCAGGGACGGCACTTTGAGACCAAGAGCGCCGATTGCCCGGACTGCGTCATGACGGCGATGAGCTTCGCATTCAAGATAGAACTGAGGCGAACAGCGCTCTGCAACAGGGCCACTGCCTGCTGCCCTTCTGTCGGAAGTTCCCACTCATTCCAAAGCACGGGTTGCTCGTAAGGTGTCTCTTCGGCCTGCTCTACAATCATTCCCATCATTCGAACCGCTTCGAGGGGGTATTTTCCCACTGCCGTTTCGTTAGAAAGCATGACCACGTCGGCCCCATCCCAAACACCATTGGCTACATCCGATGCTTCTGCTCGCGAAGGCCGTGGGTTTTCCACCATGGACATCAACATTTGCGTCGCAATGATCGAGGTTTTTCCGCGAAGATTGCATTTTCGGACCATCTTCTTTTGAAGAACGGGAACACGCTCGTTCCCGACTTCAACCGCCAAATCACCGCGCGCAACCAGGATCCCGTCTGAGGCGTCGATAATGGCTTCCAAATTGACCAAAGCGTCTCGCTTTTCAATTTTGGCAATGACCTGCGTGCGCTTACCGCGGGACTCGACAAAACTCTTCAAGTGACGCACTTCCTGTGCAGTGCGCACGAAAGACATGGCGATGAAATCCACCCCTTGCTCGAGGCAAAAAAGCACATCACTGTAATCTTTGTCGGTAATCGCGGGCGCAGAAAACGAAGCTTCAGGAACGTTGATTCCTTTGTTGTCTTTGAGCAAGCCCCCATTCACTACCGTACACAAAAGTCCGTCCCCTACCCGCTCCATGGCTTTGAGATCCATCAAGCCGTCGTCAAGAAGAACGGTGTTGCCGGGAGCGACGTCCTTAACAAACTCTTTGTACCCCACGGGAATAACGGCCTTGCCATCTCGTTCCAGAGCGGTGGGCTCATAGACCATCCAAACCTGTTGTCCCGGCTTGAGCTCCATGCTGCCACCGGGAAGTTTTGCGACCCGGATTTTTGGTCCTTGAAGATCCGCCAAGATCCCCAAGGGGCGTCCAAGTTCTTCTTCTATGGAGCGCAGATCGGCGATGGTTCGTGCAAAGTCTTCGTACCGACCATGAGAAAAATTAAGGCGAGCCAAATCCATCCCGGCTTGAGCGAGTTCAAGCAGTCTGTCTCGCGTGCTAACAGCTGGGCCCAAAGTGCAAAGAATCTTAGTCCGACGTTTCATGGCCCACCACTATGCAATACCTGGCCGGGAGAGGCAAAACGATTCTAACTCAGGCCAAAGGAGAACTCTATTTAGCCAATGCACGAGTCCGTTCTATTCGACTATCAGAAATTCCACACGGCGGTTTTTTGCACGCCCAGCTTCGGTCGCGTTACTCGCGCGGGGTTTGCGTTTGCCGTACCCCTGGGTCATGAGTGCATCTTCTGCTACCCCCTTACCAACGAGGTAGTTTTTTACCGTCACCGCTCGATCAGAGGAGAGCCGCAAATTGTACTCATCGGCGGCAGAGGAATCGGTATGTCCGACTATGAGCAGTTTGTTTACGTTATTCTTCAAAATGACATCGGCAATTTGGTCGAGGATGTACGCACTCGATGGCTCAAGCACGGCACTTCCGACTTTGAAGTTGATGTTCTTTTTAATGACAAACTTTCGGTTAACCACCTGCACATCGGCATTGGTGACATAGTGGGTCCGCTCACTCGAGGTTAAACCCGTTGTATAACTTAGCTGCGCAATCGCTTGCACCGGTGGAGTATAGGGCATCCCTGCTACACCGTTGGAAGCTAAACCGACATCCACCCCTGCCAAGATGCTCAGACTCTTATTCGAAAGAGGGGTGAATCGTGTTCCAAAAGAAATCCGCGACGGAGAACTCATAAAAGCAATAGGAGCCTGGAGCTGTCCGAAGCAATGATACTCCACAAAAGGAATGAAATCCCCAACGTGGTACTCCGCTCCAAGGCCCAAAGTCAGCGTGTGGTAACGGCTAAACTGAAAAAACATTTCCGGAGCAAGAGTGCTTCCCGCCACAGACGTAATCTGGGGCGAATGGTAAAGCATATTCCCATGCAGAAAGAGCGGTACGCCTAAAGCATGAAACATCCCCAAAGTCACAGCCAGCCCGCCACCACCGCTCAGCGTGGTTCCCGACGGAGAAAGGGAGTTAAAATTGGATGCCACCATGAAGTTTGCCAAGGGCGCGATGGTAAGACTGGGTGACACTTCTAGGGCGTAACTCACCCCAAAAGTAAAATCTCCCAAAGAGGAAATAAGGCGATTTGCGCCACCCCCACCGTTAAATGTGGTGGAAGAATTTCGCCTCACTACTGAGAAAGTAAGGCCCGATAGTGGAGAGTATCCGACAAAAAGATTCTCCGCGATCGTAGCGGCTGCCGTGGGATTGCCATAGCCGACATCAGGCGCATTCCCGACGTTGTAAAACTCCCCGCCTATTCCAAAAGTAAAGGCACTTTCCGGAAGACTGTAGGCCGAGCGCACTCTAAAAATCCCCGCCTGTCCCCAAATGGAGGGATAGAGGTGGGATGCTCGAGATTGGGTTTCCCCGGCCCAAGAGTCTTGGCCAGGGACGGAAACTTCGGCTGTTTTTTCTACAGTGATGGGAGCGGCAACTGTGACAATCGAAAAACAGATTGTGAAGAAAAATCCACAAACCAGTTTTGAACAAGGCTTCCGCATGGTTTTTCGTTGTTAAGAATAGCATGCATGCCTCTAAATTATCGAGTTTTCTCCACGATCCGACACAGGGCATTATTTGTCGCTATAATCAGAAAAGGGAAAAAAAGAGTCTGGCTCTTTTTAGAGGGATACCGTGGTCAAAATCTTGGTCATTCTAGTCGGGATCGCAAACATTGGGGTCACGGCGTATTTCACGCAAATGGGTTGGCAGAAAGTGAAAGAGCTTCCCCCACCCCCGCGTACCATTGCATCAGTAGATGAACATGGCGCGCCCGCCGGAGAACATGGTGCCGCTCCCGCAGCCGGAGGTCACGGTGCCGCCGCTCCCGCTGGGGGACACGGCGCTCCCCCCGCGGACGCCCATGGCGCAGCCCCCGCTGGAGGACATGGGGCTCCGGCAGCTGCGACAGCAAAAACAGATCCAAAAGCCCGCCCCTGGGTCACCTTGGATGAGCTATACGTGAACGTGCTGTCTAATGCCGAAGAATCGCACACAGTGTCTTTTAAACTTGAAGTGGAACTTTTTGATGAGAGCAATCGACAAACCATGGAGCAAAGACACGCCCTCATAGTGAATACAATCTTGGAAGTCGCCAGATTTCAGGAGTTCGAAGCCCTGCACACACTGGCAGGAAAACTCTACTTCAAAGAAGCCCTCGTCGGCAAAATCAACGAGACGCTACACTACCCACTCGTGCGCGACATGCATTTGGCGTCGTTTACCCTGCGCTAAGTCCAGCAGCTATTCGCCACCGCCGCCGGCTCCAGGAATCACCATTTTCGAAGGATCCAGGATTTCATTGAGCTGATCCTTGGATAGATCCAGTGTTGCTAACGCGATTTCGCGTACAGTCTTATTTTCGGCGAACGCTTTCTTGGAAATCTCAGCGGCTTTATCGTACCCCACCACTGGAGCCAGGGGCGTAGCCAGCATCAAACTTCGCTCCACTGTCTCTAAAATGCGTGCGGTATTGGCTTCAATCCCTTGCGCACACTTTTCGTCGAACATCTTCACTCCCGAAGCTAAAATCTGGATTGACTGCAGCAGATTGTGCGCGATTAGCGGCATCATGACGTTCAACTCAAAACTACCCGACTGCCCCCCCAAAGTTACCACCAAGTCATTTCCCATGACTTGTGCACAGACCTGCAACAAAGACTCGGGGATCACGGGATTCACCTTCCCCGGCATGATACTGCTCCCGGGCTGGACAGCGGGCAAAATTATCTCCGCAAAACCACAGCGTGGGCCGCTGGCAAGCCAACGAAAGTCGTTGGCAATCTTGGTTAGAGCAACAGCGGTTGCTTTCAGCGCCCCACTCATTTCGACGCAGGCATCTTTGGATGCCTGGGCTTCAAAATGGTTTTCTGCCTCCTTGAAAGGAACTTTCAACTTGCGGGCAAGACTTTCAGCAACGTGTTTTCCAAAAGCTGCGTCGGTGTTGATACCAGTTCCAACGGCAGTGCCTCCTACAGGCAATTCGCAGATAGAAGCCATCGCGCGCTCTACACGCTCAATACTCTTCTTCACCTGATTTTCGTACCCCGAAAACTCCTGGCCCAAGAGAATAGGGGTTGCATCCTGTAAGTGAGTTCTCCCCGTCTTGACGATAGTAGAAAATGCAGCCGACTTTTTTTGCAATGTGGCTCGCAAACCCTTGAGTGCGGGCAAAAGTTTTTCTTGAACCATCACCGCTGCCGCCACGTGAATTGCAGTGGGAATGATGTCATTGCTGGATTGCCCCATGTTTACATGATCGTTGGGGTGAATGGGCTTCTTTGACCCCACCGCCGACCCCAAAGCAAGATTGGCAATGTTGGCCGCTACCTCGTTGAAGTTCATATTGGTGCTGGTTCCCGAACCCGTCTGGAAGATATCGAGTACGAATTCACCATCGTACTTGCCCTGTTCGATTGCTTGAGCGGCTTCGATTACCGCTGCGGCTATTTTGGCATCGAGTTTGCCCAGTTTCTGATTGACCTCTGCACAGGAGGCTTTGATCACCGCTAGGACACGGATGAAATCCCTTCCAAACCGAATCCCGCTCACTGGAAAATTTTCTACAGCGCGTTGGGTAGTTGCGCCGTAAATTGCCTTTGCCGGGAGCTTCATTTCTCCCATAGAGTCTTTTTCAATGCGGAAATCGGTCGCCACGAAGTCACCTCTTGTGTTGCAGTTGGAGACGAAAAATTACCCGGCGACACAGAGGAATTCAAGGCCCGTGGACCGGGAATTGAATAAAACACCGACTCATCGTATCTTGATGCAACGAGGCAAAACGTGAACTCTCCTGTCACAGAAGAAAACTGGAAAACTAAATTCAAAGGCGCGCTTCCCTTTATTTACTTAGTCATCCTCCTGTTGGCGCTGCGCTACTCTCTGGTAGAACCTTACGTCGTTCCCACACCGTCAATGGAACCCACCCTCAAAAAAGGGGATCGGCTGTATGCCCTCAAGTGCGCCTACGATTTGCGTTTCCCTTTCACAGATTGGACTTTAATTCGTTTCAAGCCGGTCAAACGTGGAGATGTGATTCTTTTTCAGGCCCCTCATGAAATGGACAAGATCTATGTAAAAAGAGCCGTGGCAATTGAGGGGGACAAGATCGAGGTGAAAGACGGCGCCATTATTGTCAATGGACAAGCGGTGCCCCGCGAACCTCTCGCCGATCGTTCCATCATGTACGATATCGACAACGCTCCGGACAAGACGCTCTACCTTGAAACCCAGGATGGTGTGAAACATTATTCCATTCTGGACAATTATCGACCGGCTTTTCGTGAATTTCCCGATAGCGACATGGCGATGCCGGCCCCAGGTCCCATTACCGTTCCGCCCGGGCACGTCTTTGCCATGGGAGACAACCGAGACCAGAGCTATGATAGCCGCGGCTGGGGCTTTGTCCCCTTGCAAAACCTCAAGGGCCAAGCGATGTTTATTTGGTTTTCCAGTTGGGATTGGAAGATTCGAAACGAACGCATTGGAACCTTGATCCAGTGAATTCTGATTTTACGCACCTACACGTTCATTCGCAATTCAGCCTTCTAGACAGTACCATCCGTCTCGAAGGCCTGCTACAAGCGGCTCACGACGATAAAATGGAGGCAGTTGCACTCACCGACCATGGAAATATGTTCGGCGCTTTGGATTTTTACCTCAAGGCAAAAGAGTTTGGGATCAAACCCATCCTGGGGTGTGAAATGTATGTGGCACCCCAAAGCCGCTTGATGAAAGCGACCCACACGAGCGGCGACGAAGAGCTTGCGCCTTATTCAACGGCCCGCTCCGGCATGAGCCACTTGGTATTGCTTGTTCAAAACGCGCAAGGTTACACAAACCTTTGCAAACTGGTCAGCTCAGGTTTTTTAGAAGGGTTTTACTACAAGCCTCGCATCGACAAAGAAATTCTTGCTCGACACACCGAAGGATTAATCGCTACTTCGGCTTGCCTCAAAGGGGAAGTTACTAATTATTGTGTTCTCGGGGACATGGATCGCGCGCGCGAAGCCGCTAAGTGGTATCGAGATGTCTTTCAGGGGCGTTTTTACTTTGAGGTCCAGCAAAATGGCCTTCCGCAACAAATGATGGTGAACGAACGCTTCAGCGAACTTTCCCGAGAGCTAGGAATCCCTCTCATCGCTACTGCCGATTGCCACTACCTCAAAAAAGAACAAGCTCCCATGCAGGAAGTCTTGATGGCAATCCAAACCGGCCGCAATTTAGACGAGGGAGCGGGTTCTGGACTTAAGAGTGATGAGTTTTACTTCAAAACCCAAGAAACTATCAAACAGGAGTTTAGCCATCTCCCCGAGGCAATTGCAAACACCCGCGAGATTGCAAAACAATGCTCTTTCGACTTTCAGTTTAATGATGAAAAAGGGAAGAAGATCTACCATTTCCCTAAGTTTGATCCTCCCGCCGGAAAAACTCCCGAAGATCACTTGCGCGAACTTTCCCTGAAAGGCCTACAAGATCGTCTTCGCGCAGGAACTGCGCGCGAGGAAAAACCTTATATCGAACGCCTCAACCGTGAGTTGGATGTCATTATCGAAATGGGGTTTACGGGATATTTCTTGATCGTTGCCGATTTTATCGGCTATGCAAAAAATCATGGAATACCCGTGGGTCCGGGTCGTGGCTCTGGTGCAGGTAGCTTGGTGGCCTACTCTCTTGGCATCACCGATCTCGACCCCCTGGAACACGGGCTGATTTTCGAACGGTTTTTAAATCCTGAGCGAATTTCCTTGCCTGACTTTGACGTCGATTTTTGCATGGATAAGCGCGACCAGGTTATCCAATATGTCTCCGAGAAGTACGGCAAAGACTGCGTCTCGCAAATTGTAACCTTCGGCAAACTCCAAGCTCGTGGAGTCATTCGAGATGTGGGGAGAACTTTTGGACTTGCTGTCGCAGACGTCGATAAAATTGCAAAACTCGTCCCCGATACACTCAACATCACGCTCGATGAAGCGTTCGAGCAAGAGCCTCGACTTCGGGCTTTGACGGAGGAGGATCGGCAACTAGCGGAGCTTTTTGAGGTTTGCCGAACGCTCGAGGGCCTTCCTCGCCACGCTTCGATCCACGCTGCCGGCCTGGTGATCTCAAACCGGCCCATGGTGGAGCACTGCGCTCTGACGCGCGGAAAAAACAATGAACTCGTCATCCAGCTCGACATGAATAATGCCGACCGCATTGGATTGATCAAGTTTGACTTTCTGGGCCTTAAAACGCTCACGTTCCTGCAGCGTGCCGAAGAGCTGATCCACAAACGACACCCGCACTCGAGTTTTTCACTTTCTTCTATCGATATTACCGATAAAGCGATGTACGAAATGCTGACCCGAGGAGATACCTTGGGTGTGTTCCAGCTAGAAAGCACGGGAATGCAGGACCTGATGAAGAAGGTCAAACCCGACTGCTTTGAGGATATTGTAGCAAGCAACGCACTCTATCGCCCCGGTCCCTTGGAGAGTGGGATGGTGGATGATTTCATCAATCGCAAACACGGCCATACTGCCGTTCAATACGATTTTGAAGAGCTTCGCCCCATTCTTCACGAGACCTATGGAGTCATCGTCTACCAGGAACAAGTTCAGCAAGTAGCGATGAAACTCGCCAGTTACACGGCGGGCGCTGCCGACTTGCTCCGAAGAGCCATGGGGAAAAAGAAGCCCGAAGAAATGGCAAAACAAAAAGAGCGTTTTGTCCAAGGCGCTCTGGCAAATGGATTTAATGCAGACAAAGTCGACCATTTGTTCGAGCTCATGGCAAAGTTTGCAGGGTATGGGTTTAATAAATCTCATGCCGCAGCGTATTCTCTTATCACCTGCCAAACGGCGTACATAAAGGCCCACTACCCCGTGGAGTTCTACGCTGCCTTGCTCTCCATAGAGCGTGAGAACACCGACAAAATCACCAAATATATCGCCGACGCCGCCCGACACGGCATCGAAGTCTTGCCTCCACACATCAACGAAAGTGAAACGGATTTTACCGTGCTCTCGGAAAAAGAGATTCGGTTTGGGCTGGGAGCGATCAAAGGAGTAGGGCAAATCGCCATCGACTCCGTTTTGGAATCGCGAAAATCTCAGGGACCGTTTACGGATCTCTTTGATCTCTGCGGCCGAACAAACAACCGGTGCGTAAACAAGCGCGTCTTGGAAGCCTTTGTGAAGGCGGGCGCTATGGACGGATTCAAAGTCCACAGAGCCTCGATTTTCAAAGCCATCGATCCAGCCCTAGAAGCTGGGGGCGCGCTTCAAAAACAACGAGATCAAAATCAAGGCAGCTTCCTCGATTTGCTTGGCGAAACACACGATTCTTTTTCACAGAGGACGATTGCATACCCAGAAGCAGAACGCTGGGAGCGCCTTCAGGAACTTAAGTACGAGAAGGATACCATAGGATTTTTCGTCAGCGGTCACCCTCTGGACGATTTTGAGAGCGAAATTCAACGCTACACAACGGCCACCGTGGCGGAGTGTGTGGCCTCCCAGCGTTCTCGCGATGTGATGATCGGCGTGACCGTCTCTGCCTTGCGTGAATTTATCACTCGCAGAGGGGATCGCATGGCCTTTGCGACGTTTTCGGATCAATCTGAAGAAATCGAAGCCGTGATCTTTGCAGACGTCTACCAAGAAGCCGAACACCTGCTCAAATCGGATGAGCCACTTTGGGTCAAAGGACAGCTCGAGCGAGCCGACAACACCTCGAAGCTGATCCTATCGAAAAAGAAGGGAAATGCGAAAATCCTCTCTTTACCTTACGCCTACGAAGTCCTGGGCCGTGAAATGCACATCCATTTTCGCTCCGAAAAGACCCACCTACCCACTGAGCAAGTTCAGCGTTTTCGCTCCTTATTAGAAGCGGCCCAAGGCGCTCCTGGCGCGCCCGTCTACCTCCATGTCCAAACCAGCGCCCAAGCCGACACTGTCCTGCGAGTAAAAGGACACCTCCCCCTGCGACGTGATATGGTTCATTCAATCCGTTCCCTGTTTGAAGGGGATGGGGTTACTATTGAGTTCAGATGAAAATGTTCCCACTCCTCCTTTGCTTAACTTTTCTTTTTGCGCAAGCCCCTTACGCGGTGGCCGAGCAGGAATTTTCTGTCGCGTCGGAGAGCCTGCCAGCCCTCCCGCCAGACACCGAGAGCAGCACTGTGCTCGCGCGACTAAAGCAACAGGCTGTACGTGAGTACTTACAAAAGACTCTTGGCCCGCGCTTTGAACGGTACGATGCTGGCATCACCGCGGATTTTGCGGAGCGCTATATTCTCGATTACCAAGTGGTGCGCCAGTCAAGCGACTCCACCCAGATGGAAATCTCAGGACGACTAGATACCGTTGCGCTCAAACAATGGATTCGTCGCAATGAGATCAAAGCCACGGGTTCGACCTCCC
Source organism: uncultured Pseudobdellovibrionaceae bacterium (assembly GCA_964611895.1). Lineage (GTDB taxonomy): Bacteria > Bdellovibrionota > FAC87 > UBA2466 > UBA2466 > JAIEOG01. Next base: position 102,315 of record CAZTDN010000001.1, read on the forward strand.
TGAAACCGGTGTTCTTGATGTCCGCAAACCTGCCTGGGTATTCGCTCGACCCCCGTCAAACTGCGGCCATGGTTAAGCAGACCGGCTCCGCTCCCCAAACTTTTTATAAAAACACCTCAGATGCCTTTCAGAAGTTCAACGCAGCGCTCTCAGTCACAGAAGAAACTGGGCTAGGCCTGGTTCGCCCGCCCGTCCAAGAGAATGAAATTCGGGCGTTGCGCAGCTTCGGATTGATGGCGGGTTTCAACAGCGCCGTGTGGGTCAATCTTTCTCCCTGCCCCGGCTGCGGTACGAGAGTCGAGATTGTTTTGTACAACTTAACCCAGGCCCGCCAGGTTCTCTCCGTTAGCGCTGAAGTGGAAATGTCTCCCTCCGAAATGGGGGACTCTAAACGCTTGATCAAAGCACTCTCCAAGGCTTTTCAGGATTTTAACTCTGCGTTTGAAGAAAGCGTTGCCACTGGCACGCTCTTCGCCAGTGAATACTTATTGGCAGTCGAAAACCTCACCAGCTACAAAGCCTTCAAGCTGGTGGATGCCGCTCTCAATAAACAGGATTTTATTCTGCGAGCTGTAGTTAGCAAAACCCAGAACAAAGTCGCGACCTTCCGTATTCTCAGCCCGCTGCCTCCCCGTGAGCTCTACCAGCGTTTTCAGGTTACCCAGTTTTCGGGCCTAACTCTGAAGACGGTGGGCATTGATTCCCAAGCCATAACCATGAGATATTTGAATTAGAGAATTCCTTCCCTTACTCAAGGAACGTCCATGCTATTGCGCCTCGCTTTGGGATTTAGTCTCTGGATTTCGGGGTGTTCTGGGCTTTCTATATTTGATGAAAAAGAAATAAGCGTCACTGAAACTGCTAGCCCGTTGGTTCAAGGAGATGGCGCCTTAAAAAAACGCATCCTTGTTTTGCCCTTTATCAACCGAAGCGAACACCAGGATGAATCGCTCGTACGAGTAGCTCTTTTTGATGTTCGCCAGGCCGTAGCAAACTCGGCTGAGTTGCTCTTGATCAATGAAGAAGATCTGGAAGAACCTGATTTGATCTACTCTGCTGGCGGCGAATACCACTTTAGAAAAATCTTCGAAGAAGCCCGTAAAGTGTCTGCGACTGGAGTGATCGTCGGCAGAATCGAAGAAGTTGCGCTTCAGGAATCGGGTGAGGGAACCGGCTTTTTGGGAGCAAGGGAACGCCAAGCTTCGGCACGAGTACGGTTTCAGCTTTTTGATGTTGCCTCGGAGCGTGAAGTTTATTCTCGAGTTGCCTCAGCAAATGTGCTGCAAGAACGCGCCGCCTGGTTAGATTGGCGATCCCCAAGCAATGAACCCGAGGAAGGCAAAGAAGCCGTTTCCCGTGCTCTGAAAAAAATTCTAGATCGATTTCCCAATATCGCTCGCAAACTGGCGTGGATGGGCCGAATCGCCCGGGTCGAACTAAACCGGTACTACATCACCGGAGGAGAGCTCACCGGGCTACGTCCTGGTCAGCTTCTGCGTGTTTATGAGCCGGGGGCACCGGTTCAGGATCCGGCCAACGGGGGCGTAATGGGCCTGGCTCCAGGTAGATTCAAAGGCCTGCTCAAGGTTACCCAGAATTTTGGCCCGGACGCATCCGTGGCAACTTTGTTTACGGGTGCTGGTTTTAAAGAAGAAGATCGCGTTCAAATACACAGCTCAGAATTTCCCTAAACTCACATCTTATGAAGAATCCAATGAATCCGAGAGATATTGCTACGAGTTCGCTCAGCCTAGGATTGCTTCCCCTGGGCCTGGGAGTCGCGAGCCAAGCCTTACGGGGCAGCGTCCCTTACGCACTGGGTATTTATGTACTGGGTCTAGTTCTCTACGCGGCTAGTGCCCCCGCCTATTCTCCTTGGGCAAATCCAGATTCGATTGCGCGGATGGTTCGCTATGCCTGCCTTCGCATCTTTTTGCTGATTACACTCACTGCAATGCACACGCTGGGCAATTGCCCCACGTGGTACTTGGGCCTCATGATCGCAACGGCTCTCATGCAAAGCGGTGGTTTTTTTCTCCTCCGCCCCTCTCGCCTTTCAACTCCTTTTTGGCCCGAGGTTTCTGCGTGGAACACTCTTGCCCAATGCACCTTAACCGGAATTTTTCTCTCCACTGAAGTGAGCGAGCCCCTTCTAGAGTTAGGATTTTTGATTCTAGGTTTTCTCCAAATCATCCAACTGGGCCACGATTTTTATCGCATGCGTCGTCCTGTGCTTTATTGGCTCCGCTCTCTCGCATTCCAAACAAACTAGTGTTACGCCTTGTCCGTGGAGTTATTGGTTCACCGCGGCATAGCCTGGCCCGAACTCGAGGCCCTGCAAAAAAAACTTGTGGACCAAGTCACGCTTTCGCGCGATAGGGCGTTTCTTCTCGTGTCCGAACCTTTACCCACCTACACCTACGGCAAATCGGCCAGAGCCGAGGACTTGCTGTGGACCGACGTCGAGGCCAGAGGGATTCAATTACAGGCTGTCGAGCGAGGCGGCAAATGGACCTACCATGGGCCCGGACAGATTCTTGTTTTCCCCATTCTGTCGCTAGCTGAGTGGGGCTACCCACGCAAAGGAGTCCGTCGATTATTGACGGAGATGGCCGAATCTGTTCGCGGGTACTTAGAAAGCCGGGGAATCTGGGCAGAACTCCGCTGGGATCCCTTTGGTCTGTATGTAGGCGGCGCCAAAATAGCGTCTTTTGGGGTGAACGTCCAAAACGGCGTGAGTTCGCATGGATTGGCGGTCTATTTGGAAACCCAAAACAGTCCCTTTGCAGGCATTGTCCCCTGTGGAGCAGCGGAAACACGCTTTGGGTGTGTTCGGGATCACCATCCGGGAATTGAATGGCACTCTGCGGCAATTGAGTTAAGCGGTTATATCAAAAGAGGTTTTCAAGAATCAAAAAAACGAATACCCTTTCCCAAGTCTGATTTCCAACCTTAAGGAGACATCACCATGTCGGAGAAAAAGAAAAAGCTGCCAAACACGGCACCCCTAATCATTGCCGCTGTTATCGGCCTTTTGGTAGGCGTTGCGGCTACCTTGCTCATCTGCGGAGGCGGCATAGGCGGAGGCGATCCCGTTGTCGCCACCTACAACGGCAAGAACCTGCGCGCTTCTGAAGCTTTTGCACAAATTAAAACGCGCTTGTTTGATCTCGAAGACGAAGTCTTTCGCACTAAAGAACAAGCAATCATGGATGTTGTGGAACAAAAGCTGATTGATGCAGAAGCTCGTAAACGCAACGTTACCGTGGAGCAGCTCCTTGAAAAGGAAACTGGAGGCGATACGGGCGATGTCACAGACGAAGAAATATCGACATTCTTGGCATCCAAAAATCTTTCGCTCAATGATCCACGCATCAAAAAAGATGATGTAAAAGAGTACTTAAAGTACCGACGGCGTTTTGATAAACGCCAAGCGTTTGTTGCAACTCTCAAAAAAGATGCAAGCGTTCGCATTTTGGTCAAAGAACCCGAAGCTAAGCTCGTCGTGGATACTGACGGTTACCCCACTTGGGGCAACGCAAAAGCCCCGGTTACTATCGTCGAGTTCTCTGACTTTGAGTGCCCTTACTGCTCTCGTGCCCTCCCGATTATTGCGCAAATTAAAAAGGAGTACGGGCCGGATAAAGTACGGGTGGTTTTCAGAGACATGCCTTTGCCCTCGCATGGCCGAGCAGTCCCCTCTGCGCTCGCCGCACATTGCGCAAACGAGCAAGGCAAGTTCTGGGAAATGCATGATGCTCTCTTTAACAATCAGGCCAAATTGGCAGATGCAGACCTCAAGGAACATGCCAAAACGCTCAAGTTGGACGAAGCAAAATTCAATGAGTGCTTTGATAAAAAGAAGCATATGAGCATCGTCGACAAAAGCCGAAAAGAGGCGGAAGCTCTTGGAATACAGGCAACCCCTTCCTTTGTGGTGAACGGCGCGCTCATTCAAGGGGCCCAGCCGTTTGAGAAGTTTAAAGCGAAAATCGATCGCGCTTTAGCGGGATCCTAAACGGTTCATTCTGCGGGAGGGGCGGCCTAAGGAACTCTGAAGAGAGCTCCTATAAGTAGGCTGCCCCTTTCATTTCTTGGCGATGGCCTTTTTTATGACGCAAAGGCGCTTTTGATACTGGTTTTTCCTTCCCTGCCCGAGTCCCCAACGACGCTCTGATAAAACTGACAAACATCGGGTGTGGGGAAAAGGGTTTTGACTTAAACTCTGGGTGGAACTGGCAGCTTAAGAACCAAGGATGGTTCTTGATTTCCATCATTTCAACCAAGTTCATTTCTGCATTGAGTCCCGAGAAAACCACCCCTTTATCTTCCAATATCTTCCGGTAGTGGTTGTTCACTTCGTACCGATGTCGGTGCCGCTCATTAGTCACTTTGGCACCAAATACTTGCGAAGCTAAAGTTCCAGGAACGAGTTTGCATTCATAAGAACCCAAACGCATACTTCCACCAAGCCGTTGGACTCGTCTTTGATCTTCCATGATATCGATGACAAACTCACCCGTATTTGAAAACTCACGGCTAGTGGCCTTAGCGAGCCCACACACATGACGGGCATGTTCGATCACAGCTAATTGCAACCCTATGCATATTCCAAAAAACGGAATTTTATTTTCTCTTGCGTAACGAATTGCTCGGATCTTTCCCTCCACGCCCCGATTACCAAACCCACCAGGAACCAAAATGCCAGACAACCCGTGCAAAAGACGTTTGGCGGATTCAGCATCCTGAATCTTTTCAGATTCAATATAGCGCAGCGAAAGGCGGCAGCGGTTCGCGATGGCACCATGAGTAAGTGCTTCACTAATGCTTTTGTAAGACTCGGTAAGATCCACGTACTTGCCGACGATACCTATCTCTACGGTGCTCTGGGGCGCAGACATGGTTTGCAGAATTTTGGACCATTTTTCCAGGCCTCTGGTCTTGTTCTTAAAGCCAAGACGTTTGCAAATTTTTTCGTCAAGCCCCTGTTCGTAAAACACCAGTGGCACTTCATAAATATTGCTTACGTCTTTAGCAGTGATGACATTCTCCGCCTTGAGGTTGCAAAAGAGAGCGATCTTTTCGCAGATATCCTTAGGCAGAATCCGATCCGTACGACACAGGAGAAAGTCGGGCTGAATTCCAATTTCACGTAGCTTTTGCACACTATGTTGAGTGGGTTTTGTCTTCAGTTCCCCACTCACGCCCAGATAGGGAACTAGAGTGAGGTGCATAAAAAGTACATTCTCTTCGCCGATATCAAAGCGAAATTGGCGTATGGCTTCCAAAAAGGGCAAGCTTTCAATGTCGCCCACAGTGCCACCGATTTCTACGATGGTGATATCGTAATTAGCGCCCACCTTGCGGATGCGCTGTTTGATTTCTTCGGTAATATGTGGAATCACCTGCACAGTACCGCCCAGGTACTCCCCGCGGCGTTCCTTTGCGATCACGGTTTCGTAGACTTGGCCTGCTGTAACACTGTTTTCTCGACGTAAATTTACCGAAGTAAATCGCTCATAGTGCCCCAAGTCTAAATCTGTTTCTGCCCCGTCTTCGGTGACAAAAACTTCGCCGTGTTGAAATGGGTTCATGGTCCCAGGATCGACATTCAGATAGGGATCCATTTTCATCAGAGTGATTTTCAAACCCCGACTTTCAAGCAACGCCCCAATCGAGGCTGCCGTTAACCCTTTACCAAGGGAAGAAAGGACCCCACCGGTTACGAACAGGTACTTGCCCTGACCTTTTTTCCTTTGAAGTGCTTTCATTTTTCTCAATTCCCTTTCCGACGCTCTACAATAACTGCTTCAACTTTTGCGATATCTTCTGGCACATCCACTGCAACGGTGTCTTTGGACCAAACCACAGCTTTGATTGCGATCCCATGGTCCATCGCACGCAACTGTTCCAACCGCTCGTGCTGTTCTCTAGCCGAAGGCTCCAGCTGACAAAACCGCTCCAAGGTTTCTTTGCGAAAAGCGTAAACACCCAAATGCTTATAAAACCCGGGACCTGATCCAAATCCTGATCGCGAAAAGTCTTGTACCTTTCCTTCGGGAGAAAAGCATACTTTTACGATGTTCGGATTCTGAAAGTCGACGTTGCCCTCTTTTGGAATGGCCAAAGTGGCCATCCCATACGAAGCATCAGACTCAAGCCCAAGGATCAAGGCGTCGATCGCCTCACCTTCCAAAAGCGGTTCATCCCCTTGAAGGTTTACCACCGTATCCGCCTGCAATCCCCGTACTGCATAAAAAACCCGATCCGTACCACTCGGCAAGGACGAGGGCGTCATGATCGCCTGCCCACCAAAACTTCGGACGAGCTCAGCGATCTGATCGCAATCCGTAGCCACCCAAAGCTCGTCCAAAAGCGTGGAACGGCTCGCCGCCTCCCACACATGTTGAATCATGGGTTTACCCGCGATGGAGGCAGTTATCTTGTAAGGAAAACGGGTAGATTGGGCTCTGGCGGGGATGACCCCGAGTCGCTTGGGAGAATCCAGCATGATCTTGTACACTTACAGGAAAACGACCTGCTGTGTCAATAGTAGGCGTGAGTTCCGCCCTGCAAGCAGATGTCCCGCAGCTTTTTGAGCTCGGAAACCGCAGCGTCGTTCAGGTTCTGGAGGGCTGAAGCCGCAGTGCCATGGACCGAAGCGTAGATTTCTAATGCTTCGACCAAACCAAAAAACTGGGTCCGTGATTCTTCGGGCAGAGAAACCAAAAGTTTACCCAAGGCGGGGCTCTCCAGTTCAGAGGACGAGAGCGTAGCTAAAGCGAGGTCACGCTGTCCTTTTGCCGCAAAAGTCTGGGCGATTTTTAAGACAGTTCGCAGCGTAGACTGTTCTTCCGGACTATGGGCAACCAGATTTTTGATGATGTCGGACAGACTTCCCATGGCCCCTCCCATTTTTAAATTGAACTTATCTTACGTGCCGAAACTCAGCGCTACAAGCGGATAGAGAGATCGATTCCTACCGCACCCCGAATAGGGTGGTAGAGAGTCCCCAAATTGAAACCAGCGACTGCAGGACGAGGTATCCAACGCATTCCAAACTGAAACCCAACACCTAGCCAACTCTTAAGCTGAAATCGCCAGCTCATATTCACTTCGACAATCAACGTCGTGGCGTCTTTTAGACCAGATGCGTTAGGCATTCTAAAGAAGAACGGCCCCACACCCACTAGCGCCGCAATTCCGCCGTAGTACGGCAGCGTAAAAAACGTTCTCGTGAGCAACACTCCATAGCCATCGATATCTCTGTTCACGTTGAAAACATCAAAAACATCAAACTTAAACCCTAGTGCTACGTGACTGGAAATTGCGCGATTGTAACCCAACGTCCAAAACACCTGATCCACATCCCAAAGCAGGGCTGTTCGGAACCAGTTGCGCGGCTTCGTATAAGCTCGCAACCAAACATTATCGCTCTCAACCACCACGGCTGGACCAGGCTCTTTTTGAGGGCGAGGCTTCGCAACCCGATCTCCCACCCCCAGCTGCCCATCATCTGAAAAATCGAGTTTGAGATAGGCCCCTTCCGGTTCGACCTTGTTTACCACTCCGCACGCCGACGCTTTTTCGGTTTTATAAACGCAAAGGAACTCGCCTTCTTTCCACATTTTGCCCGGGGGATTTGAAATCAAAGCTACGCCCGTCTCGACCATTTTGAGAAACTGCGGATCCGTTCCAGCGGCGGTGGCGGCGAACGGAAGCAAGAGTGATAAGGCCAGGATTTTGATCATCGATTTCAAAATGATATCACGCTAAAGTCGGCTTTACGATGTTACGGCATGCAGGCACCCTCCGTCTAAGCCTATTCTTGCTGCTTTGCGTTGCTACCAGTAGCAGCCGGGCAGCTGCCCCCGAGGTTTGTGAAGTCCCCCCATCCCCGCGGGGAAAAGCCTTTGAAGTCGGTCTAGCCTACCAGGCGATTGTTCCCAGTGGCCTCCCCGATCTCACAAAAACCCTACCGATCTTGGGCCCCGTTCTCGGCATGCCTTTTATCGGGGGCACACTCCAGCTTCAGGGGTTGTTCGGTTCAGACGCCAGCGTCACTACTTCGCTGAGTTTGTTTGAAGCGAACTACCGGCTCGAGCTCGAAATCCCGTTTTTCCATTTGTTTGCCTTTGTGGGCTGCCATTACTTGCACTACAAATCCATTTCCACCGAACACGATGGCTTTGGGATGAATTTTGGATTTGGTTTGGCTTTTCAAATGGGCAAAAACCTGGAGCTGGCCCTCTCACTGCGAACCTATCTCCAAAGCCGATCCACGGTCAGCTTTGGGGGCGGATTTTCATTCCTTTTGTAGGTCAATAACCGGCGCGTTTCAGTGCGACCAGAACGCCAATACAGGCAAGTGCGATCAAACTGGCTCTCTCGCTCCGTAGGGCTTTGGCTAAATGAAAACGGTGGCCACTGCTCTCGATACTAGGGCGAAAACTCGGCAACCACCGCGAAACGCGTGCGCAATAATAAGTATAAGCGACCCCAAACTCTCGGCGCAGAGTTTGCTCTTCGAATGCGACGATAAACGCATACTGCGCCCCAAAATAAACCAGCCCTAAAAAAGGAAGAACGCTTTGCCCGAACGCCAGCGCGCAAAAACAATACATGAGCGTATTAGCCAGATAGAGGGGGTTGCGCACATGGCGGAAAGGCCCCGCATGAACAAGCGCTGGCACCGTGTCTCCGCGCGTTCGAGTGGCACTACCCGCATAGCCTACGGCCCAGAGGCGGCAACCCTCAGCTAAAAAGATCCCGGCGGCAACCAGCCCCAACTGTACGAGACTCAGGGTCACTTCAGGAGTCCCCAGCCAACAGACCAGCAAAAAAGGCAGAGGTGAAAATCCCCGCCAGCGAAACCAGGTGCGCCCAATCTGCGCCGGCCACGAAGCTGAGTAAAACCCTGAGGCGCTGTTCAAAGCATCTTGCATTGCCGCAAAATGAACCACACCTGCGGGTGTCGCGGCAATGGTAAAGCCTTCTTGTCCCCAGCCTTCACCAGGGCTATATTCGACGGCCTATATGCAAGCACCTCCTCATTGGCATAGTGGTTGGATTGAAGTGATCTGTGGCGGCATGTTCAGCGGTAAAACCGAAGAATTGATCCGTCGAATCAAACGCGCTCAAATCGCGCGCCAGAAAGTGCAAATCTTTAAGCCGGCAATTGACGACCGCTACGCGACCGACCAGGTTGCGAGTCATTCTGAGCTGCGCATAGACGCCAAGGTGGTGACCAACCCCGAGGAAATTCTTTCGTTGCTAGAAGACAATACGCGCGTGGTTGCGATAGATGAGGCCCAGTTTTTCAAACCCCTCATCATAGAAATCTGTCACCGCATGGCTAATCGAGGATTGCGTGTTTTGGTGGCGGGACTGGATTTGGACTATTGCGGCCTCCCGTTTGGTCCCATGCCGGCCTTGATGGCGACCGCCGAAAATGTCACTAAAATGTCGGCTATCTGCACTGTGTGTGGACAACCGGCAAGTCGATCGCAGCGCTTGGCGGGCTCCAATGAACGGGCTCAGGTCCTCGTGGGAGCGGGAGAAATTTATGAGCCTCGCTGCAGAAGATGCTTTGAGCCACCACCCCTTCCCTGATGCCAAATGCCTTTTTTTGACACAATAAACTACCAACCCACGTATAGCCCTGCGCGGCTCAAATGGGACGTGGAAAAGCAATCCCGCCGAAAAGGCGCCCCGTTTACCGGCTCTGCCAGATTCCAAGTTTTGCCGCCTTCGCTCTTTGAACGCCCAGAAAACATCTGGCTTGAAGTCGGTTCGGGTTCAGGATCTTTTTTTGCTGCAATGTCAGCACTCTATCCAGATCGTTTTCTCATTGCGATGGAACGCTGCAAACTGCGGGGACAACGACTGGAACGTAAGGTCGCCAAAACCGCTCGCCCCAACCTGGTCGGATTTCGAGGCAATGCCATTCCTGCACTCGTGCACGGAGTGCCCTCGGGGCGCCTGGAGAGGATTTATATCCTCTATCCCTGTCCCTGGCCGAAGAATGCCCAGAGAAAGAATCGCTGGTACTTGCACCCCATGATGCCCCACCTGGTGCGCGCGCTCCAACCGGGAGGACTGCTCCTTTGGGCTTCGGATCAGAAATTCTACATCGATGAGGCCCGCTGGATCTGTGAAAATGTCTATGGCCTGCAGGTCTTAGTACACGGGGAGGTCAGCCCTAATCCGTACAACGATCTCGAACGTTTTTCTGGGGGGCGGAGCAAGTTTGAGCGATCTTTTTTAGAATCCGGGCAGCCTTGTTACGAGCTCGTAGCACGCTTGAGCGATCAGTCCACAAATAAGTCAGGCAACGGTTCAACGCCGGGTTGCGCATCATAACGTTCAAAATCTTTTACGCCCCGGCTTATCAAGAAATCTTCGTCTATCAGCGTTTGGCCCGTGAGCTTTGCAGGTTCCGTCGTCAAAATCGCGTAGGCGGCGTCGGCCATAATGGCCGGAACGCGGGCCGCAAGCATCCCCTTGTCTCCCAAAAGCATTTTCGTGGCAGCAGTGCCGATAATTTTCTTCGGCCAGAGAGAATTGACCGAGATCCCCTGCGCCCGGAACTCAGCGGCCATGCCCAAGGTACAAAGAGTCATCCCATACTTAGAAAGCGAATAGGCAAGATGGGGGACGTACCACTTGGGATCCAACGAAAAAGGTGGAGAGAGATTGATGATGTGCGCCGAAGAGGACTGTTTTAAGTACGGCAAGCATGCCTGAGAACACATAAACACCGCTCGCACATTCACTTGGTGCATGAGATCAAAGCGCTTCATCGGGGTTTGCAATGTATCCGATAAAAAAATTGCGCCGGCATTATTGATCAGTGCATCGATCCCGCCAAATTTCTGCGCACCCGATTGAACCAATGCACGCACTTGCTCCTCATCCCTAACATCGACCTTGATCGGAAGCGCCTTGCCTCCGGCTTCTTCGACTTCTTTGGCAACAGAAAGCAGCGTCCCGGGCAACCGAGGGTCTGGTTCTAGCGTTTTTGCACCCAGAATCAGGTTCGCTCCGTCTGCAGCGCAGCGAAGCGCAATTTCGCGCCCAATACCGCGACTTGCTCCGGTGATCAAGATAGTCTTGCCATGAAGCGGTTTCATACCGGACTCCTAGTTGAGGCGCACGCTGGCCATTTTTGAAATACCTGCACGCTCCATGGTTACGCCATACAGAGCCTCGGCAATTTCCATGGTTTTCTTGTTGTGGGTAATCACGATGAACTGAGTTTTCTCGGCCATCTTTCGAACCACTGTATTGAAACGGGAAACGTTTGCGTCGTCGAGCGGAGCGTCCACCTCGTCCAACAAGCAAAATGGACTGGGCTTCCGGGCGAAAATCGCGAGCACCAAGCTCACAGCCGTCAACGCCTTCTCCCCACCAGAGAGCAGAGAGATACTTTGTAGCCGCTTCCCCGGCGGTTGAACCATGATATCCACCCCCGCCTCGAGGACGTTTTCGGAGTTCGTCAATATCAACTCGGCTTTTCCACCGTTAAATAAAATGGGAAAGATCTCGTTGAATTTACGACGAACAGCCTCAAACGTGTCCGTAAAACGAGAAATAGTTGAATGATCGATTTTTTGAATGGCTTCTTCCAAGATGCGGATAGAGTTTTCCAAATCCGCTTTTTGCTCCTGCAAAAATCCATACCTTTTTTCGACCTCTTCAAACTCCTGAATGGCCGTGAGATTGACCTCTCCATAGCGCCCGATCTTGTCCCGAACGGATTTGACGTGCTCCTGAAGCAGTTTTTCCCGTTCTGTACCACTCAGGCTATCCCAAGAAATATCCAGCGTTTCAGCGAATAGCGGTAACTTCTCCAAATCAATCAGGGCGGTTTCATCCAGCGCTGCTGGCAGCGCTTGGTAACGTTCTTCGGCGATACTTCGCAACCGCTGCAGATTGGACTCTTCCTGTGCGAGTGCGATTTCAGTCTCCTGCAATTCGCGAGCTACTTTATCCCGTCGGGATTGCAACTCGCCCAGCGAGGCACGCAGGTTCTGGAGCTTCTCGCATACGTCGTTAAAAAGCTGCTTGGTATCGGAGATCTTTACGCGCAACTGGTTGAGCTCTTCGTTGCCCTCCGCTTGTAGACGAGCACAGTCCGAGGCTTTTTCGTCAATGCCGGAGAGCTCCTGCTCCTCTTCCTGTCTTTGATCCCTCAAACGCTCCAGACGTCGTCCCCAGTCATGGAGCTGATCGCGACTTACGCTCAGTTTTTCTTCAAGCGCTTTGCGTTTTTCTTCCAACCGAGAAAGCTCGATTTTACGGGTCTGAACTTCGCTGGAAAGCAAACTGTACCGCTCCGAAGAACCCGCCAAAAAAGATTCAACTGACTCTAAGGTGCCGCCTGTTTCGTTCTCCTTGAGAGATACCTCTTCAAGTTCAAGCGCGGCTTGCTCACGCGCTTCGCCTGCAGATTCCAGTTTTTCGATGTTTCTTACTGAGTCCTGACTCAAATCCGAATAGTCTCGATCGGCTCGATTCAGCTCGTGTTGTAATCGCTCTCGTTCTTTGCGTAACTCCACTGCTTCGATATGAAGCGATGAGAGTTTTTCTTTGCACTCCCCCTCCAGCGCTTCTTGAGCCTTGAGCTCCTCCAAGCGGGCTTGGCGTTCTGCTTCCAAAGCGGCGACTTTCTTTTCAAGTGCTTCGGAAGTTTGGGTGAGTTCTTCTATTTCACGACGCCGAGCAAATACCCCGACCTTGGTGGGGGGATTTCCTGAAGAAAGCGACCGGTCCCCATGCGCAACCGCTCTGGTATCACGCGCCAAGAAAGTTACCCCTGGGTACTGTTGGCGCAGAACAAAAAGGGCGTCAAAGGAGTCACAAACAAAGGTCTCTCCCAGGCGCCAGCGAACCACGGCCTCATAGCCCGGCTGAATTTGGATCAAAGATTCCAACGGAACCGTGCCCGGGTACGCTTGAGATGTCGGCAATGCGGAAGGAAGCTCTTCGACTGCTACCACCCGCACTCGCTCCAAGCCTTGTTCCTGAATTAAACGAGAAATCTGCTCAGCTTCGGCCGCTTGTTGGACTACGAGCGTGTTCATTTCTGAACCCAACAACGCCTCCAGGTGCTCTTCAATCGCGGGATCGGGCCGAAATGTCTCAGCCAGAGGAACCGCCGCGCGGTCTGAACCCAGCTTGAGCAAAATCTCTCGAGCGGTGGGCGAGTAGCCTTCTAAGTTTTGTTGGAGCTCCTGAAGGGAATCCAGCCGCGACTTCTCACGGTGAAAACTTTCTCGTTCAGAAAATATCGCCTCTTCCAAGGATGAAAGCTGTTGCGAAATCCCCTCACATTGGGAGTGAATTCGCGATGCTTCCTCGGAGGCCGCTTGCGTGCGCGACGCGGTCTCCGAAACCTGCCGGTCCATCTCGTGAAGCTTGCTTTTGCGCCCTTCAATCTCGACTACCGCAGCGGTGAGTCTCTCGTTGAGATCTTCCTGTTTTGCCCGGCACTCTTGTTCTCGGCTCTGAGCAAACTCGCACTGATTCTGCAACTGGACGCGGCGCTCGCTCAAAGCGTTGCGCTGGGATAGCAACGTGGAACGCTCTTTTTGTTTTTGAGAAACAATGTCCTGGTGCTGACGGAGTTGAATTTCTAGGTCCTGTATTTCCACGGAGAGAGTGCCCACAATCGCATCACTTAAGGCAGCCAACTCTTTTTCTAATGCGTGGACGGCCCCTTCGCCCTGCGTCAACTGGCTATCGATTTCGGATTCTTCCTCAATAGAAGCCTGTTGGGATGCGGTTAGGTTCTTGCGGCGCTCTTCTAGCAGTTGAATATCGCTCTGGTAACGCTGAACCTGCAGCGAAAGATCCCGCTCGCGCTCCGAGAACGACTGAAGTTTTTTCTCCAAATCAATGCGTTCGATTTCCCATTCGGTAGCTTGTGCATCGCTCTGCGCAAAAAGCGCATCCGCTTCCGATCGCCCGACATTGAGCTCATCGACCCGAGAGCGCAAACGCTCCCCTTTGAGTTGGTGCTCGTATAAGTCACGGCCTAAAATGAAAAGGTCCGCGGATTCAAGCTCTGTCTTGAGCTCCTTATACTTGCGGGCACGAGTGGCCTGGATTTTTAAACTACGAATCTGTTTTTCGAGCTCAGTAACTATATCTTGCAGGCGCAGCAGATTTTGCCGAGTTTGATCGAGCTTGCGCTCTGCTTCTTTTCGTTTCGCTTTGTACTTGGTTATGCCCGCAACTTCTTCAAACAGATATCGCCGCTCTTCGGGCTTCACATTTATCATTCGATCAACTTGACCCTGTTCGATAATGGAATACGCCCGGCGCCCCACCCCTGTGTCCATAAACAACTCATGGATATCCTTCAGGCGACACTGGGTCTTATTGATCAAGAACTCGGCGTTGCCGTCCCGATAAAGGCGGCGCGTAATCGAAATCTCGTCTGCTTTTTCGAAAGCTGAAAAGGAAGGGGCCAGGGCCACACTTTCTCTATCCAAAACCAGGCTAACTTCTGCAAAAGAGGTGGCAGCTTTTGTATCCGAACCTGCAAAGATGACATCCGTCATCGTGTCGCCACGCAAGTGCTTAGGGCTCTGCTCCCCCATCACCCAGAGAATCGCATCCACGATATTACTCTTGCCACACCCATTCGGGCCGACAACACCGGTGATTCCGGGTTCAAAATTCAAGATTGTTCTGTCCAAAAAGGACTTGAATCCTTGCAACTCGAGGCGCTTCAACCGCATTGTGCTTCCTTTTAAGAACGTAGAGTGGCTTGCGCGGCCGCTAACCGAGCGACTGGGACCCGGAACGGCGAGCAACTCACGTAATTAAAGCCGAGTCGGTGGCAGAATTCAACGCTTGCGGCATCACCGCCGTGCTCGCCACAAATGCCAAGTTTTAGGCTACTTAGCCCTTTCCTCCCTCGCTCTGCTGCAATGCGCATAAGCTCTCCAACCCCCTGCTGGTCTAAAGTCACAAAGGGATCACTTTTGAGCAGGCCTTTTTCTAAATAGGTCGGCAAAAAAGTCCCGGAATCGTCCCTGGACAACCCCAAAGTCATTTGGGTCAGGTCATTCGTGCCAAAGGAAAAAAAGCTTACATGCCCAGCTAACTCTTCCGCAATCAGCGCAGCGCGGGGGATTTCGATCATGGTCCCGATGCTATACGCAATCTTGGCGTGATTGCGCGCCACTGTCTGTTCGCATACTTTTTCGATCCGTTCGCGCAATAAACGCAGCTCTTCTAATGTGGATACAAACGGGATCAATATTTCGGGCTCAGGATCTTTTTGGACATCAAAGTGCACTTGCGCAGCCGCTTCTATAATGGCGCGCGCCTGCATTTCATAAATTTCAAGATAGGTGATTCCCAACCGGCAACCCCGGTGCCCTAACATCGGATTAAACTCATGCAGCGAGCGAACTTTGTTGCGGATCGTGTCCGCGGAAATCCCCATCGCTACCGCAGTGGATCGAATTTCATCCTCATTTTTAGGTAAGAATTCATGTAATGGCGGGTCAAGAAGCCGGATCGTCACCGGGCAACCTGCCATTTCTTTAAAGATGCCGATAAAGTCTTCACGCTGCATGGGAAAAAGCTTATCCAAAGCACGGGCGCGTTCTTCTGCATTGGCCGCAAGGATCATTTCCCTAACCGCAAGAATGCGTGTCGACTCGAAAAACATATGCTCGGTCCGACAAAGCCCTACGCCCTCCGCTCCGAACTGCCGGGCGACTTTGGCGTCATGAGGAGTGTCGGCATTGGCGCGAACTCCGAGTTTGCGGCGCTTATCCACCCAGCTCATGAAACGGGTAAAATACTTGTCGAGCTGACTATTAATGGTCTGGACCTGACCCAACATCACCTCACCTGTAGCGCCATCGATAGTGATCGAATCACCCGCTTTTATCGTATGGCCGGCCACCGTAAACTGCTGCGCGGAATAGTTAATCGAAATAGAGCCACACCCCGCCACGCACGGCTTGCCCATCCCCCGTGCAACCACAGCCGCGTGGGAAGTCATCCCTCCCAAAGCAGTTAGCACCCCTTTGGCAGCATCCATACCGACGATATCTTCGGGAGATGTTTCATGGCGTACGAGGATGACGGCCTTCTGCTCATTCTTGAGCCGTTCCGCTTCCTCTGACGTAAAAACCACTTGCCCGCTCGCGGCCCCAGGCGAGGCCGGCAACCCACGCGCAATCACCTGTTTGGCCGCGCGGGGATCCAATCTGGGGTGCAGAAGCAGTTCCACTTGAGCGGGAGAAACTCGCAAAATCGCTTCGTCTTCTTGAATCAGCCCTTCTTCAACCATCTCTACCGCCGCGCGGACGGCAGCAGAAGCAGTGCGCTTTGCGTTGCGTGTTTGCAGCAGAAAGAGCTTCCCTTTTTGCACGGTAAACTCGATATCCTGCATATCTCGGTAATGCTTTTCCAACTGCTGGTAGAGGTTTACCAATTCTGCGTACGGCCCCGGAAACTGTGCTTCCATCGTGCGCGAAGGCGCGGCACCTGGCGGTGTCGAGCCCTCGTTGATCGGCTGAGGCGTACGGATGCCGGCCACGACATCTTCGCCTTGGGCATTTGACAAAAACTCTCCAAAAAACTTTTTTTCTCCAGTCGAGGGATCTCGCGTAAAGGCAACTCCCGTTGCGCAGTCCTCGCCCATGTTTCCAAATACCATGGACTGAACGTTCACCGCAGTTCCCCAGGTGTCTGGAAGTTTGTGAATTCGACGGTAACTCACTGCGCGCGGCGCCATCCACGACTTAAAGACCGCCCCCACAGCTCCCCACAACTGCTCGTGTGGGTCCGTGGGAAAAGGCCGGCCCGTTTCTTTCTCGACCTGCGCGAGATAGATCGAAACTAAAGCCTGCAGATCTTCAGCGCCGAGCTCCGAGTCGGCTTCCACGTTTATCTTCTTTTTGGCATCCTGAAGCGCGGTTTCAAAACCATATTGCCCCATCCCCAAGACAACCTCGCCGTACATTTGAATAAATCTTCGGTAGGAATCGTACGCGAAGCGGGGATTCTGGGTTTGATCGGCAAGGGCGCGCACGGTGGTGGCATTCAACCCTAGGTTCAAAATCGTATCCATCATCCCGGGCATGCTCGCCGGAGCTCCCGAACGCACCGAAACCAACAAGGGTTTTGCAGGATCGCCAAACTTTGCACCCAATAGTCCTTCGACTCGAGCAAGATGTTTCTGGACTTCGTCGACCAGGCCGGAAGGGTAACTGCCCCCGTTTTGGTAAAAAAACTGGCAGACATCGGTAGAGAGTGTAAACCCTGGGGGCACTGGCAGTTTCAGGCGGCACATTTCATGAAGGCTTGCACCCTTTCCGCCGAGCAAGGTTTTTTGAGAACCTTCTCCCTCTGCCCCACCCCCTCCAAAAAAATAAACGTACTTTTGGCTCATGAATCAAGTGCCTTCGACAAAAAATTACCGACTTCAGAAAGCGCGATCCGCTGCTGAGCCATGGAGTCGCGCTCCCGCACTGTCACTGACTGCTGGGAAGCGCTGTCTCCGTCAATGGTAAAGCAAAATGGCGTCCCTGCTTCATCCTGACGTCGGTATCGACGTCCCACTGCGCCCTTGTCGTCGTAGTAGACATTCCACTTTTTGCGAAGCTCACGGTAAAGTTTTTCAGCAATTTCAGGCATCCCATCTTTATTTACCAACGGGAGAATTGCCGCCTTTATCGGCGCAATTCGGGGATCAAATCGCAGAACCGTACGCTCGCCTTCTTCTTCATAGGCATCCACCAAAAACGCAAGGGTCGCTCTATCAGCACCCGCTGAAGGCTCAATCACGTAAGGGACATATTTTGTTTGTGATTCGGGATCGAAATAGCTCTGATCCTTTTTGCTAAACTCGGAATGCCGACGCAAATCGTAATCACCACGATTGGCTATCCCTTCAAGCTCCGCACGACCAAAAGGAAAATCATATTCAATATCAGCGCACCCCTCGGCATAATGCGCAAGTTCATTGTCCTCGTGCTCCCTAAGGTGGAGGCGCGATGGCTGGATGCCGTACTTAAGGTACCAGTTATACCGCTCTTTTTTCCAGTACTCGTACCACTTTGCCGCTTCTGCGGCGTCGGGTTTCACAAAAAATTCCATTTCCATTTGTTCAAACTCACGGGAACGGAAAGTAAAATTGCGAGGATTGATCTCATTGCGGAATGCTTTTCCAATTTGCGCAATCCCGAACGGAACCTTCACGCGAGAAGTGGAAACAATATTGGAAAAATTGGCGAAAATACCCTGGCATGTTTCGGGCCTTAAGTAGGTCTGCGAAGAACCGTCTTCCAAAGCCCCCACATAAGTCTTGAACATCAGGTTGAACTGTCGAACTTCGGTGAACTTATCTTTGGTTCCGCAGGTGGGACATTGATTGCCTATGATGTGATCTGCGCGAAATCGACCGCGGCATTGAGTACAATCGATCATCGGGTCCGAAAAAGAAGTCGTATGCCCAGAAGCCTCCCAAACTTTGGGGTTCATCAAAATAGAACAGTCGACACCCACGATGTCTTCACGCGAGGTGACGTTGTCTCGCCACCAAGCTTCTTTAATGTTTCGCTTAAGCTCCACACCCAAGGGGCCATAATCCCAGCAACCGTTCAATCCCCCATAGATTTCGCTGGATTGAAAAATAAAGGCTCGCCGACGGCAGAGTGAAACTACCGCTTCCATCTTTTTTTGATCTGATTTGGGGTTGGACATGATCCCTTTCACACGTGAAGGCGGCAGTCTAAACAACCGCGGCAAAATCGTCTACCCTCAAGAATTAACGAAAAGATTCGGTCAGTTCGTAAACCAAAGGCACAAAGACCAGAGCCAGAGCCGGGACCAGGAAAAACACCGCCAAAACCAGTGTTGTCAGCAGCGGTAGGGCCCGAACGTGGGCCTGCCAGTCACGCTCACAGTCGCCCTCAAGCGTTTTTAGGAAAGCGCGAAGTGCCGGCTCTAAAGAGGCGCCGGAGGCGTAGTGTTCGGCCAGTAGGCCAAACCAAATCCTGTACTCCGGCAGCGGGTAATCTTGGGCGAATTGCTCCAAGAAGCCCTGAAAACCCAAAGGACCACGGCAAGCAAAACGTGCATAGAAGTCGGGGGTGAGCTCTTTCTGAAGAAGTTCCAAGGTCTTGGACCAGGCGAAAGCGAGGTCCCAGCCGGAACGTATCATGGCTGAGTTCGCCAGAAGAAAGAGCGCCAGATCCTGCCTTTCCCGTCGCAAGGTACGCCGTTTTCTCAAAAGGCGCTCCTTCTCCACAAAAACCACACGCCCAAAAACTCCATCGTCAGCGCTCCAGGAATCAACCAAGGAGGGTACCGATTCTGGACCTGCATACCCGGCGCGTGTGCGGTCATCACGGCAGCCAATATCCACGGGACAGCAAAGGCCACTAGAGACTGCGAAAATGCCGAATACCGTAGGTCGCGAATGCGACTTTGCGCTTCCCGCTCCGCCTCCAATGCTGGAATCATCCCTTCCAATATGGGCACCACCCCCAGGCCGGCTCGATAGGCCGCAAGCAGTGCACAGAGCGTGGCTCGCACCCTCGCAGACGGAATACGGTGATAAGTGCGCTCCAAACACAAATCGAGCGCACGCCCGCGATCAAAAGCAGACAACGACTGCCGCATCAGGGCCGAAAAAGCGTGGGTTTGGGTCTCGTTCAGACGGATCAGCGCGCCCGAAAATGCCGAGCCAGAGCACAAAAGGCCTTGGAGAGTTCTAAAATACACTAGCGCCGAATCTAACATCAGGCGCCGTTGTTTTTCCTGGTACCACACCCAGGCCAAAACGACTCCCAAAACGGCCCCCACCGCCACCACCAACCACCCCAGAGCGATCGCTCCAACGATAGCGGCGAAAGCAAACCGCAAAAACCAGGCATCCAAAAGCGCACAGGATCGCAATACCCGCCACCCAACTGCGCTCCACAGCGAATAGAGCAGAAACGCGGACGCAAGACCCAAAATCCAGGAAAAACACAGAAAAAAAATAGACTCCATGGCCAGCGCCCTTGCAAAGCGAACGCCAAATTAGATCATAGTACTTGCTGTGTTTGCTGGAGGGGCCTATACAGCACCGATGAAAATATTCCTTATCCTCCTTTTCGCGCAGGTCACGACCACGCACGCTTCTCCATTGGACGAAGCCAAGGCGGTTTTGCTTAAAAAGGTATTGCGGCCTGCGGCCTACGCGTCCTTGCTCGCAAAAGCGGAAGAAAAAGGCCTTTCGGCTGCCCTATTCTGGGAAAATTACCGCGATTCGCTCGTCCTAGATCCCCAGCTCGCCCGTATCTCCGACTTAGGTCCGTCCGATTTCGCAAACGCCCTTGAGCAAATCAATGCAGAATCGCGCACCGCATTTCCTACCTCGGATATGGACGAAACTTGGTTCGCAAACTGGAAACAAGAAACCGCAAACCTTCCAGCCGACGAGTCATTAATGAGCTCCGACGGCCAGAGCAACCCTGGTGCACCCCTCTCCCAACAAAGTTGGAACCTTGAAATTCAGTCGGTTCAATACCTCCTCCTCGAAGAAGGGATTTATTCCAAAAATGCTCAGGGGGACTACTATTGTGTAGCAGACATCCCCGCGCCCACCCGCAAGTATTGCCGCGGCCTAGGAAGGGTAGGCAAATTCGATCCGGTGGGGTACCCCATCAGAAACAGCGCCAGAGAGTTTTTCTTGGATCGCGCTCACCCGCTGTTGGTGAATCTCTCCCAGCCCATTAATACCGAGGGCGACTTCAGGCTCGTGATTCAGTTGCTTGCGCAAACAGACATCGGGCAAGCTGTAATCCTCTCGCTCATGGGAATTGAAAGTTCACGTCAGGTAGCCAATGAACCTATCGCGCTTTTTCACCATCCGAAGTTCGGAGTGCAAATAGAACCCCGAAAAACTCTCGATACCGATCCAAGATTGACCAATAATCTCCACCAAGGCCCTCGGGTAACCATTTCTGAGCGCCGCAAGCTAAATCGACAGATTGCCAGTCGAATCCAATTCAAAAGAGGAGAGGAACTCGGCCTCTTGGCAATAGACTTGCTCTATGCCGCAGTCGTCGACGGTCCCCTGGGGATAGAAACCCTCGCTCGAGGTTTTTTTGTGGGCCTCAATCGCGAACACGATTTCGACGCACAGATCGTGGGATTAAGATCCGAGCTCAAAAACACCGAAGATCCGGTCGCCCAAGAGGCGCTGAGGAACAAAATCGGACACCTTGAGAACCGGCAGATGAAATTCTTCCGTGACCGATACCGGTACCTTTTCAACGAAGCTCACGGTATAGGAGGCCGCTTTTACGAACAGCTCGTTGCACGAGAGGGGTATTGGGACGAGCACAGCGCCGCTGTGGCTTACTACCGATCGCGGGAGGCTCTCGGGCAGATTCATGGAGTTGCGCAACCTACCGACTCCAAGCGAATCGTCAACGCTTATGGAGGGTGCGCCGCGTGGTTTGGGATCTATGGGGCGACCGAAACGACAGAACCCCAATCAGCACCCCCCCAATCAACAACACCATAGACACGGTTTCTGATTGGGTGGGGAGTCGCCGATCATATAAAAAACTAAACAGAAGGCCGAAAATCGTTTCGCTGACAATGAGCTGTCCCGTCAAACTCGTGGGCAAAGTAGACGAAGCCCTGTTCCACAGCCAGGTTGCCAAATGCGTCGAGCCCAACCCCAACAAAACAGTCCAGAACAAGTAGGCTGCCCACCCGGCGTGAACCACGGAATTTGCTTCCGCCGCGGCCGCGGGAAAAACCCAGGGTTCGATCAGAAAAAAAACCACTGAAGTTGCCCAAGCGAAACACCCCAAGAGACAGGTCCACCCGAGGTTGTTAATCCCGCGGTGCTTTTGGAGAAACCTTGCATTCGCGACCGCAAACCAGGTCCACAAAGCCAGATTTACAATGGCGGCGACCAAACCCTTCCAGCTTGATTTGAGCTCTGTTCCCCGGAACAGGGCTTCGAGAACATCCCAGTTCAAAACCCCAATCCCGACGGCAATCAAAACCAGCGAGGTACCAAACTGCCATGCCCTTTGCGGAACCACGCGGCTGGCGAGAGCGATCGTCAACGGCAATAGACCAACGATCAACGAGACCACCGGGATGCCGCTCTCCCGCACCGAATAAACGAGAATCCAGTAGTACGCGCTATAGCCAATCACGCTGTAAAGCAGCGCGGTCCACGCAGTCGACTGGGTCAACCACGATCGCCAGAGTGTTGGGCGAGACAGAGCCAAGAACAAGGACAATAGGCCAAACGCGCTAAACCTTCCCAGAGCCACCTCACCCGCCGAAAACCCATAAAGGGTTTTGGCAGCCAAAAAACTAAAGCCCCAAAAAAAACCTGCACCTAGGCCCGCTAAAACTCCCCAAAGCATGGAGACTACTCTATCCGATAGATCGGTGCTATTCATCCCTAATGGCAACTCGCAATCTAACCGGACAAACCTTGGCTGAACTATTTCTCAACCGCGTGGAAGCCGCGGCCAACCAGAGGGTTTACCTAGTCAAAGAAAACGGGAGTTTTCGCCCCCAGACCTGGAAACAGCTCTATGAAACAACGCTGGGTTTATATTCCTCCCTGCGCCGCAAAGGGATTCAAAAAGGAGATAGAGTAGCAATCTTGAGTAACAGTCGACCGGAGTGGTCGGCGTGTGACCTGACAATCCAAACGCTCGGCGCCGTGACGGTTCCAGTGTACCAATCGAGCACGGTTGAAGATATTGCCTATATTTTGAAGCATTCCGACGCCAAGCTCGTTTTCGCAGAGGACCTTGCCCAAGGCGAAAAACTAAAAGCAGTTTTTGAGCAAATGGGCAAAACACTCCCGGTGGTCTTTTTTAAACCGACACCCGAGACGACATTCCCCTCAGAAACTTTCGCCTGCTTCTCGTCACCGCCCCCTGACCCCCAAGCCGTTGCAGAGCAGCAACGGGCATCCACCCGGGCTCTGCGACCCCAAGATCTTGCTTCCATTGTTTATACTTCGGGAACCACCGGCACCCCGAAAGGGGCACTCTTGTTACACTCGTGTCTCACCACCGAGATCACTTCTATTGCCGATGAGATTGAGCTTTCGCCCAGCGATACCATGTTGACGTTTCTGCCATTCGCCCATGTTTTGGGCCGTGTCGAGAGCCTTATTCCCCTCGTATCAGGCTTGACCCTGGCATTTGCCGAAAGTGTGGCGGCGGTGACCCAAAATATCCAGGAGGTAAAGCCGACCATTTTAATTAGCGTTCCCCGCATTTATGAAAAGATTCACGCCAAAATTCTGTCTGAGGTAGACAGTTGGGGTTTCTACAAAAAACAGCTATTCCATTGGGCCATCCAGGTGGGACGTCAGACTGCCAGACTGCGCGCCGACAAAAAGCCTATTCCGATCCTTTTGCAGGCTCAGTTCTCGTTGGCTGACAAGATGGTGCTGTCCAAAATCCGAGAGAAGCTGGGCGGCAGACTCCGTTTCACGGTTTCGGGCGGGGCGCCCCTGTCGCCCGAGCTGTGTGAGTTTTTCCATGCTTGCGGGATCAAAATTCTAGAAGGGTATGGGCTGACAGAAACCTGCGCGGCAATTGCGGTAAATCGTCCGAACGACTACCGGTTTTCAAGTGTAGGCAAGCCGTTGGCAGCCACACTGTTTCGCATTGCTGACGATGGAGAAATTCAAGTCAAAGGACCCGCGGTATTTGCCGGATACCACAATGATGCCTCGTCTACAAAAGAAGCCTTTAGCCCGGACGGTTGGTTTAATACCGGCGATATCGGCACAATTGATTCGAACGGTTTTTTGAAAATCACGGACCGAAAAAAAGAGCTCATCGTGACTTCTGGAGGCAAAAACGTCGCCCCTCAGAAGCTCGAGAATCTCATCAAAGCCATCCCGTTGGTGAGCCAAGCGCTGGTTTTTGGAGACAAGGAAAAATACCTGGTTGCGCTAATTACCCTTAGCGCCCCTGAAGCGATCCGTTGGGCTAAAGAAAAAGGGGTGGTGTTTAAAAACAGCGCCGAGCTAAGCGGAGCCCCTGAAATGCGCGCCTACATCGAGGCTGGACTCAAGGCCATCAATCGAGATCTCGCGAGCTACGAAACGATCAAAAAATTCAAAATCCTCCCCGATGACTTTTCTCTTGAAGCTGGGGAAATAACTCCCTCACTCAAACTCAAACGCAAAGTGATTTGCAATAAATACAAAAACGAAATTCGGGCGCTATACTGACCAAAGCGAGATCGTAAAATCATCCCTTCTTGAGGATTTTATCGACTATTTTGGCAAACTCCTCGGGAGGAAGCGCTCCTCGAGCTGGAACTCCACCGATTAAGAAAGAAGGTGTCCCACGAAAGCCAAAGCTCTTGGCTTCGTTCATATCTTCGTCGATTTTCTTTGTAACGGCCTCAGACTTCAAATCGGCTTTGAGCTTGTCCATTTTGATGCCCAGCTTGGCAGCTTCTTTTTCCAAAAACTTTTCGCCATTCTGACGCAGCTCCGCTTGGTTTCCAAATACCGCATCGTGGAATTGAATGGCGGCTTCAGGCTTCTGAATACGGATTGCCTCAAAATATTTGGCTGCTGGCATGGCCTGTGGGTGGAATGGGAGCGGCAAGTGTTTAACGGTCAGCCTGACTTTACCGTCGTATTTTTTGAGAACTTCTTTCATGCTGTCCGACCCACGGGAGCAGTAAGGGCATTCAAAGTCCGTGTACTCCACAATAACTATAGGAGCGTTTTTAGCTCCTTTGAAAACTTGGGCGGAAGTAAGCTTGGGTTGAAGGGGGTCTTTGAGGTACTTGGCCTGTTCCTGCTCCATCTGCGCCAGCTGCTCTTTTTCCCGGTCTTGTTGTAGTTGCTGCTGCGCGGTTCGCAGGGCGTCTTGAAACACTTCGGGGTTCTTCTTAATCGCCGTGGCCAGCAAGCTGGGATCGTCCTTGAGCGCTTGAGCGATTTGTTCCTTTGAGGGTTTGGTGCAGCCAGTAACCCCTATCCACAACAGCGATGCAAACAGAATAGATGAAATTTTAAAAAGCTGGGCCCGCACAAAACACTCCTTGGACTAAGATTTTTGCTACCGAAAAATCCTAACCAGCTCGCGTACTTCCGGCAAGATTTACCCTCTTGTGCACCGCGCTAGACTTGACTGCAACTAATCCGTCCACACACTTCCGTTGTGAAACAAAGGAGGAATCGATGAGACATCAATTGAGTTACTGGACCAATCCATGGAGACCTGCTCAGGACCTGTTTAATTTATCGCCAGACCTAGCGGCCCTGGGGAACGAAGAAACAACCTATACACACATACCGGCCTGCGAAGTAGAGGAAGGCAAAGATCACTTTCTCATTACTCTCGATGTACCGGGCGTGTCCAAAGAAGACATAAAAGTTCGCCTAGAAAGCGGCAAGTTAGTCGTCTCTGCCGTTCGAAAACAAGACCGTCAGTTAAAAGACGACAAAGCGTATTTTTCCGAGCGGCGTTACGGAACTTTTCAGCGGGTCTTTGATCTCGGCGAGCACGTAGATCCCACGAAAATAGACGCTGCCTATCGGGATGGCGTACTGCGAATCGCATTGGGAAAATCGGAAGACGCCAAACCAAGGGAAGTCGAAGTAAAAGGCGAAGAGAAGGGAGGCCTTTTCGAGCGACTCACAAAAGCCAAAGAAAAACTCGCTGTATGAAATAGGTACGCGGTTACTTTTTAAAAAGTAACCGCGTACCGCCTAAAAAGTGGATACAATCTTCTTGAAGTAGTCGCCGCGTTCTTCGAAGTTCTTGAACATATCCTGGCTCGCGCAGCCGGGAGACAACAAGATAACATCTCCAGAACGGGATTTTTGATACGCCAAGTAAACAGCTTCTTCAAAAGTACCGACCAAGAAAGTTTCGCTAAAATCCCCAATCGCGCGATTTAACTTTTCTTTGGCCTCTCCGACCAAGATCAGGTTTTTTACATGGCGACGAATGGAGTACGCTAAAGGTGCGTAATCTTCCCCTTTGTCCCTTCCACCCGCGATCAAGATCACCGGTTCATTAAAGCTCTCCAAAGAACGCATCAAGGAATGGACGTTTGTTCCCTTGGAATCGTTATAGAAAAAGACGGAGTTCTTGCGTCCCACAAACTCCATTCGGTGTGGCAAAGGTTTGAAACTAACCAATGTCTTTTGAATGGACTCGTTCGTAATCCCTGCCAGTTTTGCAGACAAGATAGCCGCCATCATGTTTTCGCGGTTATGCACTCCACGCAAAGCGCTTTCCGCCACAGGGAAGAGATGATCTTTCCAACGAGCTGCTTTGAGTTGAATGGATGTCCCTGTCGCCAAAAAAGCTCCCTGCAAAGTCTCGGCGAACCCAGGCGCCCACTTGGTCACTGGTTCCGAAGTAAAATGCAGAACCTTTGCCTTAGTCTGGGCCAAAAGGGCATTGAGCTTGGCATCACGCAGATTTGAAATCAGGTAGTCTTCTTCGGTCAAATTTGCCTGAATCTTAGCCTTGGACTCCGCATACGCATCAAACGAAGCATAACGATCCAAATGATCGGGAGCAACGTTCAACACCACTGCAACATGTGGTTTGAACTGACGGCACGTATCCAACTGAAAACTAGAAACTTCAACCACTACCCAATCGGCTTTTTCACGCCGCAAAGGATACTCAGACAATGGGGTTCCAATATTACCCCCCAAAAATACGTTCTTGCCACCGCTTCGGATCATTTCGGCGATCAACGACGCCGTCGTGCTTTTTCCGTTGGTTCCGGTAACCGCGATTATGGGTTCAGAAATATACTGAGCCGCCAATTCAATTTCGCTGATAATCGGAACACCTGCCTTCTCCGCATGCTGGAGAGGTTTGATATCCAAACGCACGCCCGGGCTGACAACAATCAAGTCCTGATCCGAGAATGTCTTTAAAACATGCTTCCCCAACTCCGCTTTAAAATCAAAACTCTCCAACGCATCTAAAGAATCTTTCAAATCCGTTTTATTGAGCTCATCAGTGACGGTAACCTTGTAACCTTTTTTACAAAGCAGCTTTGTCGCCGCAACACCGCTGCGCCCCAGCCCTACCACTAGGGCTCGTTGCTTCTTCTTTACTACTGCTGTCTTAGCCATCTTTTTCTTACTCCCAGAAAGTTGGTTCTATCTTAATTTCAAAGTCGCTAGCCCCAGCATCGCCAAGACTATCGAAATAATCCAAAATCGCACGGTCACCTGCGGCTCTGCCCACCCCGACAATTCGAAGTGGTGATGGATAGGCGCCATTCTAAAAACACGTTTTTTCCGCGTTTTATAAGACACCCTCTGCGCAATCACAGAGACCGTTTCCATCACAAAAACCCCACCCACCAAAACCAAGACCAGTTCATTTTTGGTAATCAGAGCCACCGTCCCCAAAGCCGCCCCTAACGCCAACGCACCGACATCGCCCATGAAAACCTGGGCTGGGTAGGTGTTGAACCATAAAAAACCCATCCCCGCGCATACAATAGTCGAACACAAAATCGCAAGCTCGCCCGCGTCCTTGATGTAAGGAATAAACAAATACTCCGAGAGCTTCGCGTGGCCAGCCAGATAAGCAAATATTCCGAATGTCAAAGCCGTCGTGATCACAGGCCCAATAGCAAGCCCATCCAAACCATCGGTCAAATTCACCGCATTGGAGGTTCCGACAATCGCAAACCAAGCGAGCACAGCATAGAAACCATAAATTTCTGGCGTCAGCTGTCTAAAAAAGGGCACGTAGAGCTGCGTACTCAATCCAAACTGCCCATACAAAAAGACGATCGCAATCAAAGCAAAAACCGACTGCAAAACCATCTTGGCCCTTTCGGAGAGCCCCTTTGAGTTAGACTTGCTAATCTTGCGGTAGTCGTCCAACCACCCGATAAAGCCAAAGCTCACCATGACCCCGAGGACAAGCCAGATGTACTGGTTCGTCAAATCGGCCCACAGTAGTGTCGACACTGTCACCGAAGACAGAATGAGAAGCCCGCCCATCGTAGGCGTGCCTTGCTTTTTTAAATGAGACTGTGGCCCATCATCTCGCACCATTTGGCCGAGCTGAAAGCGACTCATCATCCGAATGAAAACAGGGCCTAATGCCAGTGTCAGAACCAGTGCGGTTAAGCCCGCGCAGAGTGACCGGAAAGTTAGGTACCGGAAAACATTAAAGGCGTTGAAGTCCACATGAAGCGGATACAGTAAATGATAAAGCAAGTCCTTCTCCCGTCAGGGGGTTTAGCCAATTAACGCGTTGCACGGCAAGCGTAAACTTATAAGGCCATGAAATTACTACACAAAGCCCTGTATAAAAAAACAAAAAAGCGAGGGGAAACTGAAGGTTACGTGCGGCCCACTACCCGTTCGATTTGAGCCACTGGACAATGTCCTCGAGATGAACGCCCCGGGAACCTTTGACCAAAATCACATCCTCCGGCAGCAACGCATGCTGGAGCTCTTCGAGCGCCTGGGCGGTGGATTGGGCTCGTACCAAAGTCGATCCGGGAAGCTGCTTTTCCACAACCGCCATAAACGCTTCAAACTCGCTGCCGACCCCCACCAACAAGAAGGGAAAGGGTTTTGCCTTCTGCAGCCGCACAAAAAACTCCGCCGTTTGACCGTGCAACTCGGCTGAAAACGCCCCTAATTCTCGCATCTCCCCCAAGATAAGGACATGACGACGGCTCCGGTCCAACTCTGCCACGCTCGCCAGCGAAGCTGAAAGCGCCGAAGGGTTTGAGTTGTAAGACTCGTCCACCAAAACCCGACCATCCGCCAACTCGATGAGTTCTCCCCGCTGTTTGGTCGACTTCAAGTGAGGCAAGCGCTCCAATATCTGCCTTGGACTCAAGCCAAACAAGAGCGCCGCAGCGCTAGCCGCCGCAATATTGTGCGCCTGGTGAAGCCCAAACAAAGCAAAGGGCAACGTTGCTCGGACTCCTTGGATTTCCAGCTCAAGAGTCAACTCGCCAGACTGCGGATCCATTCTGCGATCCAACACTCGCACATCGGCTTGTGCCCCCGAACCGGAATAACGTACCGTTGTAGGCGTGTGTGCCCGAAAGGCTTCTGCGTAGGCTTTAACGACCCACGCATCATCTACATTCAGGGCTACTTCGGAGCTTGGGCGAGCTGCCAACGAATCAAACAGCTCTTTTTTGGCTTCGTATATTTTTTCTTTCCCGCCCATTTTTCCAATGTGGGCGTCTCCGATATTAGTGATTAGGCCTCGGGTGGGCTTGAAATGGCGGCACATCTCGGCGATCTCTCCCAGAGCATTCATGCCCATCTCCAAAACGAGATGCTGCGTGGAATCCTCCAACAGAAACAACGTCCGAGGAACCCCCCAAATATTATTAAAACTCTTCGGTGATCGGACTGTATTCTCACCCAGTAAGTCCGCTACCATTTCCTTTGTAGACGATTTCCCAGCGCTGCCGGTAACCGCAAACACAGGTTTTTGGAAGGCGTCTCTCATCGCCTCTCCGATCGCAACCAAAGCGCGGGAGGTATCTTGGACGAGTAATTGCGGCAACCCCACCGCCGTCTGTTTTTCAACAATCGCCGCCAAGGCTCCGCGCGCCGCTACTTCCGGCAGAAACTGGTGCCCATCAAAACTTGGTCCCTGAATGGCGGCAAAAACTTCGCCCGCCCGGAATGCCCGTGAATCCGTCGAGATGGATATCACTTGTTTATGTAACTCAGGTGCGTTTATCCAAACGCCTCCTGTCCACTTTGCTAGATCTGAAAGCTTTACCCAAGAAAACAAAGCGCGCCCCCCATGACGTTAGACGCCATAGTAATCACGAATCACTTCCCTGTCATCAAACGGAACCTTGGTGGATCCCAAGATCTGGTAGGTCTCATGGCCTTTTCCCGCGATTAACACGATATCGTCGGGCCGCGCTCTCTCCAAAACGATCCCAATCGCCTTGCGGCGATCGACCTCGCGCAGCCAAGCAGCGCCGGCCGAAAAACCCGTTTGAACTTCATCCAGAATTTTCTCTGGGTCTTCGGTACGCGGATTATCCGAGGTGGCGATTGTAAAATCACTCAACTCAGCTGCAACTGCAGCCATTTTTGGCCGTTTGCCCCTATCGCGATCTCCCCCGCAGCCAAAAACCGTAAGGATCTTGCCCTGCGTCTGAACTTTTCGAAGGCTTGCCAGGACATTTCTCAAAGCGTCTTCGGTGTGGGCGTAATCGACAAAAATCGCAGGACGCCCGCCACCCGCCGCAACTCGCTCCAACCGTCCGGGGGCTCCCACAGCCAACCGGAGCCGTTCCAGAGTTTCATCCAGCTTCGCACCCATCGCCATCTCAACGCCCAATACCCCCAGGCAATTGGAAAGATTGTGCAGCCCCATTAATCCGGTATCAAAGTTCTTGGTTCCAAACGGTGTGTGTACGATGGCCCGGATCCCTTGGGGAGAAAGCACGATGCTATCCGCACTGAAATCGGCGTCTCGAGAGTGCGTAGAAAAAGTAAAGACCACCCGGCTCTTCGCTGCCGCCCGGAGCGCCCGAGTCGCCCCATCGTCCCAGTTAAACACCGATATCGCTGGCGCGTAGTCACGAAATAGGCGTTGCTTAGCAAGCTGGTAGTTTTCCATCGAGCCATGATAGTCGAGATGATCTGGCGTAAGATTGGTAAACAGGGCGGCTTCGAAATAGCTTCCCGCAACACGGCTCTGGTGCAAGGCAATCGACGAGACTTCCATTGCCACGTGGGTAATCTCTTGGTCGCGCATTTGAGCGAACAATTCCTGCAGTGTCGGCGCATCCGGCGTCGTCAAAGGCGCGGGGTACTGGAGCTTGCCAACCCGATACTCGACAGTCCCTATCAGCCCGGTTTTTTTTCCCGCAGCTCTCCAAACTTCATCGAGAAGAAACGTAGAAGTCGTTTTTCCATTCGTACCAGTCACCCCAACCAACTCAAAAGACCGACTAGGCTCCTCAAACCAGCGGCTCACCGCCTCACCTAAACGCTCCCGGGTGGAGTCGACCAGAATCGTTTTGTCGCTGGCATCATAAACCGAACGATCTTCCACCACCACGGCACTTGCGCCTCGAGTGAGTGCTTCGGCCGCATAAACATGGCCATCGGCTTTGCTCCCCTTTATCGCGAAAAACAAAAACCCTGGTTTCACCCCCTCTAAGGACTGTGCGATTCCCCGGACCGGAGTCGCTGCGGGAGCCTTAGTCGCGAGAACGGCATCCGGCCTTAACAATGTATGTAAAACTTTCAACGGGTAGTCGAACGACCGGGGGCTAGCTTCCAAAATCCGATTGTTCTCAAACGTAACAAGGTATCGACAAGCACGAACGAAGCGGCCGAAGCGAAAAGTGAAAAAAGATAGGGGGCATCGAGTTCGAAATGTTCTCCGAGCGGAAGAGAAAACAGGCCCACTGCAAGAGCAGCGTGGGCACTCCAGGGGGTTCCGATACGTGAAAACAGGGCAAAACAGGTCACCACAACCAAACCAGAGCTACCCCAGGAGGAAGCCATTTGAACCAACTCGTAAATTCCATCACCGAAAACCGCAAGCAGGTAGGCAATAACTCCACAAGTGAGCACGATGAGGCGCGCCACGTAGACTTTTCCTGGCTCCGAAATCTCGGGATGCACTTTAAAAACAATATTGTGTGAAACCAGCGCCGAAACCGCAAGCAATGCACTGTCGACCGTGGATAAAATCGCGGAAACGAGGGCTCCCGCAAAGATCACGTATAAAAAGGTTGGCAAATACAGGTGCGCGAGCCGAGGCAGGAGCTGCTCTGGATCTTCCAGGCCAGGCACAACTGCGGGCCCAATCAACCCCAAAAAGACCGGCATCAATCCAATGAAAAAATAAATAAAGGCGGCTCCTAAGGTCGCATTCCGAGCAACGCTAGCTGAACGGGAGGACAGCGAACGCGAAACCAATTCTTGAGCAACGAGAGATCCAAATATGGGGATAGCGAGCCTATCCAGACGTTCCCAAATGGAACCTGCGTCTGCCGGAAAAAGGGTCAGGCGCTCCGGTCCGATTGCGGCCGCGATCTGGTCCACCCCACCGATAGAATAGATGGTCATGCCGACTAATACCGCCATACCGATAATCAAACAAATGCCGTGGACCAAATCGTTCACGCAATCTGCCATCATTCCCCCAATCGCCGTGTAGGCAATGACAATGACGGTAGCGATACTGATGGCAACCATGACTTCCATCCCCGACGAAGCTGAGAGAATCTGACCGAATGCGCGGATCTGGGCAGCAGCCCACATGACCGAGGTGGGCACCATCAGGAAAACAGCGAATGTCTCCACCCCTCTAGAAAATCGCTCACGATACAAATCCCCCAAGGTAACGAGGTTACGCTTCCAAAGTCTCGCGGCAAAAAACAAACCAAAAATCAATAAACACGAGGCATAGCCCAAAGGATCCGATTTCCCCCCGGAAATACCTTCACTAAAAACGAGACCCGCGGAGCCCATGCACGTTTCAGCGCCAAACCAGGTCGCGAAAGTGGAAAAGGTGGCCAAAAGTGGCCCCAAACTTCGCCCTGCGAGAAAGTAATCCTTTTCGGACGCAACTCCGCGCAAAAGCAAACTGGCGACGACCAGCTGCAGAACCACGTAAATTAAAATTCCCCAAATTTCTATCGACACGAGCCATTAGCTACAGCTAAGCGGCCGCTGTGTATAGAATTTTTTCAAGTGGAAGGACTAAAATGCAGGCGAACCGGAGAGTTTTCGGGAAGTTTTTCTCCCGCGGGAGGATCTTGCTCAGTCAAATAGCCGGTCCCAGACACCTGGACGCGGTCAACGTGTCCACCCAAAAGCTTGAGTGCATCACGCAAGCTCACCCCTTTGAGGTTGGGCATGAGCGCTTCCCCCTCTGGGTCTTTCGCAAGGGAGGTCGGTGGAGCGGGCACGGCAGCGAAATTTCCATAGGCCACCGTTGACTGCACGGGGGCTCGCTTGAGCAGAGGTAAGGCTCGCTCGGCCACCCGTCTAAAAACGGGCGCAGCGATCTCGCTTGCGTAATAATCTTTGCCTGGCTCGTCTACCATTATCCCGATAGTAAGTTCGGGTTTTTCCGCAGGTAAGAATCCCACAAAGGACGAGTAGTACTTGCCAGCTTGATAACCGAGGTCTTTATCGTACTTCTGCGCAGTGCCAGTTTTACCGGCCACCTTGTAACCAGGCAAACTGGCGCGACGCCCTGTTCCCCCAACCTCGGTCACAGTCGTGAGAATTTCTCGAAGTGTTTCTGCGGTCTTAGCAGAAACAATGCGCGTTCCAGACACTTGCTCTGCTTCAGCCTCGGAAAACAGCATGTGCGGCCGCACCCAATACCCGCCATTTGCAAAGGGTTGAAACGCAGCAACAACCTGCAATGGAGTCACCGATAATCCTTGGCCAAAGCCTGCTGTGGCCAAATGGATGGGGGTCCAATATTTTTCGGGGCGCGGGCCCGAAGTGACTTCTCCCGATAGCTCAATTCCAGTTCGGGTGGTGAGGTGGAATTTTTCCAAAGTTTCTGCGACCCGCCCCGCTCCCAAAAGATGCGCTACTTTCAGGGCACCAATGTTGCTCGAGTACCGAATCACATTGGTTAGTGAAAGACTTCCAAAGCCATTGGAATGCGCTTCAGTAAAAGTTTTATCTCCGACCCTAAACTTCCCCCGCTCGCAATCAATCAAGGTGTCTTTGGTCAACAAGCCCAGATCCACAGCTTGTGCTGCAAATAAGACTTTTAAAGTCGATCCCGGTTCCAACAGATGACTGGTCATTCGGTTTGCAAGAACCTCGGGCGCGAACTTATTCGCATTGGCCGGATCAAAGGTCGGACGTTGCGCCATGGCCAACACTTCACCCGTTACTGGGTGGAGAATAATTCCCATGGCGGCCTGCGCATGGGACTCTTCCATAGAGCGGTCTAACTCTTCTTCGAGTAGGTTTTGCAACCTGCGGTCAATTGTGAGGTATATCCCTTTTTTCCGGCTTTCTTCGGCTAAAATTTTTCGTCCAACATAGCTGGGTTTGCCCCGACCATCCCGAAGTACAGTCGGGCTGTTGATATTCTGAAGTAACTCCTCATTGAGTTTTAGTTCGATTCCGGCCAAACCATTTCCGTCAATATCTGTAAATCCAAGCACGTGCGCCGCAAGAGTACCATTGGGGTATACTCGGCGATTTTCAGCCTCAATAAACACCCCACCCAAGTTGCGTTTAGATATCTTTTTGGCCACGTCTTCGCTCACCAAACGCTCAAGCCAAACAAACGGCTTGGGAGACTTGAGCTTTTTGAGCCATTTTTCCGGGCTCCCACCCATGATCCCAGACAAGATACGAGCTGTTTTTTTGGGTGATCGGACTAGCTTGGGGCGAACGAACACGGAATGTGCGGGAACGCTGATCGCAAGTTCTTCGCCATTTCGATCCAAGATGGGCAAGCGATAAGGTGCAATCTTTCCAGAACGGTGGAGTTGACGGGCTGCAAGGGACTGAAGCTCGGCTCTCGGAAAAACTTGCAACTGGACGAGCCGTAAACCTACTAACCCAAGAAATCCCACAAAACCCACGTACGTTACCGCCATTCGAATGCGCGTTGATTTCTCGGTAGGAGGATGCATTCTAGTTCAAATTTCCTTTGGGTGTGTAGCGAACGTATTGAGAAGGAACTGCGGGCACCAGATCTAATTTAGCCGCTTGCGCCTCAAGCCTTTTGGGAGAGGTGAGCTTCAACCATCGAATCCGAAGATCCTGAAGTTTGTTGTCGATGCCCCGAAGTTCTTTTTGGTTCTGTACATACTGGTAAGTTACTTTTACCGTCGATGTCCGAACCCAAACCATGACACCACAAAGCGTAAAAATAAGTACCAGCCAAAGCCGAGTTTCGGACTTAGATTGCATGGAATCCTGTAAAGGAGGGGATTGGTTAAAAGGCCGCGTTGAGAAATCTGCTTACCAATATCTATTCTACGCCGGAGTTGGCAGCTTTTCAACGCAACGAAGCTTGGCGCTGCGCGCGCGAGGGTTCGCCTCCAATTCCGATTCCGTGGGACAAATTGGCTTGGGGGTCAATAAGCGGACCCTTTCCACTCTAGGACATTCGCACGGTGTGCTAGCGCAAAGGCACTTACCGGCCCAAAGCGCAAAAATCCGTTTTACTAGCCTATCCTCCGTAGAGTGGAAGGTAATCACAGCCAATCGGCCGCCTGGCTTCAGGTGGCCCAACAGCCCAGGCAGACTCTGTTCGACCTCCTCGTACTCCTGATTGACGATCATTCGCAATGCCATGAACACGGGCGTAGCCGGGTGCACCTTGGACCACGGTCCCCCCGCCACGCGAGCTAAGTCCGTTGTACGATTGAGTTTCCCCTCTTGAAAGGCGGTCAATATTTTCCTAGCCATACGACGCGCCCCATTGAGGTCCGCCATTTTTTGGAGCTGCGCGGCCAGCTCATTTTCATCTACACCGCTCAGGTACTGTGCGAGAGACCTCTCGTCGGTACGATCCATGCGCATGTCTAGGGGGCCATCTGCCTGAAATGAAAAACCACGTTCCGGCGTCAATAACTGTCGAGTACTCACTCCTAGATCGGCGAGGATACCGTCAAATTTCCGACTCTGCTCAGAGGCGGCGAATTCGGACATTTTCCCATGAAGTAAAGTCAACCGCGGGTCATCGCGGAACTTGCCGTTTTTTCGGTAGTTTTCCAAAGTCTCGGAATCCCTGTCGACCCCCACAACTGCGACTGCGCCACGCTCAAGCAGCGCGTCCGAGTGTCCCCCCTCGCCAAAAGTCATGTCCGCAAATTCCCCGGCCGGGGAATTAAGAAGCAGCTCGACTGACTCCTCGAGCAAGACACTGCGGTGAATCTTGTGCGTCATTACGCTGCTTTACCATGAATGACTTCTTGCAGGATAACGTCGTTTTGTTTTTTTTCCGATAAGTGAGGCAAGGACCTGGTCATGAACGTAAAACCCATTCCAAAAAATGCGGCACTCCACTCGGTGAAGGAAACTTCCGAAGACAACCGCCATTCCCGCAACAGCCAACCCGGCACCAAGGACCAGTCCCGAAAACAGCTAAGCGTGGAAAAAAACGAAGAAACCGCGTCTCAGGAGACTGCCTTGGAAGCGGCGGATGAGGCTTTTCGAGCCTCTCAACCTACGAATACCCAAGCTATCGTGGACTTATTGTCACACCCGACCCCCCAAAAAAGCATCGCCAAATTTCCAACGCCTAAGGCCCACCCTCACCCCACAAATACCGCCAAAAAATTGAACCAAAAAGCCTGAGCATCGAAGACTTTTCGACGATTTAACCCGCCAAAACGGTTTTGATTCTAGGAATCGATCTGCTTCCTTTCTATAATAAAAGAAGAGGGCAATCGAACTTTCCTTTCTTGCCCTTTTCACAAACTTCTAACTTTGCCATGGCAATCAACTTAGACGGCATCTCCAATCTCTCACCCGAAATGCAGCGCATTTTTACGGCTACTATTAAAGCCGAGTCAAAGCCCATCCAAACCGCCGAGGAGCGCAAAGGCCATATCGAAGAGAAACTCAAACTGGTCAATACGGCACTGAGCAAAGTGGAAGAGGTCAAAAAGCTCCTCCCAAACATGAACACGCCCCTCGCCATGCGGGAATTCATGGTAAACAGCACCGACGACAAAGTGGCCATAGGTACCGCGGACAAGAATTTAGCGCAAAGAGGGGAACACTCTTTGGAAATATTTCAGCTCGCCGCCCCTCCAGCCGCTCTATCAAATCGCTTTCCAGACAAGACCGAAGCACGCATTGGTTCGGGTTACTTCATATTCAAAACAGCGGATGGAGAGGACAAAGAAGTTTATATCGACAATGAAAACTCTTCGCTGGAAGGGATTGCCCGCATCATCAACTCAGCCGGAGTGGGCATGCGCGCAAGTGTCGTCAATGATCAGTCGGACAGCGAAAACCCATTCAGACTTCTGCTCACCGGTGCAAAGTCCGGCTCCGACCAGACCGTGGAATACCCCGAGTTCTACTTTGCCGATGGTGACACGGAGTTCACCATTGAAGAAGAACGCCCAGCTACCAACGCGAGAGTGCGTTATCAAGGTTTTGAATTAGAAAGCCCTACAAATACCCTTAAGGACTTGATTGCGGGAGTCTCGATTGACCTAAAAGGCCTTTCCGAACCCGGCAAACCACTTACACTGACCGTCGAACAGGACATCCCCAAGACCGTCGTCAAAATGAAGGATATTGTTACCGCGGTAAATGGCATTCTTGGGTTTATTCAAGAGCAGAACAAAATGGACGCTAAAACCCAGGGATATAAAACCCTGGGTGGAGACTACGGCATCCGAATGACGGAGCAACGACTTCGCAGCGTACTGCAACAGAACTTTTCGGGCTCGTTCAACAACTCCTCCAAAGTCCGCATCCTCTCAGACATGGGGGTGGAGTTCAAAAAAGACGGCCTGCTCGCATTTGACGAAAAGAAATTCACCAACGCCCTCAGTGCGAATTTCGATGAAACTGTGAATTTGCTTGCCGGGGATGGTTTGCGCCCCGGCTTGATCACCCAACTCGGAAGCGTGCTTTCCTCGCTCACGGTTCCAGGAACGGGGCTGCTATCTAACGAACGCACGACCTACCAGGAACGCGTCAACCGCATGAACGAGGACATCAAGAAAAAGGAAGAGCGCCTAGAAAAGAAGGCTGACACTCTCAAAGACAAACTCGCAAAAATGCAAGGAGCGTTTTCTAAACTGCAGGCGCAGCAAGGTGCTGTGAACGCAATGGGAGCCGGAGGTGGCGCTGCGCCAACTTCCCCTCTCCCCGGCGGCGGATAAGCGCAATCACGGATAAAAGATTATGGATCCAAAACGCAAAATAGGCACAGGTGTCTACCGTCAAAACGAAGTCATGACGGCAAACAAAGAGACAGTATTGCTCATGCTCTACGCCGGCGCTGTGCGTTTTCTAAAACAAGCAATCGAGGCACTTAACGAAAAACGCACCGCAGATAAGTCTAAATACATTCTTAAAACACACGACATCGTTGCGGAACTGCGCGCCGGTCTGAAAAGGGATGGTGGAGAAATATCCGTCAATTTGGATCGATTATACGATTTTGTTATCGATAGATTAGTACAAGGAAACATGAATAACGCCGTCGAACCACTCAACGAAGCACTGGGTGTATTGACGACACTGAATGACGCCTGGGAGCAAGCAGTAGCGTCACTCAAAAAAGAGAAAGCAACGGCCGCAAAATGAAAACCAGAATGAAATCGGGGGTCGCCATGGAAGAAGTGATTTACTATCTCGAGTTGAAGAACACCTACTACGAAAAGTTTCTATCAGTAACCGCAAAGTTCCTGGATCAAATCCAGCAGGAGCGGTGGGAGAATTTGGACTATTTTGTGGATAATCGCGAGCGGATTCTCAATATCATTCGCTCGTATGACTTTAAAATTTCGGAACTCTTTCAACAGGTAGACATCGATTCTAATCGCCTGGAGGCTTACAGCCCCCGAGTGAAAGAGCTTCTGGAAAAACGCGAAGCCCTGGGCAAGAAAATTGTCGATCAGGACCTCGAGCTGATCGGCAAAATGGAAGATGTACGGTCCGAGACGATTCGGGACCTCAAGCGCACCCAAGAGACCGGCCGAAAGCTCCAATCTTTCTCCACTCCCGCCAGCACGAAACGAGGCAAGCTACCCAAAGATATATAGAAGCGTCAAAAGCTTGTCGCCTCGCAGAGCGTTTGACGTGACGGCACTGCGTTAAACACGATAATTCAAAGCATTTCCCGGTTCGTCCATGGCATGGACTTTGCTCTTACCTAAGGTCAATGCCAAAAACTCTCAACCCCTCCCCTCAGTCAGAGTCCCCTTTCTTTAACTTGCTCGCGGAAGCGGACGAAGTTCAGATCCGCGAAATCCCGACGGACGCTCCCGATAGGGTGATGTCCAGTTTAGAAAAAACCATCAAGGAGTTTGAATCCAACAAAGACTCACAATCTTTGCGCACTTTTTTTGTGCACATCAAAACGCCTCCCGCCAAAATCGCTGCAACGCCGAAGCCTGCTCCTGGTGCAAAAAAATACGATGTCGATGGATTGCGAGCCAGCGCAGAACTCCTTTTGGAAAATCAGGACTACCTACTCGCTCGAAATCTATTTTCGTACTTGCTGCAGCAAAACCTGCGCGATCCCATTGGACTGCGCGGCTTGGGCATTTGCTTGTACAAGCTGGGAGAAATCAACTCTTCTAGAAAATGTTTCCGGGCTCTCACCGAACTTTATCAATCCGAGGAAGCCCACTACTGGTTGGGCGTAGGTTATCAGTCCGAAAGTAACGACAGCCAAGCCGTGTTCCATTTCGAACGAGTACTGACCCCCGGCTTACTCACAGCCGATCAGCGCTTTGATTTGTACAAGTCTCATGGAAACTGCCTCACTCGGATGGGCAAACTAGACCAAGCCGAAGCCAAGTACCTTGCAGCTCTAGAGCTGTCGCCGACTTCGGACACGATTCAAGTGAACTTTGGGACGCTGATGATTCAGCGACGTGAATGGAAACGGGCTTTTGCATACTTTGAAAGAGGCGCAGAGCTCAACCCCAAGAGTTCCAAAGCCCAATGCGGACTTGGACTCAGCTCACTTGGAATGGGGCTGCTTGCTCCAGCGAAACAGCACTTCAACCTTGCCCTCGATATTGATCCCACTTGTCTTGTGGCACTCCATCAACTCATCGAACTCGCTCCTGAGACCGGAGACATTCCAGAATTGAAGTCTCGCTTGCGGGCGTATTTGGAAAGAGATCCTAACCACGCAGACAACCACTTTGCCCTAGGGGCCCTGCTATTTAAGGAAAACAACTGGAAACAAGCCGATTTTCACCTCGGCAGAGCTTTGGAGCTACGCCCCGGACATGCTGGGGCGACCAAACTAAAAGCAGATTTAAAAAACTTAGTTCGTAACGGTTTATAACCTTCGCACGAGAGGAAACCCCATGGTCCGCATCTCTACTGATGAAAACAAATCGGAGACCACACAGCAGGAACGCCTCAACGCAGTGGGAGGGGAGCACGAGGTGGCACTGTTCGTGTCCCGAGGGCTGGATCGCGCCATTACCGATGTCGAACGATTGCAAAAAACTCTGCTTTTGGCATCGGAACTCTTTCGCGATGAACGCAAAGTGGAAGGGCACCGAATCTTTTTACATTGTGTAGAGGGTTTGGAGCGGTTTCTGGACACGATTGTTTTGACTCGTCTTGCCCGCAAACTCGACTTTAGCCGCTTGGAAGTGGATGGTGTTAGCTTGGCGCGCTTAGAGAAAGATTTTTCGTCAATTCTGATAGGAATAGTGGATTGCCAAGAACGGCAGGACTTCGAAGGACTTGCCGACAAAGTCGAATATGAACTCCTCCCCTGCTTCGCGAGCTGGAGTCGCGCGCTGAGCCAAATCCAACGCTCGGCCAATTCAAACGCTTAACTTAATTGCCAGTGGAAAGATAGGTTACGACGATAGAAGTGCCTTCCGGGGGAGTGTTCGTAAACACTACCTGCCGGTTGGCTGCATCGTAGCTGTAGGGATATCCAGTCACGACCGCTCCACTCTTGTCTGTAATCGTAACTGTCATCGTGGATACATCGGGGTACCCTTGCAAGCTAAACACTTTTGGCAATGTCTTCAGGCGCAATCCTGACAAATCCAAAGCATCCGAAAAACCCGCTCGGCAGAGATCTGCTTTTTCGCCACTCAATCGGTTTGCCAATCGGAAGTACCGATCCTGATAGTTTGCCGGATCCACATCAATCTGATTTCCATTGAGCAGTGCACAACGGGTCGCAGGTGTCGGAGCCGTACCGACAGGCAGTGGCTCGTAGTTAACCGAATACACGCGAATCAAATCGTTCTTTCCGTTTTTTAGCGCTAGCAGCTTTTGTGCATAAAACTCTACCGCTTCGCTGCCATCAGAAGTAGCTGATTGATCGTCACCATACGACAGGTAAACCAAAACAAGAGGCACTCGGGAATCACTTGCGAACTGCGTGCCTGTCAACGCCGTCAAGGAAGCGTCAAACCCCTTATTGAAGGCATCCGTCGAAAGGTTCAGCAGGGGAAAAAGAATGTTTCCAAACAAGTTTACGCGTTCCGTTAACGAGCCATCCCCGCGTTTCAAAACCATAGGGCTATTCACGGGCTTAAGCTGACCTTTTCGGAAGCGGCCATCGGTGCTCACAATGCCCATGCGGTACTGACCGCTTTCGCCTAAAGAAGCATCCAACCGAGAGAAAAAGTTTTTAGCTTCGGCGACTAGGGCGTCACGGTAGTTCGCCATGGGAGAACGGTCGTCGATAACCCAAAGCACCTCGAGATACGATGGGTTGTAATCTTGTACGAAGGTTTCAGTGGTCTTAGCTGAGCTAAACCCATCCTTGTTCGCACAGCTCACCGAAACCAAAGCAACACAGACCGCAGCAATCGTTTGTTTCAATAAAGACTTCATGGATTTTTGAACCCACACTTTCATCGAGCGGGGTATTTGCAAATCACTCGCCAAAGGACTTTTCTCCATGAAACCTCTTAAATTCAAGTACTTACACCTCCATGCCCACTCCGAAATCGGGTCAAAGAACTCGCCAATAGTGACAATTCACGGCTACTCGAGGCCCCTACTCTGGACTTGCTGCTGGGACCGCCCCCGAGTATACCGATCCGATGCGTTTGGGATTTGTCCTGCTCTTCGGGGTTAGCGTTTTTGGGGCTTTTGCCTCGCCCGGAACCAAAGCAGCCGGCTGCGTAACTCACGTCAAGAATTTCTCCGACCTTGCACAGCTAAACGCCGAGATTGAAAGTGGCGCGTTGAACGTGACTGACTTAGTCCAACGCCAAATTCTGGTGGAAACCGACACGAAGCTCTACAAGCTGCGCGATGGCCAGGCCATGCTCGACCAACCAGTGCCCTTTCGCCAAATCTTGCTCCCCTTTGCGCACACAGGCGTCTATCTTCCCAAGTCCATCCACCTAGGGCACAAACTGCCAAAAGGGCACTACAAGGGATTTGTAATTCTCATGCCGGGCATTGGGACCCAGATTTCCAACGCACAGAATCTTTTTGACATAGGCAGCACTCTCCAAAAGGGAAAACGGGAACCCCGTCTGCGCGTGCTTCCCCTTTTACTCGATAGCACCCTAGGGGGAATGCAGTTTGAAGCCCCTGCGGCTTGGGCGGACCATGAACACTCGGTTGAGGTAGTGCGCCACGTAGCCGCCATTGCATCTGTTTTGTTTCCTGAGCTTCGAGGCCAGGTTTGGGGCCGCAGTCAGGGGGGACTCATCGCTTTGGAGTTTGCTGGTTCAAAGCACTTAGAGACTCCTCGCAACATCTCGGGAGTGATTGCCGTAAACCCTCCCTACCCGACACAGCACATGGTTGAAGAATCCATTCGACTCACCGAAAAGTGCTTCAATGGAGACGGTGCATTCGACAAGGGTGTAATCTTGTCCTTTAACCATTCCTGGAAAGTATACAGAGAAGTCACCCCACATTTTCATTGCTTGCGAAGGACTTCCAAAGTTCCTGCTCTACTTCTTTTGGGAAGTGAGGACGGTGGGTATCCGCAACCTGACCACCTAGAAGTGTGGAAAACGTTTGCTTCTCATTCAGATCTGCGCCAGACCAAGGTGTACCAAGCGGGCCATAATCTATGGTCGCGTGAATCAGGTATGGAAGAAATCTTCACCGACGTTCTCAGCACGAGCGCTAGTTTTTTTGAACAAAGCGATGCGCGGTTAACTCAAATTTTATCGGCTAAATAAGCGCCGACTTCGCTCACCCGCTCTTCATAGCGAAACGGATCCCAACCCGCTACCGGGGCGCTCTCCGGTCGATGAGAAAGAAACTTACGGTACCACCGCGCTACTTCTCCCGCATCGCGCTCAGTTTGCATAAGCGCTTTGCCCACTCCGTAAAAAACGATGGGAGGAAAATGAACTCCGGGCTGCTGCAATAGGCTTCTCAACATCCCCAGAGCGGGACCGGGCGCCCCTGTCTCAAGAAGCGCCATAGCGGTGAGTACTCGCTGTTGTGGCGTTGGGGGGCCCTCTACTTTATTTAATACCTCCAACGCAATTGCCGGAGCGCGGGCATTTAGATGCGCTTCAGCCAATTCGGCAATGAGCTCAGAATGGTAGGGGTAACTGTCCACCGCAGCCACAAGAGTCTGGCGATGCCGTTCAAACAAAGACAGCTGCTTCTCCGCTCGCGCACGTTCGAAAAGAACGCTGAACTGCGCCGGGTCTAGAGAAGCCGCGCGATTAAACTGTTCCCACGCCCCCTTCCAATCCCCGATTTCCGCTCGATGCCTGCCTTGCAAAAACGCCTGCTGGGATTTGTCTTGCGCAAAAAGGTTTTGTAACCCCCAAAAATGCTTTTTTAAGACATTTCGGGACTCCTGGGACAGCGGAGGCACAGCCGCCAAAACATTCTTAAAATGGGCCATCATCGCGGCTCGCCCTGAGACCCAAAACGCAAGCTCCCCCACTCGAACAGCGGCCAAAACATTGTCGGGCTCCCGGGCCAAGGATTTCTCCCAAAGCTCCAGAGAGTGGGCAAAGGAATGATGCTGGTAGTGGTACTCAGCAGCTTTGGATAAAAGAGAACCGCTAGTAGGTGACGCAGCGAAAGCCGGCAAGAGCAGTACCGAAAATACGGCCCCAAAACCCATCTTCTAGAAAACCATGGTAGCTGTGGTACGGGCGCCGAAAGATGCACTGGGGCTGCTGACTCCGATACCCGCACCAGGCAATAACACCCCAAGATCCGCCCCAAGCTTGAAGTTCTTGTAGACCGCGTACTCGGTGCCGATATCAATCTCTAAACCGAGATTTAAGTCCGCACCGGCGGAATCCACTAGCTTGCGAGCAAAAACCACTTCAACCGAGGAGGTCAAAGTAGGAGACCAGTCCACCTTCACCCCAGGGCGAATGTATAAAATCCCCGAAAACACCCCGCTCGCGCCATACGCCAGCGGAGTCCCAAGATTCGCGTTGTTACCAGCGTAGTTCCCCAAAAGTTGTCGCCCAAGCAAGAGCCCTGGACGGCGATTGCGGTGCAGAAGCGAAAAACCCGAGGCGGTGGCATCACTCATGTTCGCATCGCCCGATGCGAATAGAGCTTCTGCAAACGCTTTTACTTTGCGGTAGTCGACTGTGGCATTCAGTGAAAAGGCAAAAGCGTTCAGAGCAGCCGGCGGAGTTCCGCCGGAATAGTTGGTTGCGGTGCCCGATATCCAGGACAGCTCCCCCCCGTAACTAAAATAGCCACTGGTTTTCTTGAGGTACACGTCCAAAGTCAGGTCAGACAGTGGGTACTGGATTTTGGTGGCAAGAGGATAGGAAACAGCACTATGCCGGTACTCGTTGGCGCTTCCCATTAAATCGGCGGATTGGGTCGCACTA
This sequence comes from uncultured Pseudobdellovibrionaceae bacterium, assembly GCA_964611895.1. Classification (GTDB taxonomy): domain Bacteria; phylum Bdellovibrionota; class FAC87; order UBA2466; family UBA2466; genus JAIEOG01. The sequence goes on from CAZTDN010000001.1 coordinate 146,808, forward strand.
CGTTCTTGTTTTTCAAACAACAAACCCGCTTCGACTTCCATTTCCGGGTTATCGTAACGAAGGTAGGCAGTATAAAACTCTTGGTCATTATCGTTGCCAGAAACCGAAAGCTTGCGCCGTTTGCTGTAGGCCACGGCCCCAACGACATACCCCAGATGGAGACGGTACTCGATTCGATCCATCGTGGTTTGAAAATCATCCCAGAGTCCATCGCCTGAGTCGTAAAGAAGACCGTAGCCCCACGATACGGGCATGCGCCCCAAGCGAAAAACGCCGACATCCGAGGTCCATTCCAACCAAACACGGCCCAACGAAAAAGAGACGGAGTTGGGGTCACCAAAGACGAAACTTCCCTGACCTGCCCCTAAGGCTTGGTTAGCAATCGCGGTAAAGCCGGGAGAAGAAAGCAAGTTCCACTGGGACTTGATGCTAAAGTGATCGTCGATGATCAGATTGGGGACGAGCAAAGCCCGTCCGGCAAGAAACGTCTTGCTAGCAGGGGTCCCCGTAGCTCCCAAACCTGGGTTATTGTAAAACCCGCCTTCGCTCCGAAAATTCCCCCCAAAATTAACGGTAGCGGCTTGAGCAACCGAAGTGAGAGAAAATATTAAGGTAAATAGGGTCCGCGCTGTTACTTTCATGGTCTTAATTTCATAGCGCAGGAGGAAGGAGTAGTCACCCTCCCTTTTTGTGAAGTTCTTCCTCGTAATACTTCGCGTAGAGCGTGTCCCATTGCCGGCTGTTTTCCAGGGGAGGGTTTTTTTGGGAGAGTATCCGCTTTCGCGCCGTTTCGGCGACCGCTTCCATTTGGCCTTGGTACAAAAGAGCCGCCCGACGGGCTTCGCGCATGGCAAGAGGCTTGTCCGGGTAACTCACGAACCCGTCGCGCTCCAGCCCATCCACCAGCAAATGCACGATGTGGATCATTTTTTCTTCTGAAATCATGTTTCCACCTAAACCACGACGTTCTTATCTTTGATTAACTGTTTTTTTATCATTTGGAACATCTTCTGGCGGTCGATTTTATCGCCCATTTTCGCCGTATACGCTTCCAAAAGCTTTTCGGCCTCTCGATTGATATCATCCTCAACCTTGAGATCGGCTGTGAAGATCTCTTCCATTTTCTTCAGGACTTCTGGCTCGGATTTTTTTAGAATAACGAGCTGCCGGGTCTTTAGGGTCTGCAGGATTTTCTGACTGACCATTTTTACCTGAAAAGGTTTGAGCCGCATGGCAAAAGACTAACGAGCGGCGAGTGCGAATTCAATTGATATGTCATCACCCTGGCGTAAACGCTTTCTCTGGCCTCTAATCACCGTTCTCACCGTGCTGGGAGCGACCCTAGCCTTTGGTCTTGCGTATATTGGGGTGATAACCCACCGCATCGACACCCGCATTGCGCAGCTACGTTCGTCCCAAGCATCCAGTTTTTATGGTTTCTACCCCGCGTTTGAAAAAGAGCAGCAGCTCTCTGTTGGCGAGCTCCGTTCCGTGCTCCAGAACCAGGGTTCTGTCGAACGCAACAATCCGGAAAACTTAATCCCGGGCGAGTTTTATTTGCGGGTTTATTCCGGGGGAGCAGACGCTTACGTGTTCAGAGCCGCTTTTACAGGACCTGGGCACAACCTCCCCCAGCTCAAAGCTCGGCTGCAATTCGAAGGCCCCCCGGAACAATTGGTCCTCAAGAAAATAAACCAGTCTGACTCTCTAGAAGAAATCCCCCTTTTAGAAGTGGCCCCCAAGAAGATCGCCAGCTATTTCGCAGGACGCTTGCGCACGCAAAACGCCGTAGCACTGTCGGAAATGCCCTATTCAATGCGCATGGCCGCTATCGCCATTGAAGACGTGCGTTTTTTGGAGCACCACGGAGTTTCTATCCGCAGCACCTTGCGCGCTATTTTTCGCGACCTCATGGCAAGACGTTTCGTCGAAGGAGGTAGCACGATCACGCAGCAGTTGATGAAGAACCTTTTCTTCTCCAGTGATAAAGCCATTTCCCGCAAACTCAAAGAAGCGGTTTTTGCCCTGATTACAGAAGCGCGACATTCAAAAGAGTCTATTCTAGAGGCCTACCTGAACGAAGTGTACATGGGCCAGTGGGGCTCCCACGAGATCCATGGGGTTTCCGAAGGGGCGCAATATTATTTCAATCGACCTATTTCGCGGCTTTCACTGGCTCAAAGCGCCACGCTGGCTGCGATCATTCAAGTCCCCAATGCGCACGACCCTCGTCGACACCCTGAACGCTCTTTGAATCGACGCAATCTCGTCCTCAAACGCATGCTGGATGCGGAGTTCATTCTACCGGACGAGTACGAAGCAGCCAAAAGCGAACCGCTAGGCGTATCTGAATCCGGCACGCTGGCAGACGTAGACTACGCAATCGATCTGGTTTTGAGTCGATTGCCGAGTGCAGTTCGCTCGCGCTTGGATACCGATGTGCTTTCGCTCTACCTTCCATTGAATCCCTATTTGCAAAGTACCGCTTCTGAAGTCCTGACGGCTAATATTGAACGCCTCAAAACCGCAGTTCCTGAGATTGCAAAAAAAGAAAAAGCCGGCGCACACTTGCAAGGCGCGATGCTCGCGATCGATGTAAAAAACTGTACTTTGCTTGCGCTCCAAGGCGGCCGGAGCTACCGGCAAACCCAGTTTAACCGGGTAACTCAAGGCAAACGCCAACCCGGCTCTCTATTCAAACCCTTTGTTTTTCTGGCGGGGTTTGCAAAGCCACTAGAGCCGCGGCTCACCCCCGACACCGAGTTGGACGACTCTCCCTTTGAGTGGGTGTACGACAATCAGACTTGGTCGCCCAAAAATTACGATGCTGACTTTCGCGGACCGGTTTCAGCGCGGATGGTCTTGGAGCAGTCCCTCAATGTCCCCACAGCCCGACTAGCAGAACAAGTCGGCATCCCGAAAATACGCGAAGTCTTGATTGCCTCCGGAATCACATCAGCCTTGCCCGCAGTCCCTTCGCTTTCTCTGGGTGGGGTCGATGTAACTCCCATGGAGTTGGCGGACGCTTTCACCACTTTGGCTGGCCTTGGACAGAAGTGCGAGTTGCGTTCATTGCTCGAAGTATATGACAGCAATGGAAACCAACTTCTAAAGACGGAAAAATCGTCCAATCAAGTCCTCGCCGCGGAACCTGTTTTCGAAACCGTGAACTTGATGCGGGGGGTGATCCGGCGAGGGACTGCGCGGGGAGCGCTCTCGATCGGCTTACCGGCTCGCGATTTTGCTGGCAAAACCGGAACCACCAACGAGGGGCGAGACACCTGGTTTGTCGGGTTTACACCAGATGTTCTGGCGTTGGTTTGGATTGGCTATGATGAGCAGGAAAAGCTAGGCCTCACCGGAAGCGCTGCTGCTGTGCCTATGTGGGCGAGTTTCATGAAGAAAGCCCGGCCTTACCTGCCTATTTCGACCTTTCCGGTACCGTCCTCGTTAGCCCCCTATCGATACCTCGAACCAGCTCCGATTGACTCTTTGCATTAAATCCGTTTCACTCGACGTGGACGACCAAACTGGGGGTGCGATCGTGAAACGCTTGGGTGTTTTATTTGGGGGCTTTTTTTTCACTCTTTATTCCGCAAGTGCGCATTGGGACTGGTCCAGCTTTTCTCTTTTTGGCACAAAAGCGGAAACTTCCCACTCCTCCGATGAAGCCCCGAACGCTGATGTCCAACGCCTCCAGAACTTTCCTGCTCTCGTGGAAGAGCTCGAAAGCCTGCAAGCCAACCTGCTTCTACTGCATGCCTTTGCGCAACAAACCGGACTACATGTCACCCCAGCGCAAATGCTGTGGAAGGAATTGCTAGAATCCAAAGTTTTGCGTCAGCTGCGTCTGCGGCAAGCCCTAACGATCGTAGTCGCCGGAGGCACCAAGTCCGGCAAGAGCACCGTGTTCAATCACCTTGCGACACGGCGCCTCAGCGAAACAAGCCACATCGCCGCTGCGACAAAACAGGCCGTGCTGACCGTTCCCGATGCGTTGTACGACCTCGAGCTCATTCGCTCTCTCTTTGCCGAAATGCAGGTGGTCGAAAATGCGGACGCCCATGCAGCTACCGAAGACTCGGGCAAAACCCACAAGCTCCTCCTAAGACGAGCGAAGAACATTCCCAAGGACATGATGTTGGTCGACATTCCAGACGTCGACTCTGAAAATCGGGATAACTGGGAAAAGGCGTATCGGACAGCCAGAGCTTCCGACGTCGTTATCGCGATGATCACCCCAGAAAAACACGGGGACGAAGCCACCAATGCGTTTTTTCGATCTGTGGCCGCAGAAGCCGGCAAACCCATTGTCTTGGTAATCAACAAAGTCCACGAACAACAACTCCAGCGCGGACAATGGCAAGACTGGTTGAAAGTTTTTTGTAAATCGACTGGGATCACACCCCAGCGAGTTTACGTCGTCCCCTTTGATATGGACGCTGCGGAAGCCGGGAAGCAGGCATTTTTCCAGGTGGAAGGGAACCTGGCGCTTGCGGTAAAGGGCGAAGGCAGCTTTACGATCTCCAAAACCCCCAGCTCTTTGCACTCGGACCTACAAGAATTCAACATCTCCAACCTCAAAGCCCAGTCGATGTTGGGCTCACTCCGCCAGGCCTTGCATGGGGGCAACCAAACTGAGGGTAGTTTAGAGGAGTACCTCAACCTGATTCGCAAGCGCAGCGCTGTCTACCAGCAAACTCTGAGCAGCATCCGGGAAGGAGCTCAGACGTTTAGCGTGGAATGGCCCACCCCTCCTCCCGCAATCTTGCGCCATGCTGTGATGGAATGGTGGCACGAAAAACACCGCAGCGATCTCACCAAAGCAGCGATGCGATTAACCTCTCTCGTCGGCTTGGAGTGGCTCGGAAAAACCCAAGCAAAATTGCGCGCTGAAAACGCGATATTGGCTTACAACCGAGATCAACTCATGGCCATTGACCAAGTGATCGCGCAGACTTTCAATGCACTTTCTCCCGTACTATCGGATTCTATGAATTACCTGTCACCTGAGGCAGCACAGACGCTATCCCCGCTGGCTCAAGGGCGATTGGTAGCAGAGCTCAAAAAAGCGTATGCGGAAGAGCGAAGACCCGTGGAGGATTTCGACTCTGTAGCGGCAGAACAGCTTCCACTTTGGGCTGAGAAAAACCCCTGGCTGATGACGATGCTGCAGGCGGGAGATATCACTGCCGAAGTGGTCTTGCGGCCCGCGGTCACCGTAGCCAGCACGATTGCAGGAATGTTTTTACCTGCGAATCTCGCACCCATTGCGAGCTCGGGAGGCGCTTCCATCGGGTCCTCGGTCGCCGGAGGGGTTGTCGGGAGCAAAACCATGGGAATCCTCAATGAAAAAGCCGGGGAAGAAACATCCCAACGCGTCTTTACCGACCTCACCATTGGGTATGCGACTTTGCAGTTAAACTGGATCAACCAGTGGATGGCGAACCACCACCTGGCCAAAGTACTAGCGGAGCTAGAAGCCGGGGCCGCGATAGCCAATAGCAACGAATTTCGAACGGCAGAGTCTTGTGCCGCAAGACTGACTGCGTGGCTGGAGCAAACCCCGTCGGTGCCTACGACTCCTTAACTCGGGCAATTTCCGCACCCAATCGCGAGAGCTTGAGCTCCAGTTTTTGGTAGCCGCGATCCAGGTGGTAAATACGGCTGATCTTTGTCTCTCCCTTGGCGGCAAGGGCGGCCACGACGAGTGAGGCGCTTGCCCTCAAATCCGTGGCCATGACCGGCGCACCTACCAACGAAGTCGGGCCATGTACGATGGCGTCTTTTCCCTGAATTTCAATTTTGGCACCCAACCGGCGCAGTTCTGCGACGTGCATGAATCGGTTTTCAAATATCGTCTCGCGGATGCGGCTCTTGCCCTGCGCTAAACACATTACCGCCATCAATTGAGCTTGCATGTCGGTGGCAAAACCAGGATAGGGTTGCGTCTCCACATCGACCGCGCGGTAAGCCTCCGCAGGAATGACTTTGAGTCTTTTTCCTTGGTCCAAGGACTCAAGCCCAACCCCCATTTGCCGAAATACATCCAGCACGGCATCCAGCTGGCTTGTGTCGGTGTTGAGGATCTCCAGTTCACTCCGGGTGGCAGCTGCAATGGCCACCCAAGTCCCCGTTTCGATTCGATCGGGGCGAATGGGGATAGGGCGAGCGGGGACTTTAAGGTCCCCACCGGTAATTCGAACCGTGGAAGTGCCTAAACCCTCAATAGCGACTCCCGCCGACTGGAGCATTTCTCCCAATGCCACGACTTCGGGCTCTCGGGCCGCGTTGAATAGTGTCGTAGTTCCTTTGGCGCGGCTGGCAGCTAATAAAATATTCTCGGTCCCGGTGACCGAAACTTGGGGAAACGTGATTTCGGCTCCGTGCAGCTCTCCCCGAACTTTTGCGTGGATATACCCACCCTCGACTTGGATTTGGACTCCCATTCGCTCCAACGCCGCCAGGTGAAAATCCACTGGTCGCGCGCCAATGGCACAGCCCCCGGGCAAACTGACCTCTGCATGACCATGCCTGGCGATTAGCGGCCCCAAAGCCAGGATGCCAGCACGCATTTGCCGAACCAGCTCATAAGGAGCACGAGGCGTGTGCACGACAGGTTCTATTTCGACAGTGCCGTTGTCTTTGTCCCAGCTGGACTTTGCTCCCATTTCGGCCAAAAGTTTGAGCGTCGTTTCGATATCCCAAAGTCGGGGGACATTTTGGTATCGCACTGTCTTTTCAAAAAGCAGCGCCCCAAAGAGGAGCGGTAAGGCCGCATTTTTCGAACCGCTGATAGCAACACTCCCCTGAAGCTTACGGTTGCCTTGAATAATGAGCGCGTCCACTGCCTGACCTCTAATTCTTTCTATTCCCTAAACGGCCAAAGGCCACTCTGTCTCGCCCGGCGAGATCGGGCACAATCCGAACCCCGGCAAACCCCTCCGCCTCCAATGCCGCGCGAACGGTGTCCCCCTGATCCGAGCCAATCTCTAGGAGTATCCCGCCCCCCGCAATCAAGAGACTCGGCGCCAGACTAATCAAGCGGTGGATGATCTCAAGACCATTTTGTCCACCATCGAGCGCGAGCCTGGGTTCCTGACGAACTTCTCGAGACAATCCGTCTATTTCACTGGCGGGAACATAGGGAGGGTTGGATACGATCCAATCGTACGGCGCAAAACGCCCGGCAGCTTGAAAAAAATCTGCTTGTTCCAAATGAAAACCCGCCCCCTGAGGGAGCAGCTTACGGTTTTGTTGGATAAAAGGCATAGAATCCGGATTCAATTCCCAGCCAAACCACTTCCATTCAGGACGCTCCAACAAACAACAAATCCCGATTACCCCACTGCCGACCCCCAACTCGGCAACCCGCGCGCGCTGTTCAGTGTGTTGCTGGAGCAAGGTCTCCACCAAGACCTCTGTCTCGGGCCGTGGAATCAGCACTCCCGGCCCCACAGCAAAACGGTGCTTCCAAAAGTCTGCCGCTTGCTCAATGTATTGGAATGGCTCCCCCTTCAGACGCCGGACCAAGAATGCATTCAGCTCGGCCTCAGTCTGAGAATCTAGCTCTGTGTCCCAACGCAGAAGCAGTTCGCTCGAATTGCAGCGCAGAACCGCTTGGGCGAGGAGCTTCATATGCGAAAGGGGATCGCCTAATTCGACAGACGAGGACTGGAGACGCGCCTTTCCCTGCAGAATATAAGCACCCAATGTCATAAAACTGGTCCTAGTGGATACCGCTGCCCGACTGCTCTTTGAGCAACTCAGCTTGGTAAAAAGAGGTGAGAGAAGAAATCATTTCGCCAATCTCTCCCGCCATAAAACTGTCAATTTGGTGCAGTGTCACCCCAATGCGGTGATCGGTGACCCGACCCTGGGGGAAATTATACGTACGTATCTTTTCGCTGCGATCTCCAGTACCCACCTGACTCAATCGGTCCGCTGCGATCTTGTCGTGCTGTTCCTGCCGTTTAGCATCGAGCAGGCGAGAGCTGAGCACTTTCATCGCCTTGGCCTTGTTTTTGTGTTGAGATTTTTCATCCCTGCAAACAACGACCATATTCGTCGGCAAGTGGGTGATCCGAACTGCGGAGTCGGTGGTGTTCACACTCTGGCCGCCTGGACCTGAGCTGCGAAACACATCGATCCGCAGGTGGTTGGGATCGATATGAATCTCCACCTCATCTGCCTCGGGTAGAACAGCAACAGTCACCGTGCTGGTGTGCACACGTCCTTGGGTTTCGGTCTTGGGAACTCGCTGCACCCGGTGTACTCCGCTTTCGTACTTGAGACGGCTATAAACTCGATCGCCTTGCACCAGGCAGATGACCTCTTTCAGTCCGCCTACATCGTTCGGGCTCATGCTGAGCAGTTCAATTTTCCAGCCCTGGCGCTCTGCATACCTGGAATACATTCTGAAAAGATCGCCAGCAAAAATCCCTGCTTCATCTCCCCCTGCCCCCGCGCGGATTTCCAAGATGGAATTGCGATCGTCGTTGGGATCCTTTGGGAGGAGGAGAATCTTGAGTTCCTTCTCCAACTCAGCAAGGCGTTCCTCCAGCTCTCGGTTTTCTTCTAGGGCAAGCTCCCTAAGCTCTCCGGATTCTTCTTTAATGACTTGTTGGTTTTGATCAAAATGGGACTTGGTCTGTTTGTATTGCCGATAGGCTTGTATCAGGGGCTGGAGGCTGCTGTGTTCTTTGCTGAGTTTTTGAAAAAGCTGAGCTTGGCTGGCGACTTCGGGCGAGGTTAAGCGAACTTCGATGTCTTCAAAGTGCGCTTCTACCTCATCCAATTTTTCAAACATTTTTGAAGCTTAGTACGGGCGCTTATTGTCTTTATTGCCGTACTTTTTCATAAAGCGCTGGACGCGGCCTTCTGTATCCAGCATGCGGGCTTTACCGGTGAATAGGGGGTGGCAAGCCGAGCATGTCTCAATGCGGATGTCTTTTTTGGTTGCGCGAGTTTGGATTTCGTTGCCGCAGGAGCAACGGATAGTGGTTTCAAAATATTCTGGATGAATGCCTGGCTTCATGGCCAACCTCTTAAAAGTTCAATAAGGCCGGTAATCTCGCACAAAATCCCTCGACTCGCAAGCCTTGGCTCAAAAGCCATTCCCTGAAAAGGCGTCCCCCCAGCACGGCAAAACCCGATACTGCTCTCCTTCGAGGCCTTGCACCTTCAATATTCCATGGATTTCTCGGCCCGTTTCCGTGCGTCTTAAGTGAACTACCCACCCGATCGCCCCGGCTACCCACTCCCTAGCCGCGGATATCGGGGTCCCAGGACATGCCATTAACAAAAGGGCCTCCACCCGTCTCAATGCGTCTCTCGGCGAGTTGGCGTGTAAAGTACAGGCGCTCCCCCCATGGCCCGTGTTCAAAGCTTGGACCAGATCCCAAACTTCCTCCCCTCGGCACTCCCCCAACACCAGGCGATCGGGCCGCATGCGCAGCGCATTTCGAATCAACGCGCGCAAGGTCACTTCACCGGCTCCATCGGGATTCGGAGCCCGAGCAACCAATCGAATCATGTGCGGGTGCTCAGAACGCACTTCGGGAGTTTCCTCTATCAGCACGATGCGCTCGATTGGGGAAACTCCGTCCAGGAGCCGGCTCAGAAGAGTGGTTTTCCCCGCGCCTGTGCCACCCGCTATCAATAAACCACGGCGGGTTTCAAAAGCCGTTTTCACGAGCGCCACGGCGTCGGGGTGTCCAAAAGACTCCAGTGCAGCCAGTTCAATACCTCGGCTCTTGCGAATGCTAATCACCGGCCCCACCAACGACAAAGGAGGCAAAATCAAATGAAAACGGCTGCCATCTAGCAGGACCCCATCGACAAACGGACGAGAAGCATCGATGCGTTTTCCGATGGGCAGTAGCAAGCGTTCGATCCAATCGCTGAGGTCCTGGTGAGTGCGAAAAGGAGAGGGTGCGGATTCCAGCTTGCCATTTCGTTCCAGAAACAGACTCTCAATCCCGTTCACCATCACGTCGGTAATCTCCGGCTCCCGCATCCACGCCAAGAGGCTGGCCGACGCGCCCAGGAACTGTTCTTCTATCTTGCTTGCCCTCATGGTTGATGGCGCCGCATCTCAAAACTCTCCCACCGCTCCGAGTTTTCTAGCCGCGTGGGGAGAGTGACAGTTACAGCCATGAGTATCTCCGTGGATTCTTGGGAGTGTGAGGGAGCAGAAAATGCATATCCAAGTACCGGGATATCTTTCAAAACGGGAATCCCTGTCTCTAAACTGGATTGTATTTGTCTGACCAAACCTGAAAGCAGCACTGTTTCCCCTTCCACCGAGCTCACTTTGGTGGAAAGTTTGCGTTTAGAAACGCCTGGAATCCCCGCTATCGCCTGACTGGCATTGAGCTCTGATAGCTCTACTTGGATCTCCGATTGAAAGTGGTAGGAATCCGTGCTCTCGGGTTTGACTTTGACAGCAATTCCATAGGGCTTCCACTCAATTTGCCGCTGCACCCGACCAAAGTTTTCCGAAGCCGCGGGCACCGCGATTTCGCCGCCCGAACTGAAAGCCGCCTCTTCTCCCAACCGCACATGCAGTTCCGGGCTTGCTAGTAACTTAGCGTTGCCTTGCTGAACCAGCATTCGAACCCAAGCCAAACTAGGTAGAATTCCGCTCGGAGACATGCCCACCCTATCCGGCCATTCGACGCCAAACTGCTGCCTTGCTTGAGCTGAAATCTCTAAAAAGTCTAGGGCAACGCGAACAGATTTTTCAGCGGGGTTGCGCGCCAAATCGACAATGCGCACTTCTACAACAAACGCACGCTCTTTGCCGCTCTTGGACCAAGTGTGTACTGAAGTGATTCCTTTAGAAACAGCGGTGAGAAGTAAACCATCCGGTGGGACGGCCCGCGCGCGCGCGACTTTGGGGTTACCAATAGCCACCCGCCGCAGACCGTCCACTCGGATTGTGTGGTTCGCGCCCTGGGGGAGTACGACGCGTTCCACGTTTACTGTTCTCGGGGTTTCTGGCGAGCTCCCTCGGGGGAAAGAACTCGCCAAAGCCATTAAACCAATCCCTGCCCGGAACAGCGGTCGCCACATACGTGTCGCAACCTAGCAAACCTTATTCCTTCTACTCCCAGCCTAACACCTCGTCCCACCGCCTGGTTTTCGGTCTCCTAGAGATCAATCCCCAGACCGTAGTGGTTCGAAGCGGCAACCAGAAACGATCGGTTCGTCGAGTTGTTCGCCAAATCGACAAACTCGCTCACATAGTAAGTTGCGTACGTACCGCCCGCGTGTGTGATGCCGGCCACCTCGAGACGCCCATCGCGCGACACAAACAAAGGGCCTCCCGAGTCGCCAAAGCACGTACCAGCCTGATTCGCATCCCCAATGATCGCCCGGCTAGAAGAATACCGAGGCGTGAGCAGCACCAAGAAGTCGTTCACGTCAGCAATACGATTGGAACCCGAACGCTTTAACCCGGCACCCGCTCGTGTCTCGATGCTGTTGCAGCCAAATCCCACGAGCTGTACAGAGTCACCCTGCCTCGCTGAGTCAGAAATGGAATGGATTTCATCCCCAATCTGAGTAATTGGCTCCTCGAAAATCAGCAGACCTAAGTCGTTCTCGTCATTTACGCCGCCATCCCCAATGTAGGCCATTTGTGAGGTTTGGAATTCGCCGTTTTTGGAGCGTACCGTATAGACGCCCGGAGTTTTGATACAATGAGTGGCTGTCATCACAGCGCGTTCACTGACGACAACTCCAGTGCAAAGCCCTGTTTGCCCGGGCAAGATAACCATGACGACGCCAGGATAGGCATTGGTAACTGCGCTGAATCGCCCTGCGGCATCTGGAATACCGTCGGTCGCGTAATTGTCGACTGCGCAAGCCGAGAGGAAAACAGCATTCAAAAAGACGAGCGTGCCCCACAGCACACGACAAACGTGCAACATAAACAAACTCCCCGATTGTTTAGAAATTCCCGATTACCCCGAAACAGAACACTGCTTGAGATTGCAAGCGAAAGACCATCCCTGCTACCAGATGTGGAAATACTCAATACGGCTGACAAAACGGGGCAAACTGTCCAAGAGTTCGACGACCGACGAAGGGGTAGTCAACTGCCCAGGTTTCGGACGGTTCGGAGGCCCTCTGTGTAACCCCATTAAAACACGGTGTTTTTTCGGTCAATTTCTTGGACAGTAGGATTTTAAGAAAATCCACCCTCAGGTAACCGCTTGAAAATACAATGCGGAAGTCGGTTTCTGCGAGGGCGGGGTGCCCAGTTTATCGGCAATGGAGATCCAAATATCCCCGACAGGAATCGAACCTGTAATTAGGGATTAGGAATCCCTCGTTATATCCATTTAACTACGGGGACAGAGAGACGAATCTAACTTTGGATTTCTAGGATGTCATCGGACAAAACCACAGCTATAGTCTTGCGAATGGCACACAATCCAGGCTTTTTAGAACTCGTAAACGCATCCAAAAAACACATTCGCGAAACCACCCCGCAGCAGGTGGTGGAATGGCAGGCTCAGGGGAAACAGTTTCACCTAGTGGATGTACGCGAGGACTTAGAGTGGGCGCAGGGGCGCGCACAGGGCTCGATTCATATTGGCAAGGGAGTCATCGAACGCGACATCGAAACCGTCATTCCAGATAAGTCGAGCGAGATCGTGCTCTACTGCGGCGGGGGTTTCCGTTCGGCCTTAGCGGCGGAGGCGCTTCAGAAAATTGGCTATCAGAATGTGCTTTCGATGGACGGTGGGATTCGACTCTGGCGCGAGCTTGGGTTCCCTGAGGATCGATAAACTCTAAAAATAATCACGGACCTTTTCAAAAGTACGCTGCCATAAGGAGCCCGCATCTTTTTCGCGAGCGAGTGAAAGCGAAGGTGCCCCTTTTTGGAATTCTGACAACAACTCTTTTGCAAATGCCCCGTTGCGCACTTCTTCAAAAATCTTTTGCATCTGTTCCCGCGACTCTGCAGAAACCACCCGGGGTCCGCGAGTTGCGGCGCCATACAACGCCGTGGGACTGATCTTGCGCGCAAGCTCGACGGGACCATTTTTTAAAAACAGATCTACCGTCACCTGAAGCTCCTGGCAGACATCAAAAAACGCAAGCTCTGGGGGGTGCCCATTGGCAACCAAGGTCTCAAACGCGCCCCGCATAAGCTCCATGAGTCCACCCACTAGCACGACTTGCTCCCCAAAGAGATCTCCCTCCGTCTCCAGCTGAAAACTCGTCTCGCGCAGAAATTTCGTCCCACCCGCGATAGCTCTAGCGTATTCCAAGGCTAGGTTCTTTGTAGCCTCATCGCCCCCTAAAGCTGCATAACAGGTGGGCAGGCCCTCGCCCGACAGGTAACGGGAACGCAAAATAGTGCCCGCGCCCTTGGGAGCCACCAAGAAAAACCCGCAGTTCTCAAAACGAGGTGCGCCGCCAAAATGCACCGCAAACCCATGGGCAAATCCAATCCACTTTTTCTCGCGTTCTAACTCGGTCGCCAAATCCCGCATGGCTGAAGGGATCAGATGGTCGGGGAGAAGGAACATGACCACTTCAGCCGCCTGGCAAGCTTGGGAAAAGGGCATTACCTCAAACCCGTCTTCTTGCGCCAGCGAGCATGCTTTGCCATCTGGACGCGCACCCACCACGACCTGAATTCCGCTATCCCTTAGGTTGAGTGCGTGCGCGCGGCCCTGATTGCCATAACCCAAAATGGCGACTTTTTTCGTTTGAAGGCTGCCTATTCCCATAGCCGCAGCTATACTCCCTCTTGATGGCTAAATTCAAACTTGTCAGCGATTTTTCTCCCCGGGGTGACCAACCTAAGGCCATTGAGTCGCTGTGCGCTGATATCCTGAACGGAAACCGGCACAACGTATTGCTCGGGGTTACGGGCAGTGGCAAAACCTTCACAGTCGCGCACACCATCCACCGCCTCCAGCGACCTGCGCTGGTGATGGCGCCCAACAAGACGCTCGCGGCCCAACTTTACGGCGAGTTCAAACAGCTGTTTCCAGAAAATGCAGTGGAATATTTTGTATCTTATTACGATTACTACCAGCCAGAAGCCTACATCCCTTCAAGCGACACTTTTATTGAAAAAGATTCCTCGATCAACGATCAGATAGATCAGCTGCGACACTCTGCGACTGCGAGCCTTCTCTCTCGCCAAGATGTGATTATTGTTGCGAGCGTTTCGTGTATCTATGGCTTGGGCGCACCGGAAATGTACCGCGAGATGTTGATCGACATTGAAGTCGGCAAAGAGTACCGCCGTGACGAACTGCTTCTGCACTTAGTGGAAACCCAGTACGAGCGCAATGACTACGACTTTCACCGAGGCACCTTTAGGGTGCGTGGGGACGTCATTGAGGTATTTCCGGCGTCTGAGGAATCTCATGCCTACCGGATTGAATTTTGGGGCGAGCAACTAGAAAAAATCAGCAAGATTGATCCAGTAACGGGCAAGACTCTCGAGCCCATGGAGAGATTGACTATTTTTCCAGGTAGCCATTATGTCACCGAAAAAGATCAGCTCAAACGCGCCGTCAAATCGATCCAAGAGGAACTGTTAGTCCGATTGGAACAACTCAAATCGCTGGGCAAACTCGTTGAAGCTCAGCGCCTCGAAAGCCGCACTTACTACGACATCGAAATGATCGAAGAAATGGGTTACTGCAACGGCATTGAGAACTACAGCCGACACCTGACAGGCCGCGGCCCAGGGCAACCTCCGCCCACTTTGCTCGAGTATTTTCCTAAAGACTACTTGCTATTTATCGATGAGAGCCACGTCACCGTTCCCCAAGTCGGTGGCATGTTTCGAGGCGACAGAGCTCGCAAAGAAGTGCTGGTTGAGCATGGGTTTCGGCTTCCCTCCGCTCTGGACAATCGCCCACTCAACTTTTCGGAGTTTGAAAGCCTGGTGGGTCAGGCCGTTTATGTATCGGCGACCCCCGGAAAATACGAGCTGGAACACAGCCGCGGAAAGTTTATTGAACAAATCATTCGACCGACCGGTTTGATTGATCCCACGATTATAATCCGCCCGGCTCGCGGCAGCGTGGACGACCTCTACGGAGAAATCCGCAAGCGCGTCACTCAGGGCCAAAGGGTGCTCGTAACTACCCTCACCAAACGTTCCGCAGAAGATCTGGCCGAATATTATCAAAAGATGGGGATCAAAGTTCAGTACCTCCACTCCGACATTGATGCGATCGAGCGTGTAGAAATCATCCGCCAACTTCGCATGGGCAATCTTGAAGTACTGATTGGCATAAACCTGCTGAGGGAGGGGCTCGATATTCCCGAGTGCTCTTTGGTCGCCATCCTCGACGCGGACAAAGAGGGATTTTTAAGAAGTCAGACTTCGCTCATCCAGACAATTGGTCGGGCGGCCCGTAACCTGGATGGTACAGTCTTGCTTTACGCCGATAAAATGACCAAGTCCATCGAGTTTGCCGTCAAAGAAACCGACCGGCGCCGTAAAATTCAAGAAACCTACAACGCCGAAAACGGCATTACTCCAGCTTCGGTCAAAAAGAACATTCAAGACCCATTGTATAAAATGGAGAACATGGACTATTTCGATGTTCCGGTCGCCGACAAGAAGTCGAATCAGCTGGACCCCGCAAAAATTCCCAAGGAGATCGAAAAAATAGAAAAACTCATGAAAAAGGCGGCAAAAGATCTGGAGTTTGAACGCGCCGCTGAGTTGCGCGATAGGCTACTCGAACTCAAAAAACGCCAGATTGTTGGGGCTTAGGCCCCGGGGCTGCGCATTTGGCTATGCCGCAACTACCGCTCGCCGCGCGACAAGAGATT
>CAZTDN010000001.1:162642-166149 GCA_964611895.1 uncultured Pseudobdellovibrionaceae bacterium
CGACCGCACCGTAAACTCCACAAAACCATCCCTATCGGTTCTCAAAACCTGCGCGCCTGCCAAAGACAATCGACGCAACACACCAGGTGCCGGGTGACCATAGAAATTACGAACTCCGACTGACACAACCGCCCAATCCGGACGCACTCGGGAGATAAACCCCCAACCGGAAGACGTGCGACTTCCGTGATGGTTTACTTTCAGCACATCGACCGGAGCGGCGACTACTCGTTCCAAAACATTTTCCGCCTGATTTTCCGAGTCCCCTGCTAACAGGAAACGGCACCCCTGAAACTCCAGTTCTAAAATGAGCGGGTTTTCATTTTCTTTGGGGGACGCTGTCCGAATCGGAAACAGATGAACAGAAACACCGCCAACTACACTACGCTCTTCACCAACCACCGGCACTGGATGTCCGCCGTGTTGGATCAAGAGTGCGATAGTCTCCTTGAGCAAAGGATTCGGTGGAACCAATCCATTCCAGGACAAGGCTTTCGCGTAGACTTGGGGCAGGAGCCCATGAAAGCCCAGTGCGTGGTCACGATCCGGATGCGAGATCACCGCGCGATTCAATGTGAAAATCCCTTTTCGCGCCAGCTCTAAGTACAAAACCCTTTGCCCCCAATTCCAGTCTTTCCACCCTCCGCCAGCATCCACCATCCACGTTTCACCGCGAGGAAACTGGATTAAAGCTGCGTCTCCTTGGCCCACGTCGAAAAAGGTGACCTTGAGGTCCGAGCTCAAATACCGCTCGTGGACCCGCAACCCCAGCAGAAGCGTTGCTGCAATGCACCACAGTAGGAATTGCATTTCTATGCACTGCCTGAGATGGACTCAAAAAAAAAGAGCCTCTAGGGAGCGTCGAGCGATAGAATAGGAGCATGGAAAACTTCTCGATAGAAAGAACTTCTCTTTGCGTCGATAGCCGCGCCACCGTGGACCTGGGAGGGCGCGCCCTGGTCGCACAAGAACTGGTCGAGGGATTGGGGAATCATCTTTTCCCTCAGGAAGGCCCTCTCGTGCTTGCCCACCCACAACAAGAGTTGGATGCCCCTTTTCGCAAAGCCCTCACCAAAAAGACGATTGGCAATAGCTGGTTCAAACTCGGGTGGGAACGCAAGTTCTTGCAGAACAATCAGATTGAGTGGTTCCACCGATTTTTGCCTTTGGATAAGGTGAATTCATCTTCCACCTGTTCGCTGGTAACCACACTGCTCCCCCCACTCTATAAAGAGCCGTTTTTCCTGTCCCGAAGAAATAAACACCATTTTGTTGTGCCGTCCCATGCGGACGTGCTTTGGTTACAAAAGGCCTACGGCGTTCCCTCCGACCAGATCACGCAGATTGCACCCGCTCCCCGCCACACCGTGATTGCGCCGGGTTTTATGCCCACGGGAGAACGCGGCGTTGTGGTGATTCGGGACGGCCGCAAGGATGGATTTGAAAAACATGCGGCGGTAATTCGCCGCTGTTTTCCTCAAACGCGCGTACTTACTCTTGACCTGCGAGATGCTGAGGCGACTCAACCTCAACGTTGGCGCCGGACGCTGGAGAATGCGCTTGCGTGTTTTTATCTCGTGGAAAGGCCACTAGATTGGGTAACCCTGGCCATTGAAGCGATTTATTGGAACATCCCAACGGTGTACGCAGATGCCAACCAGTCTTTGAGAGAACTTATTCCCGATACTCGCCTACAACTACATTCTTACCTGGCGGATCCGCCAGCGCTCAACGCGTTGGAAACTGCGACGCGACAAGCACGCGCGCTGCTTGAAACCAACGGCGTGCTGGCCCCCGACGCCCAAGCCCTGGCCTACAGAGACCTGTACCTGCGCTTAGGAGCATTGAAAGGGTAGGACGGAGTTACTTAGCGAATTCCTGGCTCGAGGAAACTGTAACCAGGTTCGAGCGCTCTCGGAATTTGGGATTGTGCGGTTCACCTTCACCCTGGCCACGCGCGGAAACCACCGAAGCTTGAAAAGTCGCTAAATCCGAGCCAACGGTATCCTGGGGCGCTGGAGAGCGGATTTCTTGGCGCACAGTTCTGCGTACCGCTCTCAAAAGCCGATCGCTGGGTTTGCCAGGTTCGTCTTTGATCGTTTGAACTGCTTGCGCGACTTGCTCGCGCTTTGCTTTGCCTCGAACCCCTCGAACGATATTCTGCAAATCCGCTCCACTCGCAGCTATCGCTACAGCGAAGGGATCAAAGGCGGCAATCACTGGCGGCCTCGGGGCATAATCAACTACCACAGGCACTTTCAACTCGCGTCGTGCTGGCGTGTCGAGCTCCTGAGGGCTTACCAAAACTGGGGCAGGTTTGTTGATTGCCTCAGCGTAGGTCGGAACATGTTTGAGCATATGGCCTACGCCAAATGGTCCCTCGTTGCCGCAAATTTGCTTCCCAATCTGTGGCATCGTTTCAGCCGCACCCACCTGCGACCAAACCATCAAACCCAAAACGAGCAGAAAAGCGTTCTTCATACCCCTTTTTATTGCAGGTTTGTTGCCAAGCTAAAACATGCAAATTATTGAAATTGCATGATAAAACAATAGCCTGGCCGCCCGAAATCGCTCGATTTTTGGACGGATCTGGGGCGCCTAAGGCAACTGGCAGATTCTGTTGGGGTTTGTGTGCACAAGGGGAATACAGGCCGCCTGAAAAGCGAAAACGGGAGAGAGTGGCTGGAACCAGCTCCTCTCTCCCGCAGACGTTTACGGCCTAAGCGTAGGCCGTTCCCCCGTTAAGCTTCGTGTTCAAGGCGCGTTGTACGCCGCGGCTCCGTGGCCTACGTTCGAAGTCAGCGCTCCGGATTGCGAAGCAATCCCTCGAACGGTGGCCGCGCTATGGCGTTGGTAGTCCGCAAGGCCACCCACCACCGGCTTGGTAGCGCTGATAAACTTTGACATATCCGACGTATTTCCCGGCTTTTTGGTTGCGACGGTGGCTTTTGCCGCCGTGGGCGCGGCAGGTTTTTGGCTGCGAAGCGCGGCCAAGAGGCGATCGTTTGCCGAGGCACCGGCAATGCCTCGCACTGAAGTAACTCCGGGCGTTTTTACGGTCGCTGTCTCTTCTTCAGCAGGTTCGCTGGATTCTGTGCTGGAAGTAAACCCTCTTGCCGACGATAAAAACCCTAAACCGCCACCACCACTGCCCGAAGCAAGACTTGCCACCTGACCGTTGGAAACCACTCCTGCGTTCGAGGACATCGCCCCTGGAGTTGAAGATACCGCAAGCCCCGTCGAAGCAGACGAAGTGACGCCGCCTTCGGACAAACCCGCTTGAGTGAGCTGAGCACTCAAAGTAGCTTTAGCTATGGCCATGTTCTGATCGGCTTGTTTTTGGGCCAGAGCAAGGCGCTGCTGATTGTAGCTGTTTTCCAAAGCCATTCTTTGTTGCTCCGCCTGAGCCGCTTGGTTGCGTGCGCTCTCAAGTGAGGCCAACTGCATTTCCAAGCGCTGAGTCACACCTTGATTGTTCGCGTTAGCGACTTGGGCCGACATCTGCGC
>CAZTDN010000001.1:166249-199545 GCA_964611895.1 uncultured Pseudobdellovibrionaceae bacterium
GATTTGACATCACCCGTAGAAAGCGAATCATTGAAAACGATGGTGCTATGGCCCGCAGAACCGTTGGGCTCTGGAGCGACTTGCATTGCGCTCGCAGGCAACCCAGCCCCGACTTTGGGAATGAGCGAAGCATCGGGCTTTTGCATAAACTTGCGGTAGTTGTCCGCAGCATTTACGTCGACAAATCCCCCGAGTAAAGCTTGGACCATGGGCAAATCGCCATTGTGAAGCTGACCGGCTTTGAAAGCAGCAGCTAGAGCTAAAATAGCAGGCGGCATGGCCGTCATCGCAGTGCGCACATTTTTTCGGCGAAAATCATCTTGAGGGTTTTCGGCGGCGCTGCGCATGGACTGATTGAGTCTAGCTATAGCCACGACCAATCCAGCAAAAGCAGGGACTCTTAAAAGCTTTGCCTTAGACATCGCTTGAGCTGAAGGAGAAGAGAACACAAGCGACGAAACCAAAACAATTCTCAGTAGAGAAAGAGAACTCTTGGGCTTTAGTTCTGTAATGTATTTGCCTTCTAGCATATTAGTCCTGTTGCTCTCTGGTAGTGCACGAGCCTTGCCAAGATTGGCGTATGCTGCCGGAGTTCAACCCCTTGAAGTTTCAACGAATTTCCCCTGAAGTGTTTTAGACAGTTGCAGGGGTTTTTCACTCCCCTACCCGCAATTGCCTAAGTGGTTAAAATTTCAACGCTCATGCCGTCCAGATTTTGAACACCGGGGTTGTTTCGATCCGTATACAAAAGTCTTTCTGAGAATACGGACAGTTAGAAGCGCACTGAAATGGGATTAGTGCGAATGGTGGTGAGAACCTAGACCCAAGCTCTCGGCGCCGCCGTAGATAGGACTCGGGTTGGGGATGTGCCGGCGCCAGCCCGCGAAGTTTGCGGGCGTCTTAGATGCGGATCTCGCCATGCCTCGGGCATGCAAGCCGATACCCTGCGGCGCCCGCGTTACTGCGCGTGGAGTAGTAAAAATCGGCTGATTCAGACTGGCCAAAAGCCGTTGTGCAGGAGGGGTGGCCACCGTGGCGCTTTCCGCGGCCATTCCATAACTGCGCACGGGAATGCTCTCGCCCGAATTGCTCATCGGGTGGGCATTCTGGCCTGCACCCAACATGCCTTGGCTGAATTGATAATCCAAAAGCCTATTCTGCAAGGCAAGCGACGCAAACCTCAATGCGTATTCGTTTCGCATTTGGAGTAAGGAAAACTGAGTGTTTTGAATGCCGGCGCGTTCTAGCGCACCTAGCTGCATTCCCAGACGATAGGTCACCTGATTATTAGCATTCAGAGCCACATCTCTGCCCATGCCCGCAATCGCAAGCTGAGTTTGCATGCTCATGTAACCTAAATCACGCGATGCCGCGTTGGTGGAATCATTCATATACGCCTGGGCGTCGGCCTGGATCCCCGCAATAGCGACGTCTGCGCCGGCTTGGATTCCAGAAACCACCGCAGGCATCGCTGCCGAGGTAATTGCCGCAGCACCAATCAAGCTGCCGGCAGCCGCCTCGCCAAAGGCTGGGGCAGCCACCAAGATCGCGGAAACGCTAAAAATGAGTCGGATTTGGACTCCCCAATGCACAATTCCCCCTACTCCTAGGAGAAGCATTTCTCCTGCCAAGTTTTCCATGCCTAAACCGCGCTCGACTGAAGACAAAAAGTGTTCAGCCTTTATGCGCCGGAAAAAACGTGTGACAGTGCGCTCAATTCACGCTGAAATAGACGGTCGAAAAGGATTTCAACCGGAGGATTCTCATGACTGAGTTCACTTTATACACGTATGTAGTTTTTTTCCTGCGCTGGCTGCACATCTTAGCCGGCATCACGTGGATCGGGCTTTTGTACTTTTTTAATTTTGTGAATGTCCCATTCCAAGGAGTTCTCGAAAAAGAACTCAAATCTAAAGTGAATCCCCCTTTATTGCTCCGAGCGCTGTGGTGGTTTCGTTGGGCTGCTATGGTGACGATGGTCGTGGGCTGGTGCCTGCTGTATTACAAGTACACCGCCTTAAACCTGTGGTTCGGTGGCGATGGGCATTTGAGTCATCCCGCTCACTGGATTCTTCTGGGAGGAATACTCGGCACCATCATGTGGTTCAATGTGTGGTTCGTCATCTGGCCCTGTCAAAGGCAGATCATTGGCTTTTTGCAGGCTGGGCATTCTCCGGCAGAAATGCCCGCGATCGCGAAACGCGCTCTGAATTTCTCTCGCACCAACGCCTACCTCTCCGGGCCGATGTTGTTTGCGATGATCGCACCGAATCACTTCGGCACGTTTGGATTGGCTCCTGTGATCGCCGTATTTTTGGTGGGAATGGGAACGATCTGGGCGCTGATAAAACTTTCCGCGAATGTCGGCAAAGGACTCTGACTCAGTCAAAATCATTGCGAGGAGCTGCAAGCTCCTCGCAATGGCTGACTAAGAATCGATTCGTTTTTTGAGCTCTTTTCCTACCTTAAAAAACGGAAGCTTTTTTTCTGGAACAAAAACATCCGCTCCGGTTTTGGGGTTGCGGCCCACATAGGATTTGTAGTTCTTCACGAACCAGCTCCCAAAACCACGAATTTCAATTCGATCGCCTTTGACCATCGACTGGAAAAAGGAATCAAAAATCGTGTTTACCAGCTCCTCTGACTTTTTCTTGGTCAGGTTCGCCTTGCGTGCCAACACTTCGATGAGCTCTGACTTGGTCACTGGGCCTCCGGGGGAAGAATGGACATGCAGCTAAGTACCTTATAATGATAGCGTTTTCATAGCAGATCTCAAAGCAAAAAACCTTCACTTCGCTTTAAGCCCCGCTTGATGGTATTTCGGCACTTATGCTGAGGTACGCGCAGTCGGTTTTTCTCTACACGTTTTTGGTCAAAATCTCTGACGCGCTGACCGCGCTTGGGGCGTGGTACTTTTGTTGGTACTTGCGCTTCCACACCCCCTGGATCGCTGTTACCAAAGGGGTTCCTCAGTTCGAATACTACCGCAAAGTAAGCATTCCCTTGGTTTTGGTCGTCTCGATGATGCTGCATGTCGTCGGTGCCTACCGCGCCGATCGTATCCAGTTTGGGTTTCGAGCGTTGAAGAAAACCTTCGAAGGGGCGGTACTCGGCACGCTGGTTTTTGTGGCGACTTGTTACTTTTTGGGTGAAGTCGATTATTCACGAGTTTACCTGGTTTTATTTGCGGCCGTGTTAGTGATCGCTTTGAGCATCGAGCGAGCTTGCCTGCACACGATTTGGTGGAAGTGGAATGGGGACCACGTTCAAAAAATCCGAGTCCTCTTGGTCGGCTCCGGAGAGCTCTTGGAAATGTATGTGAACAAACTCAAACGGCGCCGGCCCTACCCAATCGAATGGGTGGGACACCTCCACACGGGAGAAGAAGACCGATTGGAAGCGGTCCTCCAGGAAACGCGCCCAGACCAAGTTGTTGTCGCTTATCCTGAGGATGCTTCTGGGCATTATGGGAAAATACTCGAACGGCTTTCCGAAGAACTTGTCGACGTGCGCGTGCTACCGGATTTCGGACGTTACAGTACGTTTGCGTATTCAGCGCAACATGAGTGTGGAATCCCATTGCTTACATTCAACCAGCTCGCCGTGGGTACCTCCGACCGTGCAATAAAGCGGGTGGTAGATATCCTCGGGGCCTTGTGCTTTTTGGTACTTGCGTCGCCGCTCTACTTAGCTATTGCCGCTCTGGTGAAGTTCTCTTCCCGCGGGCCGGTGTTTTTTTCTCAAGAGCGTGTAGGAGCTGACGGCGCGCGCTTCCAAATTTATAAATTTCGGACGATGCGTTTGGACGCAGAACGAGAATCAGGACCTGTTTGGGCAGTGGAAAACGACCCAAGAACGACTGCGTGGGGAAAATGGCTCCGCAAGACTAGCCTGGATGAAATCCCTCAATTTTGGAACGTCCTCAAGGGCGATATGAGCTTGGTAGGCCCCCGGCCGGAGCGCCCCGAATTTGTGGAACAGTTCCGCAAGGAAATCCCCAAGTATATGTTGCGACATAAAATGAAATCCGGCATTACCGGCTGGGCCCAGATCAACGGTTGGAGAGGAAATACTTCACTCAACGAGCGCATCAAACACGACCTCTATTACATCGGGCATTGGTCGCATCTTTTTGACATCAAGATCATGTGTTTAACCGTAACCAAAGGATTTGTGAATCGCCATGCCTACTGATCTGTCCAAACTCAAAGTCGCCATTGTCCATGACTGGTTGTTTACTTCACGCGGTGGGGAACGAGTACTCGAAGCGCTTTGTGACGCTTTTCCTCAGGCTGAGATTTTTACATTGTTTTGTCGTCGCGGGCAGAACTCCCAAAAAATCGAAGGCCGCCCTATCCACACTTCTTTTATCAATCGCTTTCCACGCGTGGAGCGGTACTATCGGTACTTGCTCCCGTTGATGCCCCTGGCCGCGGAAAAGCTACCGGTTCAGGGATTTGACCTCATTATTTCTTCAAGCCATTGCGTTGCCAAAGGCATCATTCCGGATCCGACGGCCTTGCATGTGTCGTATTGCCACACGCCGCTTCGCTACGCCTGGGATCAATCCAAGTATTATTTCGGAAGCGGCTGGAAACAGGCCCTCACTGCACCCTTTCTGCATTATTTGCGTATGTGGGACGTGACATCGAGCGCGCGTGTGGACCAGTTCATCAGCAATTCGGCATTTGTTTCACGTCGCATCCAAAAGTATTACCGCCGCGAATCCGAAGTCATTCACCCATTTATCGACTTGAACAAGTTTCATCCTGCTTATGGCGAACGGGGGGAACATTACTTAATGGTAACGGCGTTCGCTCCGTACAAGCGAGTTGAACTTGCCATTGAAGCCTGCGAACGCTTGGGAAGAAAACTGCTCATCGTAGGCAGTGGACAACAAGCCGCTTCGCTCAAGTGCATTGCAGGTAAAAACACCGAGTTTCTCGGCAATGTTGGTGATGCCGATCTCCCGGCAATCTATAGTGGAGCCAAAGCTTTGCTGTTTCCCGGCGTGGAGGATTTTGGAATCACTCCTCTAGAGGCTATGGCGTGTGGAACCCCGGTTATTGCTTTTGCTGGAGGAGGGGCCCTGGAAACTGTGGAAAACCAGAAGTCGGGATTGTTTTTTTACGAACCCACAGCGAACAGTCTGATGGACGCTATAGAACGTTTCGAGCGGATGGCATTTCCCTGGGCCACAAACTGCCGCGAACGGGCGATGTTCTTTAGCAAGAGCCGCTTTCAAAACGAGTTTTTGGGGACGGTGGCTAAGCTGTTGGAACAGCGCCATCAACCCTTGCCCGGAAAAAGAGAAAGTCTCCCAGATTTTTATTTGGGCGCTTAGGGAGTTGTTAATAACGCTCTGTTAATCGCAGCACGGTAATAGCAGTCAAAGGCCAAAAACCCCGAATTAAAATGCGTGGGCGGAGCGAACGACTCCGACATTTGAAGGTATTCATCCCCCTGGCGCACGGACTCAATAACCGCGACGGCCTGATTTCCCTGCGTGGGCCGCGAGGACCAAAGGTCAACGAGCGATCTAGCCTCTTCAGATAGGACATCTGTGAGGTATTTTGGAATCTCGGGGCAGCTCATGAAAGCTTCGCCTCGGGATGTATCGCCCATTCCATACTGCGAAACCAACAAGAGCATTTCTCGCCGATTTTGGGCGGTCAGCTTTTCTACAAGATTTTTCATTCCGGCGCGGTGGTCGCTTCTGAACGCCATGCTTGCAAGGTCTTCGATAAGCGGTGGAACCATCTCTGGAAACGGGTACCGCTGAATCTCCTCCCAAGCCCCATCCCATGCTTCGCGCGCCAAGCGGGTTTTCCCTGCCGCAAAATAGAATTCAAAAGCATTGATAAAAGCGTTAGCGTAATTCCCATGCCCTGAACGACGCCCTACTGCCATGCAGACCAGCCCCCACTCTTTCAGGGCTTTATTGTTTCCCGCCGCCGACAAAGCTTCGATTACCGGTCGGACATACAGGGGTTCATGGTTCACATTAGTCACTGCAAAAATCTGCTTCGAAATCTCATGGATTTTTTTTGCAGCCAGCTTGTCTTTGGGTGAAAGCTTTTTAACGAGCCGCACATTCTGGTGAGAGTCAAAATACCGCTTTTCGATCGCACCTGTCGCCACCCAAGCCGAGAGCAATAGGTGCATTCCCTCTAAATCACTCAACGTCCCCAGGCTATTTGCAAGCCGCACTAAAGCTTTGTTCGCAAGGGGTTTCCATCGTGGATCAGCAACGCGAGCCAATGCGTAAACCGCTCCCTCTAGCCTATCCTGTGAGACCAAAAACTCCCCCAACGCCAATAGCTCCTCTTGAGCGCCAAAGACCTCGAGTGCATTGACAAGCTCCGCCGCGTCCCACCCCCCAACGAGTTCAGGATCGGGATCGGTTTTTACGAGAAGAATCATGTACCTCAAGAACCTAAGCGCGCTCTCCCTATCCCCCGCAAGCATGGCCGCATGGAAATACTCAGAGATTTCAAAGACACTCTGCTCGGCGTCCGTGCTATCCAACTCCCTTGGAATGCTTGGCGCCTGAATCGACGATACAAGGTCCTCAGTTTCAGAGGGAATTCCCGGCGGAACCAAGAGCCATACGGCGGGAGCAATTTCTTCCTGCCAGTAGTTCTCAAAAAAGGGCCGAACAATGCCGACAATCTCTGCCCGCGAATAGCCCAGTAGCCAAAGATGCGCAATCGCGTTCCCAGCAAGCCCACCGCTCAGCCTAAATTGCCCCCCTTCTGTCTTGTAAGTCATGCTGGCAACCACGCTGTGAGCTAATTTGCGCCGAAGCTCCGGATCCAAATCACGATAAGCGACGCCCAGATGGGGTTCAAAGTATTCGCGGATTCTCGCCTCGCTGACGGGAACGCCTCGAGCTAGCAGCACACTACACAATTCAGCGGGGGGCTCGATAGCGACAACGGGAGAAGAAAACCCCATCACCAAAGCAAAAAGTAGCGGCATGCGCTAACCCTTAACAAAACCAGAGGCCGATCAAAAGAGTTTGTTCATGCGGTGCATTAGGAATTATAAGGTGCTGATATCCCAAGAGAAGCTACGATTTCGGCGATAGCGCTTCGCCGTTGGCCGTTGGAGTTGATGTTCCGCTTAGCCTGGATTTGCCTCACCGACCAATCTTCATAGAGTGAGAGGATAAAAGGAGAGGTAGAATTGGACACCGCCACCATGGCACCTCGGGCTGCGGCCGCACGACAAGCCCGCTCTAATCGCGACTGGCATTCTTGAGTAAACCCAGCACGGGTGTAGGAAGTAAAAGAAGATGTGCTGCTCAAGGGTTCGTAGGGAGGATCGCAATAAACAAAGTCTCCCGGTCCGGCCAAAGCCAAGACCTGTTCAAAATCGGCATGGAGTAGTTTGGCCCGCGTCAGTCGGTAGGCAACCTGTTCAATGTTCCCTCGATCGTAGAGTGCGGGACAGACAGGTCTTTTGCCAAAGGGGACATTAAACTCTCCCCTGGAGTTTGTGCGATACAATCCATTAAACCCCGTTTTGTTTAAAAATAAGGTGCGTGCGGCCTGCGCTACTTTGTCTTGGGGAACCCGAGCACGAATCGCATAATAGTATTCAGCACTGTAGTCAGACGCCATCGCGTCGAGCTTTTGCAAAAGTTCTGGAAGCGAATCTCTAATGACAGAATAAAGGTTTATCAGCTCGGCGTTGGCATCGGCGATTACGGCGACTTCGGGCCTTTGAAGCGCCAAAAAAACCGCCCCCGCTCCCACAAAGGGCTCGTAGTAAGTTTGAAATGTGTTCGGAAACTCGGGCACTAATTGCGCTAAAAGGCTGGATTTGCCGCCGGCCCATTTGAGTACCGGCCGCGCTCTAGTTTCTAAATCAAATGCTGCGTTCATTGCCATCCCAGATCAGGAGACTAAATCACATGCGACACCTTGCAGCAAGGCTCCTTAACAAGAGTTAGTCGCCGGAGTGGTATCCGCTGGCCTCCCCTTGCGGAGACTCGCATAATAAGCGCAACAAGGAGCGTTTCATGAAACTCAAAGCCCTTTCGATCTTTTTTGCCCTATTCGCGTTGCCAGTACTTGGAATTTATAAAGTCGGCGATAAACCGAGTAACGAATGCTGGAAAAATGATGCCGGCACGGACGTCTGCTTGGACGATGTGGCCCATGTAAAAGTGCTTTTGTTTAGTGCTGGATGGTGCGGCCCCTGCCAATCCGAGTTTTCAACCATTGCTAAAGACACCGCTGAGTTCAATGGCAAGCCGGTTACTTTTTTCAGCCTTTCGGCAGAAGGATGGAATTCTCGAAGTGCTTCCAATCAAGCCTTTCTGCAAGACTGGAAGAAAACCTACAAACTGGACAAAGCCATGGCGAGCTTCATTGTGGCGTCATCGAACGGAGACTTTGGCTCGGATTACTTTTCCAGCCCCAAGATTCCAAGCGTCGTGATCTTGGATGACTCGGGAGCGGTCACTTACAAAGCCATTGCGCCGGGAATGGCGGCAATCAAAGCCCAAATACGAAAGCTCCTACCCAAGCCTATACCCGTTCCCGTACGGTAGTTTTAAAGGGGAAGTTCGATCGCAAAAGAATGCAGGGTGCTGGTCTGCTGGTAGAACTGCCCACGCAGATCGGCACCCGTGTAGTAGGAGTAATAAAGCCGTAGCGATCGCCGAAGGCTTTCTGCCCCATGAAACGCGAGGCCCAGCTGAAGTGCAAAGCAGGGGTTGGCGGGAGAGTCTCCCTGCCACCGCAGATCAAACCCCATGAAGGGCGAGATCGAACCGTTGTCCAAAAAATACCCGTTCGCCCCGATCTGAAATCCCCACACGGGAACCTTCGGCATGGTGTTCACGATATTAGAAATGCCAGCATACATCTGAAAGGTCTCGCTGGGCGAATAGCTCGAACGCAAGCTCACGGTTTCCCGACTATAAGCGATAGGATTTCCAGACAATCCGTCTGCTAGATGCGCTGATACGTGGATGTAGCGCAACTGCCATTGCCAATCCCCAACCGCGTACTCGCTATACAAGCCAATGGTTCCGTCCACGGTCTCTAGCGGGAACCGCCCCCCTTGCTGACGAAGAGTAAAATACGCTCGGCCTTCAATGCCGAAATGGAACCTCCACGAGCCGTCTTCGGGGCTCGCTGAGAAAAAAGACTGGTGATTGGCTAGAGACGCACTGAGTCTAGGGCCGCTTACCGCTACCCAACTCCGAATTTCACGAGGATCGGCCATAGGAGTGGGAAACAAGCGCCCTTTAGGCACCGCGTGCCACTGCGTTCCATCAGCCAGAGCTGAATGCAAAGGGATGACTAAACAAAAAAGAATAAATAACCGCATTCGCAAACCCATCGGATTTCCGAGAGGTTTTCTGAAACGCGGCGCGCATTCCCGCGAGGGTGCGAGCTTGAGGGATTAGAAGAGAAAAGTGGTCCCCACGCTATGTTCGGTGGTGCCACCCGATCGGGCTTCGACTTCAATGGCGTAGTGGATAGAGACTTTAGGAGAAAGAATGCTCACCCCACCACTCCAAAAGCTCGTCTGGGCAACGGGACGCATTCGGTACCCGCCCTTAAGGGAAAAATAATAGGGAGAAACGTACTCAGCACCAAACCCATATTGCAGGGGCCGAAAGCTCGCTGTTTCCCCGGTAACTGAAGCAGAGAAAAACATCGTTTCTTCCCAATGAGCGCGCACTCCAAAAGCGTACTCGCGGGCTTCCCCCATGGCGGCGTTGCCGCCTACAGTGTTGTTCAGGTGCAGACCGAGTTGAACAAAATCAAATTTCGCCATCAAACCGATGTCCAGATCGGTGTACCTTTGCGTATCTCCCGCGATGCCCGGGCCCCAGATTGTTTTGCCCACCAAACCAATGCCGATGTTTTGACCCAGGCGACTAGACATCCCCAGCTTGGCCCCCTGAATAGGCTGATCAAAGCCGGGGCGCGCAACGCGGTAGTAGCCAATCGCCCCACCGACAGCGGAGGTCTTTGTATCCAAGACGGATACGGAAAAAACACGTGGGGAAAGGAAGGTCCCATCTATTGAATAGACGTTGGTAAAGGCGCTAGATGCCGGATTGGAAAACAAACTATCATTGAGCAACGACGCTCCGGCGAGAGACTGTCCCTGGGCTCTTTGCTGTAGAGGCACAAACTCTGTGGACCCTGCATGCAGCTGACCAACAAAAAGAGTCATTCCCAAAAATAGCGCAGACAGGATTTGCATGAGTCCCTCGTTAAATGGCGCTTTGATTCAAAGCGGAGAATGTCCGTACGCGGCGTTTTTGCGTCAACGTCTGTCCTTTAACTGTACAGCGTAGCCCCTTAAAAATAAAGGGAGACAGCCCTGCACTCTGTCTCTCACCAAACCTCAGACATTTCTATACTTATTGTATTCGGCCGCGCCCTCCCAGAATACGGACGCGGGGAGCTCGAAGCGCGTGACAGCCCCAACCATGGCACACCCCTTGCTCAATAGCAGCGAGGAACGCCTTTTTGTTTTGAGGCGGGAGCAGAACAAAGCGGAAGTGGAGAACGCAATGAAACGCGTAATGCAAGTTTTGATGGTCGTTGGAATGCTAGCGACCTTTAGCTCGGCTCAGGCGGAGCTACAGTTCGGTTATACAAACTATAGCAGCCCTGGATATGGCTCTAGCTACGGCGGAGATCCTTGGGCAGGCATGTACGGAACGGGTGGGTATAATCTGGCTGGCTTTGGAAATTCAATGTACGGAGTGGGGAATTACCTCAATTCCGGCTACGCATCCGGCTACGGCTACGGCGGTGGTTATGGAAACTACGGCACCTGGGGTGGTTCTTGCTCCAGCATTATGACCCCTTGCTCGGGCGGTTATGATTCAGCCAAAATCCTTGTCGATGTGACTATCACGCTCCCCTCTTACAACTATGGTTCTTGCGGTGGCGGTTATAGCACTTGCGGTTCGACCTGCGGTGGTTACAGCTACAGTCCTTGCGGTAACTACAATCCATGCGGATCTTCGTGCGGCGGGTACAGCTCTTGTGGCGGTGGTTCTACTTGCGGCGGTTATGGTTACAACAACTATGTGTACCCAACCTACTTGCCGATATACCCAACATATCCAAGTTACCCAACGTACCCAACGTACCCGACGTACCCTTCGATTAACCCGAACACCGGTACCTATGTCTCGGTAGATGTGACAACGCCCCCTCAGCTCCCCCCCTGGGGCGGTTGCGGTGGAGTCGTCGCTTGCCCGACCACTCCGACGATTCCGACCACGCCGGTAGTGCCCGTGGCTCCGACGTACAATTATCAAGGTCAGTCGGTACCCGTGAGCCCTGTGCGGTACACGGTCCCTCGTGGTGCTCATTAGGCCCCCCGAGCATTGCAAATCTTGAAGGGCCCGGCCAAAAGGCGGGCCTGGACTGAAAAAACGGAAGTAGCCTCTGAGACTCGCCTCCTCCCCCATATATGTGGCCCCAATGCACATATCTTGTCTCAAGCTACTTCCGTAATTTCAGGCAGTTACCCCCCTCAACACTAAACTCCTAGCGCCGCCCCGGTGATTTTGTTATAGACCCCCCGGTTCTTGGGAAAGTTGACTTCCCAGAGGATTTTAAGGAAGGTTACGGCTTGGCTCAAAGAGGTGAGTCAGACAACAAGGGCGGGTAATTAATGAAGAAATCGGAAGTCGCAAAGCTTAAAGAGATGCTGGAAAAGCAGTTGAAAGAGTTGCAGAGTGATCTCACTCGCAACCTAGCTCAGCCTATGACCACGCCCTTGCTTGCCGATATTAACGACCAGGCAAGTTTCGAAACTGAGCGTAGTTTCGAATTGCGCATCAAAGACCGTGAACGAAAGCTGATTGGCAAAGTTCAAGAAGCGCTGAAAAAGATCGCTGACGGTAGTTATGGCGTTTGCACTTCTTGTGGTGAGGCCATTGGGGTAAAGCGCTTGCAAGCTCGCCCCGTGACCGACCTTTGCATCAACTGTAAGTCCGAAATGGAAGCAGAGGAAAGGCGCGAAGAGTCTTTCGAAAAATCTCAGGGCTCCAGTCCCATAGCGCACTAATTCAAATAAGTTTTGAATTCAGTTCGAGGACGAAGCCCAAATCATTTCCGGTTTATAAAAACCGACACCCGATTCAAAAAGCACTCGCTCTTGAATTGAATTTTTTGCTTGGTGACGCCAGCTTGCCCAGCTAGCATCTTTTTTATGACAGCATATTGGCAGCACCCTGGATTTGATCCGGTACTTTTGCATCTTTGGGGCCCCCTTCAGATTCGTTGGTACTCCCTCCTTTACGTGGGAGCTTTTCTCCTCGCTCGGTACATTCTTATCCGACTCTCGAGAGAATCTCGCTTTAAGTTCACCGCAGAACAAATGGAGCAGTTCATCGTCTGGGCCTTGTTGGGAGCGGTTATAGGAGCGCGCATCTTCTATTGCGTAGTGTACGATCCGGCGGGGTTTGCACAGGATCCGTTTTTTCTATTTAAAGTCTACCAGGGTGGGCTCTCGTTTCATGGAGGGTTCCTCGGAGTAGTCTTTGCCGGTTGGCTCTTCGCCCGGAAGAACAAAATCCCTTTTTGGAACCTTGCAGATGCCATGGCCTTGTGCTGCCCTTCGGGGTTGGCAATGGGGCGCCTGGGAAATTTTATCAATGGAGAACTGTACGGGCGAGTGACCGATGTTCCCTGGGCGATGGTGTTTCCGGGCGCTGGCCCGCAGCCGCGTCACCCCTCTCAGCTGTATGAGCTGTTCCTTGAAGGCATTTTGCTTTTTGCGATTCTCTGGGCCCTGAAGAAACGCATCAAAACAGACGGCGTGCTCGCATTGATCTTTTGCTTTGGCTACACGCTCGCGCGGTTTGTGGTCGAGTTCTACCGGCAGCCCGATGCGCACCTAGGCTACCTTTTCCTTGGGTTCAGCATGGGCCAGTGGCTGTCCATCGCCATGCTGGTGGGGAGTGCCTTGTTGGCCTATGCTTTTAGCCGAAGTTCGGCAGGAAAAAAGAAAAGCCGACGAAAGTCGTAAAGTTATTTCGCAAGGAGTTTTTTCCGTACACAGGCGACAGCGTCATATAGCTGCGCATATCAAGCAGGACGGAGAACTGGTTGCTCACAAAAAAACGAAACCCAAGGCCGTAGTTGAACGATGCGTCCCAGCCCTTTCGAATGGAACTGGCGACGTAAGAATTGGTCGCCTGATAAGCATAGCGAGTGGTTTCTGTCGATACGATGCCCAACCCGGCCATCAGGTAAATGTCTAGGTATACGGAACCAAAAAACCGGATTTTTCCGTAAAACGGGGACATCACAAAATTGGATCCAATGGCCATGTCCATTTTGACACCCTGGAGATCGGCGATGTTCTTGTTGTGATCCGAAACCAGAGAAGTCGTGAACGAAGTGACTTGAGGAAAGACTTTTTGAAAATCGACAATCTCCCAACCGTAGTGATCGGTAATGTGCCAAGTCGCACGCCCGCCCAAAAAGTACTGATCGTACATCGAATCGTAAGGCAATAGACCACCGGTCACGCCGATTTCGAATTTGCCAGCTTTGTAATAGCGCTTATTTCGAACAACCGCATTTTGCTCTTTCTCGTAGAGGTTCTGCGCACCGCCAAACTCCGGCGGATCGGCGATCACGGCACTCTCTAAAGCGTGGGCCAGCAAGACCAGCGAAATCAGCAATGTTGAGACGCGGCGTTTCATTTTCTGGCTCCAGGGTTCATTTTAAGGCGTGTAGTACCATTTCATCATGTGGGCGGTATTTTCTCAACACCCGTGCGTTTACGTGACCCATTGCACGAGTGTGCGGTAGAGGTGCGTTACCGGCATCCCCAAGTACCGCAAGCCGCCGCTGAGCAGCAGAACCAACAAAAGGACGCTCGATGCCGGCGAAAACCGGTAAAGCCAGGCGGCCCAACGCAGCGGGATAAAGGCTTGGAGGATATTAAATCCATCCAAGGGCGGAATGGGCAAAAGATTAAACACTGCTAAAAACAGGTTTACTTGAATGCTCACCAGAGCCAGCACCTGCACAATCGACGATAAGTCCGAGCCGAAAACCACCCACTCCGTGCGTACCGCCCCACCCAACACCAATGCCGCAATCCCGGCCAACAGCAAGTTCGACGCCGGCCCGGCAGCGGCCACCAAGGCCATGTCGCGTCGAGGATGTTTGAAGTTTCTTACATCCACCGGAACAGGCTTGGCCCAACCAAAAAAAGGCAGACCGTAATAAATGCACACCGTAGGCAGCAGCAAAGTCCCTACCATATCTGCATGGGCCAGAGGATGGAGTGTCAGCCTGCCCTGATCCCTAGCAGAACTATCTCCCAGCTGATAAGCCACCCAAGCATGGGCAAACTCGTGCAAACACAAGCAGAACAAAAAAACCGGTACCAAAATCACGACAGCCAAAAAACCTGATGCCATTTCCCACCACCCTACATGCAGTTGACCGGATCGACATCCACTGCCATCTGCACGCCACTTTTTAGATGCTCTGCGTATTCTTTTGCTATTTGCAATGCTCGCTGCATATCGCGAACACTTTCACTTTTGATAAGGCAATGCCACCGATAGAAATTCTTCAACCGAGAGAGAGGAGCTTCGGCCGGCCCTAGAATTTGCAAGGCCGGGATTTGCCTCGAATGCAGATACATCACTACCGCGTGTGAAAACTCTCGCACTGTGGCTTCATTGCGGTGTTGAAAACGCAACATTGCCAGACGCTTTGCCGGGGGAAACCCCACTTGGCTACGAGACGCCAACTCCTGACGATAAAAGCTCAGAGTATCGCCTTGGATAGCCTGTTGAAGAATGGGTGCCTCGGGATTGAATGTTTGCAATACCACCTCACCCGAGTCCGACCCACGGCCGGCGCGCCCCGAGACTTGGGTAATGACTTGGAAAGTGCGTTCATTCGCACGAAAGTCGGGCATATTCATCGTCGAATCGGCCATTAAAATACCCACGAGCGCAATCCCCGGAAAATCATGTCCCTTGGCCAGCATCTGAGTCCCAATCACGACATCGATTTCGCGATTTGCTACAGAGTTCAAGATCGATTCTAGATCGGTGCGTGTTTTGATAACACTTCTGTCCATTCGAGCAATTCGCGCCGTGGGCAGTAGCGCAGACAACTCTTTTTCAACTTGCTCAGTCCCCACACCCAGCGTGTCGAGCGAAGTTCCGGAACACGCTTCGCACGTATCGGGCACACCATGTGTCGACCCGCAGTAGTGGCATTCGAGTTTAGGCGGGTGTTTGTAATAAGTAAGGGCAACATCACACTGACGGCACCGCCATGTATGACCACAATCAATGCAGTACAAGAAATGCGCAAAGCCGAGCCTGTTCAGGTACAAGAGGCATTGTTGCCCATTTCCCAGAACGGAACGCATTCTAGCCAACAACTGCCGACTCAGCCACGGAGTGGTCGGGCTTTGCCAATCTTCTTTCACGCGCAAATCGACTACTTGAACCTTGGGCAACGGCCTCGAATGGACCCTCTTTAGGAGAGGAACATAGAGATAACGACCAGTTTGCGCGTTGAAATAACTCTCCAATGAAGGGGTGGCCGAACCCAATATCGCCCGGCACCCGTGCAACTTCGCGCGGACTACAGCCACATCCCGCGCGTGGTAGCGTAGAGAATCTTCCTGTTTGTAACTCGTCTCATGCTCTTCATCGACAACAATCAGCCCCAGGTTTTTCACTGGAGCAAAAACCGCGGATCGAGCGCCGATCACTACAGACGCTGTTCCCTTTCGAAGTTTTTCCCACTGCGCCAACCGCTCGCTTGCGGAGAGATCGCTATGAAGCACGGCAACTTTTCCCGGAAATCGGGAAGAAAACCGGCCCAGGAGCTGCGGGGTGAGCGCAATTTCTGGGACCAAGATCATCCCTCCCTTGCCCTGCGCCAACACCGATTCGAGTGCGCGAATATAAACTTCTGTCTTGCCGCTGCCAGTCACCCCGTGCAAAAGAACTGGCCGTTCGCTTTCCAAATCTATCAGCGAGAGGGCTTTCGTTTGCTCTTCGGTGAGAGCTGGAGGAGCTGCCTTCGCAAAAGTAGCAAAATCCAAGTCAGCCTTCTTGGAAGCATTGGATTTGCGCTTCTCGCTTGCGGTGACAAACTGTTTGGGTAGAGCCGCCGAAATCACTTCTCCCAATGGGTGGCAATAATAGTCCGCGACCCAGCGAAAAAACTTCAGCATCTTTTCGTCAAAAAGCGGCTCCGCTATCAGCACGCTTTCGATCGGCTTGAGCTTTTTCCGCTCGACTTCGGTCGTCTCCGGAAACCCGAGAACAAACGCATGGGTTTTGCGTCGGGCAAAAGTGACTTGTACAACGCTTCCCACCCGCAAGTTGCAATTACTGGATTCATCCAAGAGGTAGTGAAAAGAACTGCCGACTTTTACCGGAACTGCCAAATCAACGAGCTTTTCCATTAGCGATAACGCAACAACAGGTGGAGCGCTTCGTCCATTGCGCCCGTTGGCACCGAAGCCGAGGAAGATTCTTTAGACTCCAACCGGGCCGTAGCAACCGTATCCCGTTTGGCCGGCTTGGCAGAAACTAAAGTCGTTCGCACTTTTTCG
Source organism: uncultured Pseudobdellovibrionaceae bacterium (assembly GCA_964611895.1). GTDB lineage: Bacteria > Bdellovibrionota > FAC87 > UBA2466 > UBA2466 > JAIEOG01. The sequence continues at coordinate 182,852 of CAZTDN010000001.1, forward strand.
GTTCCGCCCACCTGGAGCACAGCCAGGCGAGGAAGCCTGCCCAATACGGGTTGGACAACACTTCCAGAAAATTCCCAGGCCACCGCCTCAGCGCCAGCCCCCCACTCCAAGCGCAAAAGATTTTTTGTCGTCTTGCTAAACGCTACCAACCGTCGTTGATCACCTTCGCTCACACCAGCCACTGTGATACCAAACTGGCTGCCATACCTAGAGAGATAGACATCGGAGTGGCGAATAAAATGATCTTTGGGATTCCAAGTCTTGGGGTCCCCTTGCATCTGATACGACCCCTTAAACTGAGTCAGCTGATCCCGGCGGATAAAACGCTCACGCAAAAGTCGATCCAAATATTCTGGCCCACTGCTCACCAGAAAATAGTCCATGAACGCATTCGTGCGGCTGGCGATCGGCTTGGCATTGCGGAAACTATACCCTTTGCCATTCCACTCCGCGTAGACAGGTGGCTGCCCCGCCACTTGCCACCGAAACAAGCCGTTTCCACGTCCCCCCAAGAACTGCTCCAAGACTTCCACCGATTCACCCGGCCTGATTTGCACCTGGTGTCGAAAAGAAATCTCGACTGCTTCGGTAGGTTTTCTACCGCTAACCGCATCGGCAACGATTTCCGAAACTGGTGGAAAAAAAGCATGGGCTTGGCCCAAGAAAATAAATGCTGCTACAAAAAAGAACTTCATCGCCTCTCCAAAAGCTGTGTCAGCAGTGGCCGCAGGCGCGCCGCGAGTTCGGGACGTTCCAAAGCTGCGTGGACTTGGGCCAGGACATAGTACAAGTGATTGCCGACGTCGTAGCGAATATCTGCTGAGAGCAGGGCCTGGAGTTTTCCTTTTTGGGCCAACCCGTCCATAGCGTCCGTAAGCTGAATCTCGCCCGATGCCCCCGGCGTGATGCGTTCTAAATACTCAAAAATTTCGGGCTGAAAAACATAGCGCCCAATAATTGCAAACCGACTTGGCGCGCTTTCCGGTCGCGGCTTTTCCACCGTTTTGCTCACGCGGACTGCTTTGAAAGCCTCGACCGGCTCCCCGCCGGTATCAATGACACCATAAGCAGAAACTTCCTCGCGAGGAACTTCCATAACCCCAATAACAGATTCGCTTTCCCGCTCCGCGATTTCTATCAGGCTTTTTAGCCCGGTAGCAGGCCGACCGTTCCAAGGGGGGTTGATTTCATCTCCTAAGCACACTGCAAACGGCTCATCCCCAACAACCTCTTTGGCGCACAAAACGGCGTGGCCCAGCCCCCTAGGCTCTTTTTGGCGGACGGACACGACGTCGACCATGCTTCCGATGCGGCGCACTTGGGCAGCGAGTTCTTTTTTACCTCGCTGCTCGAGAAAAGCTTCCAGCGCGGGAGAAGGGTCAAAGTAATCTTCAAGCGCAGACTTTCCCTTGCTCGTGACAAAGATCACTTGTTCGATGCCACAAGCAACCGCTTCTTCCACAATGTACTGCAGCGCAGGCGTATCAATAATGGGAACGAGTTCTTTGGGAATCTCCTTGGTGAAGGGGAGACCACGCGTGCCCAAGCCAGCGGCTGGAATTACGACTTTTCGGATGCGCTTCATAGAGGGACCATCCTATCGAACACGGGTAGAGATGGGAACTGTGGGCATTATCCCACAAAAACACCCAAAGTGTTTGGTTTCTCCCCTACCCGACCCACCGAGACAAGTGCTTGCCCTTGGTGGACAAGCTTTTCCGGGCCAGCGTCCTCTGGTACAACGTTTGCTAGGATCTCGAATCAGGATGCAGGAATACTTCAATTCAACACAAGGTTACCGGATTCAAAAATCTCTGAGGCAGATAGCGCGCTTTCAGGGAGTGGGGTTGCACAGCGGTGTCGATACGAGCCTGGAGCTCCACCCGGCCCCGCCCAACCATGGAATCATTTTTGAGCGGGTCGATCTTGAACCAGCCGTGCGGATTCCTGCGCATATCGACTCGGTGGTCGCAACTTCGATGGCGACAACATTGGGCGTTGCTGACCGCCCCGAGACGAAAATCGGAACCATCGAACACCTGATGGCGGCTCTCTACGCTTTGGGGATTACCAACGTGCGGGCGACCGTTTCGGGCCCGGAAATCCCCATTTTGGACGGAAGTGCCAACCCGTTTATTGAAGGCATCCTCGGCGCAGGGATTGAGTTTCAACCCTTTTCGAACGCGGTCTTGCGGGTCTTAAAGCCGGTCAAAGTCTTTAAAGACGGAGTAATCTGCGAACTGCTCCCTCGAGAATGCTTGCGCCTGACTACCTCTGTGGATTTTCCACACCCGTCGATTGGCCTGCAAACATTTGCACTCGAGGTCACACCGGGAGCGTTTATTGAGCAAGTATGCCCCGCTCGTACATTTGGCTTCGTCCAAGAAGTTGAAAACCTGCGCAAGAAAAACCTAGCACTGGGGGCCTCTATCCGAAACGTCTTGGCCTTTTCAGAAGACGGAATCGTAAACCCCGAAGGAGCTCGATTCCCCGATGAATGTGTGCGCCACAAACTCCTGGATGCCATTGGCGATCTGGCCTTGATTGGCTGCTGGATCGAAGGCGAGATGGTGAGCTTTAGGGGCGGGCACTCCATGCATTTGTCTCTGCTAAAGGCACTACGAGAGCACCCCTCGCATTGGGAAATCGATCCGGTAGTAGCTCTCCAACCGCGCCACGTGATCCCCTTTCCCCAACGCTCCGAACTGCCCCACCGCACATTGGTCTAGGCAGTGCGCATGTCGGGCCGGGGCGTAAATGCCAGCGCAATCCAATCCTGCGACGACTCGCTGGCTTCGAGGGTGAAACCTTCCTGCTGCATGATTTCGACGATCTCGGCTTTTTGATGACCTAACAACCCCGACAGGATTACTTGCCCTCGGGGCGATATCAATCGACGATAGTGGGGCGCCAATTGACGGTGAGTCTCTAAAAGAATATTCGACACGAGAATACCGAACTCTCCCTCAATATCCTCCAAGCCCGAGTCTGTAAGGTCGATGTTTTCGCATTTGTTGACTTCAAGGTTGGTGGACGCAACTTCCAGCGCGATAGGATCGTTGTCAGTCGCAATCACGTGGGCCACGCCTAGCTTGGAGAGCACCATCGCCAATATCCCGGTGCCCGTTCCCACATCTAACGCCTGAATCTTGTCGGGCCGCGGGTGAAACTCGACGAAATATTCCAATAAGCGAATGCACAATCGGGTACTAGCGTGCAGCCCCGTTCCAAATGCCTGCCCAGGTTCCAATATAAGCGGCACCATTCCGTCTGGAACTGGCGTGGAATGATCCCAAGCCGGCTTTAGGAAGAACAAACGGGTCAACTCTTGAGCGGGATAAAAACTTTTGTGGGAGTCAGCCCAGTTTTCGTCTTCGACATCGTTCCACTGGATCTGCGTCGCCCCTGCACCTTTGGGAGGGGTGGGAAAAAAACTGGCCAAGGATTGAACAAACGGCTCAATCTCATCCTCGACTAAATCCCGGTTTTCTTCTTGGAAGTACGCTTTGATGAGCGCTTCGTCGCCGATATCGTCTTCGGTAATGCCTTGGGCTCCCCACTCAAAAAGCTGGTGCACCAGGGCGTCTTTGAGCATGGGGGCGATGCGCATTTGGACTTCAAACCAAGCGGATTTTTGCATGGGGGGTTTTCTAACGCGGGATTTGGGCGCGCGTTTTGGCGCCGTTTTCTTCCCACGCGGGTTTTTCTTCTTTGGCTTCTTGGTCTTCAACGGGCTTGTCCTTCTTGCCGGCTGGGATTCTGCGTTCCACGAGCGCCAACCGGCGTCGAGCGCGTTCGACTTCATCAGGTTCTGTCAGGTACTGTACTGACCGCTTCCAAGCTTCCCGCGCTTCCAATAACTTTCCTTTGGTCTCTAGCACATAAGCGAGCCAAGCGTAATTCAAGCCGTTCTCAGGCTCAAGCTCTAGCGCACGCAAAAAGCTCGCGCTCGCTTGCTCTACCATACGAATGCTCATGTAGCACATGCCCAGTTCGCGCATGACGGCCCCGTCCTCTTGGGCCAAGGAACGGAAGGCCTTCAGGTCTCGAATCGCTGAGTCAAATCGGTTGAGGTTGCGGTAAATCACGGCACGGCGAAATAGCATTTTGGGATCTTTGATGAGCCCCTTGCCCATGCTTTCTACCTGCGCCAAAGCGCGATCAAATTGCTTGTTTTCGATCAGGGTATCTACCGATTGGGTCGCATAATAGGCGAGTTTTTCTTTGGCGATGGGCGTGTCTTTCGAAAGCGCCACCGCTTTTTGCCAATACCGGATGGCATCGGGGAGAGCGCCTTTTTTCTCATACAACAAACCCAACTGCTCCAACACACCGGGATCGGCTCGGTTGATCCGATAACATTCAGCCAACCAACGAGCCGCTTCGGTAAGCGCGCCTTCCTGGACTTTCAATACACCCAAATTGTATCGACTGCCCAAGTGCTTGGGCCAAAGTTTCGCTGTCTGTTCCAAGTGCGTTGTGGCACGTCCCACATCCCCTTTGCTCAGGTAATAACGGGCAAGGCTCCAGTGTGCCCGCGCGCGAGAAGGATCTTCGCTCGCGAGCTGCTTGTAGATAAACGCCGCGGTATCCAACTGCCCCATGTTTTCGTAGAGCTCGGCGTTGAGTTCTTGAATCGCTAGCCCAGTATTTCCGCCGCGATTTGCTTCGGAAAGAGTGCCCAAAGTCGCTTTGGCTGCGTCGTAGTTTTTTTTGCGTATTTGAGAATAGGCCGTGAGCATTTGGTATTCGATGGTTACCGCCGCTTTGCGGATTTTTTCCATAAAACGTTCGGCAATTTCATCTTTTTCAAGGCGGAAAAAAACCCAAGCACAGGCCGCAAAACCGTCGGGATCGCTTGTCGACAAGACTTCGATTTGCCGGCACACCGTGACGGCTTCGTCCAAACGGTTTTCATTGAGCAGGGAGCGCGCAGGGCTAGCTGCCTGCAATGGCATAGCTAGGATGACCGCGAGTCCAATGCTGCAGGCGAAAACAGAAAGTGGCATGCCGCCCCCAAACGGGAAAACTTGTTTCGTAAACTCTTTGAAATTATATCGCTAATTCAACGCTGCGTCGCCTACTTCGGATGACGCGGCAACCCCATTTCATTTCGGCAAGAATTGCCCTACGATAACCCGATGCCGGTTTGGAAATTTGCTTTCTCTGTTATCACGTTGACTTGCGCTGTCCACGCGAGCGCGTATCAGAACGTTTTTCCCATCGCGCGCTTTTACCCAGAGACTTCGGGGATTTTATACCCTGGTATCAACTCGGCCGCCGGCATCAATCCTGCCGCATTGCCCCAAAGTTCTGATGCCACCTCGGTGCAGCTCGGATTTTCCCCGGCTCCCAGCCAGTGGGAGGACCACCGAGCGTTTGGATCGGTCGCGACTTCCAACGGCAAGCTGGGATTTGGAATGGGCTACGAGGGAAACATTCTCAACAGCGCGCTGACCCACAATGCTTTTGCCGGAATAGGTTACAAAATCCAGAGTGTTTCTCTAGGCGTGGGGGTGCGCGAGTACAATCTCGCTACCGGGCTACAGCCTTCGGCAGATGTCGGATTCAAAGCCCACTTGAAAGTCATTGATATTGGGTTTGTCTTTTTGAATCTGCAAGGCACCGCACAAGCAGCGGTCGCCCTCGGTGCACAGAGCTATGACCAGTTCAATGTCGAAGCCACTGTGCTTTTGCCACCGTTTTCGAATTTGGCCGGCAACTATCTCCTCTCTGTATCTGCCCAACTCGCAGTGAAAATGGTGAGTTTTTATTTCCGAGGCAGTTACCACACTCAGTGGAATGCGTTTGAATACTCGGTGGGAGCTGGCTTTTGGCTTGGAAAAACGCTGCACCTCGCAGCGCAAGTGACTTCTCCCAATCGCATTGGAACAGCGCTGACGGTTGCACTTTGATGGAACTCTCTCCGGCCCTTCTAGAATCGATCGCTCGCCAATTCGGAACGCCTTGCTATGTATACGACGACGGGAAACTTGAGGCGCAGTGCCGCGCTATGCGCAGTGCTCTCCCGGAAGCTCGGCTTTGCTTCGCGGTGAAGGCCTGCTCGTCCGGCGCTATTCTACAGCGGATTTTTTCTCATGGATTTGGAGCCGATGTCGTCTCGGGGGGAGAGCTTGTCCGCGCCGTGAGGGCAGGAGTTCAGCGGGGACAAGTGGTTTTTTCCGGAGTGGGCAAGCGCAATGAGGAAATCGAGCAAGGCCTTCAAGAGTGTGTGACTTTTAACGTCGAGAGCCTGGATGAACTCGGCCGCATTCACCAACTCGCGCTCGCGCACCGCCAAAAAGCGGAAGTCTTTTTCCGCGTTAATCCCAATATTGCCGTGGATACTAACCCCTACATCGCCACCGGCTTATATTCGACGAAGTTTGGAATTGCCGAAGCCCAACTGGAGACCGCAGTTCGCCTGGCCCGGTCCCTGCCCTCAATCGCCCTCACGGGGCTGAGCTGCCACTTGGGCAGCCAGATTGCGTCGACTGAAGTCTTTGAAAAAGGCGCCCTGCGTTTGGCGGAACTGGCCCACCCCCTGAAACAAGGGCACCCCGAATTCCAGCATTTGGATTTGGGCGGAGGTCTGGGCGTGGCATACGAACCCAACCAAGCCTCTCCACCGTCGATAGAATCCTATGCAGCTGCAGTACGCGCGGGAGCTGCGGTTGGTTTGAAACTCACCCTAGAACCGGGCAGGTGGTTGGTCGCCGAAGCAGGTTCCTTGCTCACCCGAGTAATCACGCTCAAATCCACTCCACAGAAACATTTTGCCGTCGTCGATGCTGGGATGAACGACTTGATACGGCCCGCTCTGTACAAAGCGTTTCATCCAGTTCGCTCCGTGAACCCTAGTGGCCTATCCCTGCAGACTTACGACATCGTCGGGCCGGTATGCGAAACGGGAGACTTTTTAGCGCTTGCACGTGTGTTGCCGGCTCTGCGCGTGGGAGACTTGCTCCAGGTCGGAATCTGCGGCGCCTACGCCGCCACCATGGCTTCTAACTACAATAGCCGACCCCGCGCCCCTGAAGTGCTGATCGAAAACGGATCTGCGCGCTTGATCCGACGCCGCGAAACCCTGGAATCTCTTTTTGCCGACGAGATTTTATAGGCGCAAAAAAAAAGGACCGGGCAAAGCCCGATCCTTTTTATGAAACGAAATGAAAAGCGGATTACTCAGCTTTTGCTTCGCCTTCGTGCTGGTCTTTGTGCTCAGCAGCTTTTTCGTGTCCTTTGTGCTCTTTGGTTGGATGAGCAGCTTTTTTAGCTACTTTCTTGCCTGGAGCAGGAGCTGCTTGAGCTGGGTGGCCAGCTGCATCGGTTGGGTGCTGTTCAGCAGCTGGATTTGCGAAAGAAGTAACGTTGAATGCCAAGCCTAAGGCAATTGCTGTCGAAAACAGTGCTTTCATGAAGATCTCCTCGTTTGCACATCTATTAAAAAACGTTCCGGGCAACGCTGCCCGGAACGTAAATAACAGCCTAAGAGATTACACGAACCGCTGTAAACCGCAAGGCGCTGTGCCTAGAGCAGCGCGTTAGCTTGCTTGTTTTATTGAAGAACTCGCCGCAACTGCTGCGTTTTGTTGAGCCAGGCGAGCGGCCTTTGCGCCACGTGCCTGACCGCCTTCGCGGCCGATAGCGGCCATGTGCGCGCGATCTCGGCTCACAGCCTGCCCGCCCTTGCGGCCTGCAACACGGGCTTCCTCAGGGGTGAACTCGTGCGCAGTGCCTTTTTGGTGGGCAGCGCGTCCGCCTTTACGCGCAATTTCTTTCTGCCGTTCGCGATCCATCGAAGCAAAGCCCCGGGTACTTTTCTTTGGCGGGGCAACAGGGGTTACTGGATTCACTGGGTTTAGATTTGTTTCAGAAGGGAACATAACACTCACTCCTTCAATTTGTTTCGCTCAGCACTTAGCTGAGCCTGCCATCGCTCTATAGCGTGCTGGTTAAGTTTGCAACTCAAATGCCATAGAGCGTCAGCTAGGGAGGCGGGGCCAAACCGACCCAACCGGTGCAGCTTGCTACAGTGGGACCGAGCGCTAGTGCGGCATTGCGCGAATTAAAGACGGCGAGGTTGCTTGCGGGCTGAGATGCCAAGCAGCCGTATAAGCCAATGAGTTAATTGGGGAAAATGGCGTACCAGGCGAATCACTAACCACCCATGAAAAGTAATGCTGCGTTCGCGCACACGCGCTTCCACGGCTCGTACAATCACTCCCGCCGCCCGATCGGGCGAAGCACATAGCCAGCCGGGGATAGGATCCTTTGCGTTTTGTAAGAACTCACCCTGGTTGTTTACCTGCCGAATTTCGGTCGCGATAAACCCAGGACTAATGTGTGTGACGCTCACCCCCACCTGCCGCCCCTCATGGTAAAGAGAATCGGCCCAGGCCCGGACGGCGTGCTTACTCATGCCATAGGCCGAGTTTCCAGGAAGCGAAAGATAGCCATTCACGCTGCCAATCACCGCGAAAGACCCCTGACTTTTCTTGAGCTCCGCAAAAGTCGCATAGAAAGTCCGCAGCACTCCGAAAACATTCGTTTCGAACTGGCGCCGGTAATCTTCCAGGTTCAGTCTCTCAGCAATGCCCGCGACGCCAAAACCCGCGTTGGCGATGACGACGTCGAGCGAGGGCAATTGCGCACGCGCTTGCGCAACGGCTCTTTCCAATTCGCCATCCTGGGAAACATCGGCCTGGAGAAAGAGCACTTTGCGGTTGTACAAAATCAACTTCTCGGCCAACCCCTCGAGTCGATCCAGGCGACGGGCCACGAGGATAAGGTTGGCCCCACGGTGGGCGTAGGCCCGCGCCAGCGCTGCTCCAATTCCAGAAGAAGCGCCCGTGATCAAAACGGACTTTCCAATTAAAGACGCCATTTAGGGAAAGTTTACCGCCAAACTCAGAGAGACGAGGTAGTCGTTGGTACTGAAGTTTGGAAAATTATGAAATACTGTCGTCACGTCGCCATTGAGCGAGACCCCTTGGCCGAGTGCTAGGCCGACCCCGGCACCGGCGTAGGGACGATAGCGGATAGGATCGATGGTGGTGACTGTGACACCCGAAGTGGTGATGTCATGACGGGTGTAGTTTGCTTGCGCGCCTGCGCGTAACAGAAAACGAAAAAAACCGGCAATGCGCAGCGTGGAGCGCAACCCGAGTCGCGCTCGATCTTCGGTGTCGCGGATAGTTTCTGGAGCAGACGAAAAAGTTTCGGTATCAGAGGCTCGTGTGTATTCGGCTTCGGCGGAGAGCAGAGTGAACCCTGCGGTCGCTCGAGCGCCAAACACCCACCGCTCGACCGTGTGTTGGGTCGGGAGAAATTTTTGCACCCGCTCGTACCCCATGATGGGTTCGATACTTGTGGTGAGTCCCACCAAGCCGTAAGAGCTCACTGCAAAAGATGCCGTAAGAACAAACAGAAGTTTTTTCATAGCGGTATTATGTACCCAAACGCGCTTGAACTCTAGGGGAGGCTGCTGGTACTTTTTTGGGCGTGAGGAAGCGGCTAGTCATTACGGGGTTGCCCTGCCCAGCGCAGACTTGGGAAAAATTGCTCGGCGAGAGCGAAGAACAAAGAATTATCACTGCACGAGAAATTTTGACCCACACCAAAGGGACGGATCCTCGCGCTCTCTCGCGCTACCTGACAGATGTCATGGAAGAGGAGCGACCCGGTTCGATCTTATGCCACGGATTGGGAGTTCCTCTGACCCTTCTGGCATTGATGCGACTCAAACGCCGTGGTGTTGAACTAGATTCAAAACTGACCATTTTTAATGGCGGGTTTCGCCATGTCCCATTGTCTAAAGTACGGCACCCACTACGCATGCAGTGGACTAGCCTACGCAAGATACTTCATGAAGTGAGGCGCAATGGTGGCGAAGTGGATATGGGGCTCATGCCCTTTGCGGCGCGGATTCGTGGAGTGTTCAGAGCACTAATTCTAAACCGATTAGCAGAAAAAATGACTCTATCTTTGGGCTTGGAGTTTTTAGATTCTTTTCCAAAAAGGGCGGGGTTGTCGATGCCCGTGCAAATCATCGCGAGTCCCAACGATCCTTACTTGCCGTTCGAGTACATGGAGAAACTTCGCGATGACTTGCTACCAGAGCGCTTCATCTCTTTGCCCTACGGACATTTTCCGTACAGTGCGCCTGCAGAGACAGTCCGTAGGTACGTGCAATCTTTTGAGTAGTTCTTAGTACACGTCGATGCGAATCAAGCTGCCTTCCATGTCGGTTTGCATCCAGCAGTAATCGCTAGTGCCCGTGCAAAGTGTGGTGAGCTGGGTGACGTTCTTATTGGTTTTGTCGGCGATGCTGGACCATTCTGCCGTACCGGCTTGCATGCCATATTCAGCGTCGCGCAAGGCGTATTGATTGGAAGAACCTACCGCCTCGAACGTAAACGCAAAAACTTTTTTGGTTGTGTTGTCGACGAGCCCCGATGGGCAGGAGCCTGAACTGACTTCGATAATGCGTTGGCCCGCGTGTTTACCCGTCGCCGGAACGACCAGCTGAGCGCAGAGACCATAATACAAGCTATAAGAAGAGGCCAAAGCCGAAACCAGCGAGCTTTTCAGAGGGATGTTTTTCACCCATTGTGCGCGCGCGGTAGAAGTGGTGCCAGAGTCCGTCGCCTCGGGTGTCAGGGTGGTTTTCTTTCCGCAGGCCATGAGCAGAAGCGAAGCGCCTACCAATGCGACAATCCATTTTGAGTTCATTGCTTTAATCCCCCTAAAAAGTCTCGGCGAGAACGTCCTCGTCTCGCCACCGGGTCGGACATAAAGCAAGGGCTAGGCCAAAACTTAGACAGCGTAAGTTCTGGGCGCCCAGCCGCAAATCGTCACCTGTACCGCAGCACAAATCGGCAACCCCTCCCAAAAAGGTACAAAAAGGTACGCGGTTACTTTTTCATAAAAGGTAGCGCGTACCTAGCTTGAAAAAGTAACCGCGTACCGCCTTGCGTACCGTCTAGCTGGCGAGTACGCGATTGCGGCCGGTCTTTTTGGCTTTGAGTAGCACTTGATCCGCTTGCGCGAGGACTTCTTCCGGACGTTGGTCCAGGTGAGTAGGTTGTGCGACGCCCACACTGATAGTTATCTGCACGCGCTGCACATGCGGCGCAGCTCCACGGCCTCGTTCGAGCTTGGCGTTGTGCACCAGATTTTCACGAGACGGACGGATATAAAACGGACGCCGAGAGAGCTTTTCCCGCATTCCCTCAGCGATGTCTGCCGCATGGGCCAGAGAAATGCGATGAAAAACGATGCAAAACTCCTCTCCCCCATAACGATACACTTCGCCATGGTCGGGTGTGCGAAACTGGCTCGCCACGAGTTTTAGCACCGAATCTCCTTGCTCGTGCCCATACGCATCGTTGAACTGCTTGAAGTTATCGATATCAATCATCGCAATACAGTAGTCTTCGCGCAGGGTACGAAGCTTTTCATTCAGTGCTCGGCGATTGGGGACACCAGTAAGCTCGTCGATGTAGACCTTTTGCCAATACAGATGAAAACACGCATAGAGCAGCACTGCCGCCGTCGATAAATAGGCCAGGCTCACTTCCAGCCGAAAGTGGTGCACATTCGCAACAACCTGGCTGGTGCGTTCGAATGCGTATAGCAACGGCATCAGGCCCACCGAAAAAAACAGGCGAAACTGCTGCAGGTACCGGTCTTGGGTAAAATACGTCATCGCCGCAAAACTCAGCGCCAAAAATACTGCGGCGTTTGATAAGTGTGAGAAAAACACACCGTCAAATAGCCGCCCCTGAAAAACCCCATAAAACTGCGGCGTGCTGTAAAGAGCGTCGGCCAAAAAGAGGGGCAAGTTCACTGCCACGGAAAACAGAAGAACTTGAGGCCCTCGCAGCCAGCTCTCTTCCAACGCAAAACAAAGATAAAGAGTGATAGGGAGAGCGATGCCGAGGAGTTGGCCTTTTTCGGGAATCGAGTGTGGCGCTAAGGCCTCCGGCAAATCGAAACTCAAGTAAGCGCAGGTCAGTGCTAGCGAAAGAGCGGCCAACAGAATGCGACGTTGGTTGAGTTTTTCTCCCAAAAACGCCACGAGGATCAAACTCAGGTACGGCAGCGTAAAGGTCAGATCGTAAAGTGCGGCGCGTTTGTTCTCAATAGACAAAAACACGAACGGAAGCAGCGCCAGAAAAGACGTGATGAGCAGGCTAGGGAGTATCCGGTAAAACATGCGCGTTCGAATCTCGAAAAGGTGAAGGTTCTCTTAGTTTTTCGGCAGTTTAGCCTCGAACATAAAGGGCTATTGCTTGTGCACCGCGATTTGGGATAGCTTGCGCGCGCTTGGAGGGCCCCATGTTTTTGCGATGCACTGGCTGGGATAATTTGGTTCTTGGCCTGATCTGTCAACTAGCTGTAAAAATTGAGCAAATCGCTCAGTTCCGGCTCGGGCGAGAGACTCAAGCGCCTTCAAAAAGGTACCGCGTACCTATTTCGCAAAAGTAACCGCGTACCGAATGGGCGGTTGAACAAGAGATCGGCGGCTTTTGGGGGGCAAGCGTATTCTGCGGGTTTTGGGGCAGTTTTTAGATCAACGATATCAATGTGTTATGGGGTATACTCTGCCGGCACTTGGCGCGAGTCGTGCAGTTCTTTGTAGAGAATGCGCCCCAAGCTTACATTGCCAGCCCTATTGCTCCTGCTAGCCCTGCTCTGTGTGCCAGAGGTGGGTTTTGGAGAGAACCTTGGAAGTGATGAGGAGATTGCTGCCAAACAGCTCAATGTGCTGAAAAATGGCGAGACCCTCAAAACCGAAGAACGCGAACTAAAGGCCGCGCAGGAAGCTCAGAAAAAAGCTGCTGCTGCAGCCAAAGCAAAACCGAATGACGCTGACGCGAAGGCGGAATTAGAAAGAGCAAACACCGCGCTCGCAGAAGCCCAGACACAATACAATGCTGCTAAATATAATTTCAATGAAGCAGTCGGATCCTACAACGCTGCCCTGGCCAGAGAGAGCCTGATCAAAGCGGGCGACGCCGGCGGAGGTGGTGGCGGTGGGGCTGGTGGCGAAGAAGGTGGCATGGACCCCGCAACAATGGCGCAACTGATGAAAGGACAACAAGGCCAGCAGGGCGGAGGCTCCGGGGGTGGTTCGGGAGGCGGCTCGGGTGGAGGCAGTAGTTCCTCACCCTCATCGACTCCAGCACCCGTTCAACCCCTGAACGATACTTCGGCGGCACAACCCGCGCCTCAACAAGAAGTAGTGGGTGACGCCGAGCTGATGAAAGCAATCGAAGCCCTTTCATCAAAAAAAGAAACGTCTACTGAGAACCTCACCGATCCAGCGCAAATGGCGGACATTCGCACCAAAGAACTCTCCAATCAAATCACCGAGGCGAGCCTGCAAACCGCGGCAGCGATCGAAAAACAGGCCGAAGTCTTGAGCAAACAAACCCTGAACCCGATCGCCGAAAGCTCACGCACTTCCTCCGCGGGGGACTTGGGCGCACGCGTCTCGCCCGGTACCGCAACCACTACCGCCGGGGGCTTGGGTGCAATTTTTGGTGCCGCTTCCTCAACGCCTTCGACGACAAACCCAGCAACCGCGGCGACTTCGCTCGACACGCGGCTCGCATCGATTTCGCCCACGGGCAATGCGTCCCGGAGGGGCATGGCTTCGACCGCCGAAATCCCTTCGGCGCCAACGGGCACAAACACCAAAGAAGAAACCTCAGATGGTTTGGATTTTTCTTCGCTCCTCGGCGGTGGCGCACCGCCTGCGGTAGCTGAGGCGTCTTGGAGTGGAACGGAAACCACCCTTAGCCATGAAAGCAGCCGCGGAATCGCTAGTACGGCTCGCAGTGCCGCGGGACGCATGACCGATCCCAACGCCCCCCTGCTCCCAGGACCGTTATCGGTCGTCATGAGCCGCAATCAGATAGTCGCCGGCTCCACTCGCCCCCTCTCAAAATAAAATCCTTACGGCGCTTCGTTCAACACCGGCAAAAACTTACCGACGTCAAATTCCGACAACGCCTTGACCAGATACAGTCGCCCCGCATTCGGACTGCGCCCTTCGACTGCTTTGGGAATATTGCCCGCAATTAACCGGGTGAGCTTGCCCGCGCGTGTGTCTAGCACGGGCACCGCAGACCCCGCGAGGCTTTTGCCGCCGTAAACCACAAACTGATCCGTGGCCTGGCTCGACCCCACACCCGAGGCCAAAGAATTCGAAGCCAGGATGGGCAAGACTTCTTGGGATTTATCGACGTTATTCACTAACACCACCCTAGACACCGTGGTCTGCCAGGAAGGATCGGTCTTGACCACTGCCAGGCATGCTGACTGAATCCCCGACTGCGGAAAGACGTTCGCTCCACAATGCGTGGGCGTTATCGCAAACTCGGCAATCGGTGGCGGAACCGTGCCGTCTTCGATCCGGTACTCGCCAAAACAATTCGCCGACCCGCCCGCACCGCGCACAAAACCCGTAGCGGAATAGTCCCCCACTGCCGTGCGATTGACGTTGAGCCTACCCACCGGCACGGAAACGGAATTACCGTCGATACTGGCATAATCGACTTTTCCCTTGGCCGAGATTTCGAGCACGATCGTCTCGCCGATCTTGGCCACCGAAGGGATCGCCGTCACTGTGCACGAAGGCCGTTCGGGTTCGACCGGATCGTCTTGCTTGACGGTGTACTCCGCAGAACAGGTCGCCGTTTTGGCGTCGGCGTTGCGTACGGTCGCAACGGCTTTGAAAGTTCCTGCCTTGTCCGGGTTGAGCCGTTTTTCCCCCTCAGGGACATTGACCGACGTTCCGTCGATATCCGCCGAGACGGCGTTTTGCGATTTGAGCATCAAGGCAAGGGACCCGTTGAGCGGCACAACAGAAGGGTTCGCGGTGAGCGTGCACGTTGGCTCCGGCGCCGGTGTCGACGAGCACGGGTCGGTGATTCCACAAATCACCACGCCGCCGTTGTCGGCGCTGACTTTTTTGAAAAATGCCACTGTCTCCGGCATGTCCGTGCGTGTGTTGTAGTTGGTGTCTCGAATATTGCCTTTGGAATTCACCCCCAGGAGCAAGTACTTCCCATCCACTTGCACAAAAGCCGGGCCTCCGGAGTCGCCCTGACACAAAGCCGCTCCACCCGACCGCGAGACCATGTCATACGACGAAAAACTGACAATCGTGCTCTTTCCAATGCGCAAGATCCCGTCGTTACCCCCCGTCCCCACGCCACCTCCGCCGCTAGGTGGGTGAATGCACCCATAGCCCAACAAGGTGATTTCGGTTTTGACCTTGGCTTCGCCCCCGATGATATGCGGAGTGACTCCGGGAATATCCGACGACAAAATGCCGATAGCTACGTCCTGATCCTTTGCGGGCCAAATCGGACTGCGCGTGATCTTGGCGCTGTAATTGGCCCCCTTGTAAGTAAACGTCGCGGTGGCGCCATTGTTGGCACAGTGAGCGGCAGTGAGGATCGCCCGCGGCCCCACTATCGTTGCAGAACACCCCGAGGTTCCCGAACGGATACGAATAACTTCGGGCCAAGTCCCTGGATCCACCGGTGTGCCGTTGATCAGAGTGGGAGAGATTTTTTCGTACTTGGCTTCTTTGGGAATTTCGCCTTGCACGCTCACCGCGGAAAACAAAACTGCACCCACAATAGCCTGTAGGAATTGTTTCGACATGATTTCTCCCCCTAGCTCCCGATTCTAGCACTGGGAGAGAGTAAGCAAAGACCTGTTTGGTTGAGCGGTGCGTTACTGCCCCGAGACCAAGCCCAGTAGCCCACGCGCAGCGGCGGCTGGGCTGTTTTTGTCGAATGTCGCCGTGCTGGCTTCTTTGGGTTTGAGACCGTCTACCGACGCCACGGCGCGTTCGCGAGAACCTTTGCCCTGAGCAAGCAGTGCTTCCACCGCACCTTCGGGCAGCGGTCGCACCCCGCTCGCTGCAACCCGAGGAGCTCCTGTGCAAACTCCCATGACGGATTTACCACTCGCTGTGCGGCACATATTCGATGCCCACCCGACCCACGTCATCAAGCCTTGAGCCACAGGGTTTTTGTTGCCGCCGTGTTTGGCCGGCAAAGCATCGGTGGGAATGTTAGGCCCTTTGGAAGAAGCGATTTCTTCGCCCATTTCTCCGCCACCTTCGCCCCCGGCAGCGCCCTCGCCGCCACTGCCTGTTCCCATTTGCAATTCCTGCGAAGCCATGCGGTTGGTCATTTCTTCTGCCGCGGGTGTGTTGCCACCAAACGGATCGCCGCCCATGCCACCACCAGCTCCTGCACCGCCACCCGCTCCACCGGTCATCGGCGTTTGGCCCGCACCCTGTCCCGGCATTCCCCCTGCTGCGCCTTGAGGCCCTTGGGCACCCATGCCGCCATCGGCAATCGGGCTGCCGGGGTTGCCTGCACCTGTGAGGAATAGGCCTTTTTTAGCTTGGGTCGCCATCGCAGCCGGAGAAAAGTCCTGCATCTGCGTCGGCGGCAACAACGACGGTTGGTACGGTGTCGACGTAAACTCCGTGCGCCCTGGAGTCGACTGGTACGGCTGCGCGGCCAAACCGTCCGCAACGGAACCCAACTCGACTTCGCGCGGGCTTTCGGTCAGAGCAAATTCGGGAGTTTCTCCAAGCTCCGGAGCCATGGGCATTTCTCCCATGCCGCCTCCACCGCCCTGGCCCTTGCCACCCCCAC
>CAZTDN010000002.1:0-19149 GCA_964611895.1 uncultured Pseudobdellovibrionaceae bacterium
TAGGGAAAGCGTTTTTTTTTTCCAATAAAAATCACGTATTTTTTTGATAATCAGTTATTTTGGGGCTTTGAGTTAAAGTATTACTTCAATGCCAAAATTCGTTCCAAAAATAATTTAGTGAAAGACAAAAACTTGAATTTGCTGAGAGTAGATTTTGCCGCATTGCTAACTCAAGAATCCAGTTTAGAAGATTTTTTTGCAGCCCAAATCTTTGCTTCAATAGGAAGCAGCGTACCCACATGCCCCAAGGAGTCGACCGCAACTCGCTTGATAGCACGAATAAAAGCTCGCTTTTTCAATAAAATATCAGCCTTGAACTGCATGAAGCCTCACTAAATTAGGCAAATGAGAAAAAGACAACGCCTCAACATCACCCGGAAAAGTAAATATCGCCGGCAGTGACTTCGGTATTCTTAAAACGAAAGCTTGGGTTTTGAGCTACTGCTTTTTTGATTTCATCGTATAGATCTAAAGCCCAGGAGAAATCTGCCGGCATCTTAGCGTCGCCAAACAACTCCGATGCATGCAAAAACTTGCCCACGGTGCAAAACTGAACCCACTGTTCTTTCTTGGGAAAACTCACACATAAAGTCGTGTCTGAATAATCCCAACTAAAAGCTATCCAGTCCGCACCTCGATACACGATCACCAGCCCTGATCGCAGCCCGTCGCTCTCCACCCTAAAGCTCACGCCCACGCTCACTAAACCCCACTGATCTCGGGCACGGTTGCTGGCACATGCAACTTGGCTGCTGTGGCTTTTAGGATGTCGTCGACAGAAACGCCCGGCGCGCGTTCCTTGAGCATCAAACCCGTGGGCAATACCTCTATTACCGCAAGCTCGGTCACGATGAGCTTCACGACCCTTACCCCGGTGAGCGGCAGAGTGCACTTGGGCAGTATCTTGCTCTCTCCGGATTTGGAAACATGCTGCATAGCCACAATCAGGCGGCTCCCTGACGCGACTAGGTCCATCGCCCCGCCCATCCCCTTAACCATCTTCCCTGGAATGATCCAGTTGGCGATGCTGCCAGATTCGTCCACCTCCATAGCGCCCATGATCGTGAGATCCATGTGCCCACCCCGAATCATCGCAAACGAATCGGCACTCGAAAAAATAGACGATCCCTTCAAAGTGGTAATCGTCTCTTTACCAGCGTTGATGTAGTCGGGGTCGACTTGGGCTTCGGTGGGATAGGGACCAATGCCCAAGATACCATTCTCGCTCTGAAGAACAACGTGAACTCCGGCGGGGATGTAGTTGGCGACTAGGGTTGGAATACCAATGCCCAGATTGACATAATCCCCGTCCTGAATTTCACGGGCAATACGTTTGGCAATCTGCTCTCGAGTTAAAGCCACATCTCACCCCACCCTCAAAGTGCGTTTTTCGATCCGTTTCTCGTAATTCTTACCCTGGAATAATCGTTTGATATAAATCCCTGGCACATGCACATGATCCGGATCCAATGCTCCGGCGGGCACTATCTCCTCTACTTCGGCGATCGTATGGTAACTGGCCGTGGCAACCATCGGATTAAAATTGCGGGCCGTGCCTCGAAAGATAAGATTGCCCATTTCGTCGCCTTTCCACGCCTTGACCAACGAAAAATCTGCAAACAGCGAGTGCTCCAACACATAGTGCCGTCCGTAGATCTCTCGGGTTTCCTTCCCCTCTGCTATCTGGGTCCCATAACCAGTCGCCGTGAAAAAGGCTGGAATCCCCGCACCCCCCGCACGAAGTTTCTCTGCAAGTGTCCCCTGCGGAGTAAGCTCGAGTTCCAACTCCCCCGATAAAACCAACTGTTCAAAAAGCTTGTTTTCCCCGACATAACTCGAGATCATTTTGCGCACCTGACGCTGCTGCAAGAGCAAGCCGATGCCAAAGTCATCCACACCAGCGTTATTCGAAATGATAGTTAAATCCCGAACGCCTTTTCGCACCAACGCGGTAATACAGTTTTCTGGAATGCCACAAAGACCAAAACCACCAATGGCAAGAGTCGAACCATCGGTAACGTCGCTAATGGCTTCGTCAGCGTCTCGAACTATTTTCATTCAATGCTCCCATGTAAGCTATTTTTTCCCCCGAACACCTGGTCCAGGCAAGCCCTATCTGGTACCTTCAGCAGATGCATCTTTTAGAAAAGTTAATCCTCAATAACCCCATCGAACGTTGGCTCGTAGCTACCGGTGTTGCGCTCGCTGCGTACGCTATTTTGACTCTCACCAAGTCTTTCGTCCTGCGCCGTCTCAGGCGACTTCCGGTGACGCCGGCTTACGCCTGGAATCAAGGCCTCATCGCTGTTTTGTCCAGCACCCGAGCACTCTTTCTCCAACTGATTTGTTTTAGCACGTTTGTATTTTTGCTAGATCTGTCCCCTAAAGCCGAACAAGTAATTTCTAAATCTGCCCTAATCATGCTCTTGGTGCAGATCTGCTTCTGGGGAAGTGCGCTGATTCGCTTTTGGGTGGATTACGATGGCCGCTCAAAAGGTGTGGAGGATGGCGCGCGTACGCAGACCATGCGCGCGGTAGGGTTTCTTTTAAACGGAATCCTGTACCTGACTGTCGCGCTCTGGGGGCTAGACAACTTTGGCGTGAACATCAATGCTCTCGTGGCGGGACTCGGTGTGGGCGGCATCGCGATCGCCCTTGCAGTTCAAAAAATCTTAGGCGACCTCTTTGCTTCACTCACTATTGTTCTGGATAAACCTTTCGTCTACGGAGATCAAATTGCCGTGGGTGAATTTAATGGAACCGTAGAAAAAGTAGGCCTAAAGACCACTCGAATTCGCAGTCAATCCGGAGAGCAGTTGATCTTTCCCAACTCCGATCTCCTCGAAAGCCGCATTCGCAACTTCCGCAGAATGCAGGAGCGGCGCATCAGTTTCATGTTGGCGCTGAGCGTGGATACGCCCAACGAAAAACTAAAAACACTTCCCGTACGAATTCAAAACATCATTGAATCGCAGAAGCATGCCCGATTTCAACGAGCGCATTTTAAAGAGATTGGAACGAGCGCCCTCAACTTTGAGATCGTTTATTGGATAACGGACTCAGACTACCTGACTTACATGGACACCCAGCAGTCGATCAATTGGGAGTTGCTGGAAATGCTTCGGAGAGACGGGATTGAACTCGCTGTCCCCCCGTTAAGAGTCTGAATGGCCCTACCTTTAGGTTTTCTCCCAGTGCGACCAAGTGTCGCAAACTGTCGCATAAGCTATATTACGAAACAGGTACGCGGTTACTTTTGTAAAAAAGTAACCGCGTACCGATTTAATCGACATTCAATGTGTTGAACCAGACGTCGATAACTTGTCGCAGCGTGGACTTGCCGTTCACCGTCCGTCGATAAGTCGCTCGCTGGCGAGTCTCATTGCCATAAGGATCGATCTCTTGTGCTTCGAGGTAGTTCAGGCTGATAGACTCGATCGCTGCCTGGCGGAGACTATACAGCTCTCCCCTATCCGAAATGCCATCACGATTACGATCGATCCACAATCGAACGGAGTACCATTCGATGTCGGAAGGATCGAAAGAACCGTTGCCATTGGAGTCCAACGCCTTCAGCGCTTCAAACCCATTAGCCGCCCGAGCACCGCTAGGCAAACGGGTGGCAGAGCCAAACAGCTCCGCTCCGGAATCGATTCTGCCATTACCATCCAAGTCTCGGACTAAGAGCGCGTCGTCTTTGGATACCATCCAACCCGACAACACCGGTCGTCCCGTATCCTGGAGGTCAAACAGAACCCCTTTCTCCGGAGAAGAGAACTGGAACCCATCGCCACTCAAGTCCAAGACCAGAGGGCTGATTTGCTGCTCACACATTTCTGGGTTGTTCCAGATATTGCGAGAACGGCCGTTCCATACCATCAAGTTTACATTGCGTGGAAGTTGCCCCAAACGGAACCCTGAAGAAGCCGCAAGCAGCTGTCTCTCCGGATTCTCACCATAGCAAAGTCCGTCCTTGTTCGTGTCATCACAGACCGAAGCCTCAACCCAGATATTTCTCCAAGTGTGAGGAAACCAGGCTTTCACTTGAGTCATCGCAAGCGAAAGCTGTGTGCGGTACTTCGCGTGCAACAAATCCACACTCTTCAGATCCTTTTTCGCCAGAGCGATTCGCGTGGGTTGGCGCTTTGAATTGAACAACACCCCTAAAAGGCGCGACTGCGCGCCCTCGGACATTGCCCAACCCATCGAAGCTAATTTGCGCGAGTCTTTGTCTGAACGACAGGAATTGACTTGCGATTCGAACGTCAGGATTGGATTCTTTGCCTCTTCAAAGAACACAAACTCCGGAAACGGGATCGCGCTGCGCTTCTGCGAGCAAACCCGGTTCAACGTAACTTGGAACGAAGGACAAACTGTGGGATCCGTGCACGGCTTGCAGTCGTGTTTAGGATCGTTCCCACCGACGACAGATCCTCCATCACTGCCTCCAGTGGACCCTCCTCCAACTGTTCCGCCATCGGTTCCACCAGGGTTGGTGTTGCTTCCACCCGAACCGCCTGTGCCACCTGAACTCCCCCCACCTGCAACAGGGCCTGTGGGATTGCCGGGGTTGGTGGGGTTTGAGGGGTCAGGGACCACTCCGCCTCCACCACCAGGGTTTTCCGAGGCAATGATGCCTCCAGAAGGAGGATTCTCAACCACTGTCCCACCATCCGAACCACCCGCGCCGGGATTGGTGACGCTGCCACCATCCGTACCGCCCGGCTGAGAGCCTGGGTTAGTGCCTGAACCTGATCCACCGTTTTGTGCTACCGATCCGCCGCCCGTAGCTCCAGACCCCGTCGGATCTGTTGGGTTACTCGGACTGGTCGGATCACTAGAACTTCCTCCACCACTTCCTGTTCCTGTATTGGGAACTTGCACAACTCCACCATCACTACCTCCCGCTCCGGGAGGAGGGCTAACCATACCGCCATCTGTGGTGTTGGATCCGCCTGAACTGGTTCCTCCGGTCTCAGGGTCTACAGTTCCAACGATCGGAGTGGGGGGCTCTATCGGAGGTTCTGTAGTTACTGGAGGGGGAACCGGGCCAGCGACCTGTCCTCCACCCGGGTTTTCCGCCCCACCGGGAGTGGTCGTACCGCCGGAGGAACTTCCTCCAACTGTTCCGCCATCCGTACCATTGCTTGGACCCGCGATCACACCACCATCTGTCCCACCACTCTGGGGAGGGTTTGTAATCGCGCCACCATCCGTCCCTCCTGCCGTCGTTCCAGAGGAAGTTCCACCGTTAGACCCGGAACCTGCCGTAGTGGACCCTCCGCCTTCGGCAGAAGGTTGGGTACCGGAATTAGATGCGGAGCTACCTTCAGTCGAACCAGACGTATTCCCCGTCCCCCCGGTACTACCGCCACCCGTACCAGGAGCTGGAATGTAACCACCATCATTGCCTTTGGGCGCATTGGGGTCAGCAATGTAACCACCGTCCGTAATCAATTGCGAAGATCCAGAACTGGCTGTTTGAATTGTGGAATCCGCAGCAGGAGTGACCTCGCCTTTGAAAAACGAACTTTTCGCCAAAACCGCCAACTCATCTGCAGATCTAGCGGATTCTAATCGGGAAGATTGGCCGCACCCAAACAGAGCAACCGAAAGCACAGCAAAATACGCTGCGCGCATTGAAAGGTTCTGCATAACGTACCTCTTTTTTTCCGAGAACTTCCATGTTCTCGCCCTTTACGCATTCACTCACGAAACTGAAACCACCCCAAAAAACTCAATCTACGTTTTGTTGATAATCCACCTGGATGAGCGACCCATTGCTAGGAACCGAACCAGTGAAAATAATCGAATTGGAATCGGCATCAAAAACATAGTGTGCGGAATCCGACGGGATGAGCTCATCGTTCACAAACACGCGCAAACCATTGGCCGAACCGGGCTGGGTCAACTGGAACACCACGCCTCGATCTCCAATAATGCGGGCAATGCCTTCGTAGCTGTCCCTCAGCTCATCGTTACAAATACTGCCCGTAGCTCCCAAACCAGCAACGGCTTCCTGAACGGCTTGGTAACGAGAACCATAGCTGCTGACTCCGCAACTGCCCGTCGAGATCCCTACGATAGGAAACACATAAGTCGATGTCCCTTGTGCGGCTTTGTAGCTGGAGAAATAGTCGCTATAGCGTGCAACGCCATAAACCACGTCATCTGGGTTATTTTCTGGCTCCGCGCCCCAACAGTGGCTCTCGCAAGAAAAGTCTTCTTCGTCTGTGACAAAGACAATGATCAGCGGAACTCCGGGGCGAGAAAACTCGGAACCGTGCTGGCTGATAGCCTGATAGGCTGCCTCCAATCCCTGTTCCCAGAACGACGTGCCTGAGTCCCCAATGGCGTTCACAATCGTCGCGAAATCCGCATCGGGATCTGCAGACACAGTGCTCTTCACAACCCGCAGTCCGCCAGGGGCCGTGACCAGGTCTCCGGCGTTGCTCATATAGTCGGTTGTGACCACTGCCATTTGGAAGTCGATCGCTTTGCGCGAGTTCAAGATGGACAAAAATCCATCCAGATTATCTCTCACGAACTGGCGCCGTGCGGTCATGCTCACGGAGTTATCCATTACCCATAAAAAATCGTATTGAGTTTCGTTGTACTGTTGAACGTACACATCGCTGCGCAGAAGGTTGGAATAGAAAGCACCACCGTCTTTGCAGCCAGTCACGACTAGCATCAATACCGCAACCAGTACTTGGCTAAAGAACTTCTTGTTCATTCTCCGCGCGCCTCCTGCACCGTTCACGAGATAATCGTAACGCAAAGCATTAAGTCTTTTCTCGATCTTGTCGAAAAGAGGGGTGAAGGAGTGCCTAGAAGGCATCGAAAATAGGCTGGTTTTGACGACTATTGAGTTATCTTCAACACGATCTACACAATTTTAGTCCTTGAAATGACAGGCTTTTTTCTTGGCCGCCGCTCGATGCGGATTTTGCCCAGAATCACGCCTACCTATAAACTAAGTGAAGCAGTGAAAGAGCCATTATGAAGAGGGCCCCACAAATGCGAAGACTGGGAAAATACCTGTTTCGACTCTTGCTCGTTGCCGGGGTCTTCGGAACCACCGCGTATTTCGCGGATAATGCCTTTGGCGCGGTATCGCGTGTGAAGATCAAAAAGAAGTCGACCGTCTTAAGAAACCCCTTCACGCTGAATCAGGACAACGCAGAAGAGTACAACGCTGACAAAGCGGCCATCCTGTCTCAAAAGCGCCATTCTTTAATCGAAGACATCAAGCGATTCATTCGCGATTCCCGCGATGGCGAGCAAGTAGCCGAGCTGAATCTTCGATTGGGCAAATTGTATATGGAGGATTACTACGCCTCCTTGTCCAAAGCCCAACAAGACTTCGACAAAACACACGCCGTCTGGGAAAAAACAAAAAAAGGAAAAGAACCTTCTATCGATGCGAGCGAAGCCAAGGCCTCATTAAACCGCGCAAAAACAGTTTATAAGGATCTTTTGCGCCGAGCACCCAATCACCCGCGTCGTGACGAAGTCTTGTATTTTCTAGCAGTCTCCACACTCGATGACGGCAAAGTGGACGAAGCCATGCGTTACTTTCAGCGCATTGCACGCGAAACCCCGAAGTCCAAATTCTATGGAGAGTCCCTGGTACAACTGGCTGATTACTTTTTCGAAAAAAATAAGTTCCGCGAAGCCGAAGTCTATTATGACAAACTTATCTCAATAAAATATGCACCGCTGTTCCCCTACGCTGTCTACAAAAAAGCTTGGTGCGCCCACAATCGCGAATCTTACCCCGAGGCAATCAAACAGTTTAAATGGGTCATCGGGTTTGCAGACTCTGACAGTGATAGTTCGGCACTGCGTATTCGTGGCGAAGCCATTCGGGACATCGCTCTGTCTTTCGGAGAACTCCACGCAGTCCAGGACGCCTTGGAGTTTTACAGATCCTTGGGCATGCCCCATCATCGCTCCGGATTGGAGTCCCTGGCGGCGATTTCCTATGAAAAAGGCCGTTTCAACGAATCTATTAAAATTGATGAACAGTTGCTTGAACTTGATAAAAACTACGCAAAAAACAGCGACCATGGCCTACGTATTTTAGATGCATCGAAAGGCCTCGGAAGGGACGATCTTGCAACTAAACACTTAATTTCAAATCTTCCCACCTATGTCACTAAATCAAGTTGGTATGAAATGAACTCAAACTCTCCCGGAGTCGTTCAGGGAGCGGTTAAGTCCTATGAAGAAGTCACTCGCGGTTTTGCAACCAACACGCATGCTATTGCTCAAAAAACTAAGAACGAAGCGCTCTATACCCGAGCAAAAACGCTCTATGAAAAATATGTCGAATTCTTTCCACACTCGGAAAATCTTGCTCAAATGCGATTTAGTCTTGGGGAGATTCTGTTCCGACAGCACACCTACTTAGAAGCGGCGGAGCAGTACTACAAAGCCTATCAAGATCCGCGCGTAGGCAAGCTGAAAAAAGATGCCATTCGGTATGCCCTTGCAGCTCTGGACAAACAGGTTGATGCGGATCGAAAGAAAGCCGGACTAGGAACCATCAGTTCGAAATCCACGTCCAAGCTAAACGCAAAAGAAGATGAGTCTTTGCAACCCATCGCTTACTCAGATACCGAAAAGAAATTCCTTGCGGTTTCGGACGAGTATCTCAAGCACTACCCCACTGCTAAAGATGCCGGAGATGTCCTATACGAACAAACTTACTTGAACTACATGCATCATGAATTTAGCGACGCCTACAAGGGTTTTTCTCTGGTTATTCAGAAGTACCCTAGCCATGAAACCGCTCCTAGCAGCGCCTACCTCATTTTGGATATTTTGAACCGAAAGAAAGACTATTCAAAACTGATTGCCGCTTGCCAGAAATTTTTGGATACAAAAGAACTTAAGCAGCCCGCATTCCGTTCTGAAGTAGCTGATATTTTGCGGAAAGCAGAACTCAAACGCATTGCCTTATTAGAGGAGAAAGAACACTTCAAAGAAGCTGCCGAGAGTTACGTCGAATACACCCGCACGTATGGACCTCAGGACGAAGCGCTGCTTGAGAAAGCCCTTTTTAACGCTGCTGTTAACTACACGAAAGCCAATATGTTGGTCGCGGCGGTAGAAGTGCAGGAACGCTTTTTGAGACGATTCCCAAAAAGTCGCTATCGAGAAAACATGGTTTTGCAGGTTGCCAAAACGCACGAAACTCTCGCAAGCTTTGAAAAAGCCGGAAAATATTTTGAAGAATTTGCCAACACCTACCCCAGCAACACCCAATCCAAGAATGCATTGAGACTTGCGGGATTGTACCTTGGTGGTACGGGACACATGGATAGAGCAGAGGCGATTTTCTCTCGGCTGCAGCGCGCTTTTCCCAACGAGTCCAAACAAATTGAGCACGATCTACTGTCCCTGTATGAATCCCAGGGCGCTTCAGAAAAGGTCTTTCGCTACTATCTCAGCGCCCGCTCTGCGCGAGGCATTTCCTACTCTGAATACCTCGCTTATACGATAGCAGCAGCGGAGGTCGCAGCGAGTCGTACCGGCAAACTTCCACCCTCTTTGATGGAAGAGGCATTTCGCGTCTCTGATAAGTTTGGCGCGGAAATTCGAAAGTCCCCAAAGGGCGTTGAAGCCCTGGCGAAGACCCGTTTTTGGTGGGTCAGTCAAAGAGAGACGCAGTTGCATCGTTACACGCTTTCGCTTCCGCAAGAGCGAATGGCCGCGAACCTAAAACGTAAACTTCTGCTGCTACAAGAACTCGAACGTGAATATGCAAAAATTGCTTCCCTAGGAAATGCAGAGTGGGGGCTGGGCGCCATTTACAAAACCGCAGCGATTTACCGACACATGGCACAATCCGTGGAAACAGCTCCCGTGCCACCTGAGCTAAACGCCGAAGCGTTGACCCAGTACAGAGAAGAAATCAAACGCCAGATGGTCGATCCCTTCAATGAAAAAGCACGCGGCTTTGCCGCTAGCTGCTTGGACAAAGCGCAAGAATTCAACGTGCTCTCTCCCTGGACCCCATTGTGCTATGGCCTAGCCGCTGAACTCGACCCGAGCCGGTATCCTCGAGCCAGGACGTTCTACCTGCCCAGCGTCGTCTTGAGCGTGCAGGAGCCTGGGCGAAACAGCAAAACCGAGATGGGAAGTTTGAAAAATTATTCTTACCCGTTTTATTCTTCGGGATTGTTTTCTTCGACACGACAGGTGGCGAGTGTTGCCCCGGAAGATCCTACAATGCTGTATGATATGGCTCGCACTAGCGACACCCATAACCTCACCCCCAATAGCACAAACTACGAAAGCCTCGCGAACGAGCGCACGCGCCTGCTCAAACGAGGTTACGACTCCGAAAAACCAGATGATATTCGCAAAGGAGGCAGCTTTGCTTTCTTGAACATCTTGCGGGTCGCATCTCCCAGTCGTTCTATCCCCCTTATTGAAAACGCCATCGCGCGTGATCCGGAAAATACGGCGCTGGTGAACTTGCTTGGGCTGGCCTATCTCGAAGCAGGAAAACCACAAACCGCGAACACCTGTTGGATGTCGCTCATCGCCCGAGGTGCGGCGACAGGATCGGTTTGGAATAACCTGGGAGTGGCTGCCATCAAGCAGGGCCACGAACCTCAAGCAATGGCGTACTTTCAAGAAGCGATAAAGTCCCCCGACGCCAAAGAAGCCTGGATTAATCTTGGGTTCCTTGCTCTCAAATACCGCAATGGCGTGGAAGCTCGTGGCTATTTCAAAAAAGCCTTGCAAATGGACGATGACGACGCTGCTGCCAGAGCAGGTTGGGCGGTTGCGGCGGTGCAGAGCCGCGATTTAGAGGAAGCGAAAGAGACTTTACAATCGCTCTCACGAAAGCTCTCCAAAGATCCTTATGTGAAACTATCCCTGGGTTACTACCTCGTCGATGTCGATCAAGAATCCGAAACAGCCCATAAAATCATCAGCGAATACATGGAGAGCGAATCTCTAGAAAAAGACTTGGCGTTTCGCCAATTGCTCATGGAAGCGCGCCGTGGTCCTCGCGCTAGCGGGTTGGACGACGCCCCTTAAGAGCAACGTAAAAATCACTCAGGTATTGCAACCCGGAGACCACCGAGATCAGCAGAGCAACATATAGAATGAAGGTCCCTACTTTCACAGCGGGATAGCCAAAAGCACTTCCGTACCACATTAAAAAACCCATTCCGACCATCTGCAGAATCAGTTTAAATTTTCCAGCCTGTCCGGCAGGGATTACGAGCCCTTCTCCCACGGCTATCCCTCTTAGACCAGTTATCAAGAGCTCCCGGCTCAGGAGCACGATTACTAACCACGCACTGACCCGTTCTAAGTCCAAGAGCATGATCAGACCCACCATCAGAACTAGCTTATCCGCCAAAGGATCTAAAAACTTTCCCATGAGGCTTTCTATTTTCCATTTTCGAGCTAGATAGCCATCCAGAAGATCAGTGATTCCCATCAGGGTAAGCACGACTGCCGCCACGCGCCCAGGGGAGTAACGAAACATCCAGTCTTGATCAAACGGGGGCTGTTCCGAATCAAACCCCAATAATAGGGCCAACGCGGGAATCAGGGCTATCCTCAAAATAGTGAGTAAATTCGGAAGGTTCCACATGGTGCCAGGAGAGAGGGTACTTCGGAGCAAGTTCATTGCCTCTACTCTGTGCGGATTGCGGTAAAAACTCAAGGATCAACGAATTCCCTGAGGATCCTCGTACTGGGCCCGGATCACCGTTTTAATATTTCCTCGCACGTTAAAATCACCAACGACTTCCATTTTCCATGGGTGAGTGGCGTTCACAAGGTCCGTCAGTATCTGATTCACTGCGCCTTCATGAAAAATATGGCGGTTGCGGTACGAGTTTATGTACAGTTTGAGCGATTTCAGCTCAACACAAGACTGATTAGGCTCGTAACGAATGGTAATCGTCCCAAAATCAGGAAACCCACTCCTGGGGCAGTTTGCAGTCCATTCTGGACAAACAAACTCAATTTGATACCGCCGGTTCAATTCGGGATTGGGAAAAGACTCTAGGTCAACAGGCGCGTCCGGACTGTATTCGAATTCATTCACGCCGCGATAGATAGTACAACCTCGTCTATTGCGCAACTTCTACCTACTGCCATATAATAAGCCCAAATTCCTCCCGCCCGTAAGTGGGGAGTACGGCGACTAGAGGTGGATCGGATGTCCTACTTAAAGCCCCCCACGCAGCTGACTCTTTTTCTGAAAAAATGGTGGAAGCCCATTGCTTTCACGGCCAGCTTTTTCGCCGTAGTTACCTTCCCTTTTTGGCTGAATTTCGCAGTCCACCAGGCAACGGAATCCTACCTGACCAACCTCAATGGAGCTCAGGTCAACATCCGGGATTTGGATGTTTCACTCCTTCGAGGCAGCTGCAGAATCCAAGGCCTTGAAGTGACCCACCACACGCACCCAGTCCGAAACCTCATCGAAGTAGACGAAATTAAGTTTACTTTTGAACGCTTTTCGCTGCTTTCCATGCGGCTTGTGATTCCCGAATTAGATATCGAAGGCGTGCGGTATAACACCGCTCGCGAAAGCTCGGGGATCTTAGACTTTCACGACACCAATGCACTGCCTCCGACCGCCCTGCTCGATCGAATTTCGCCCGCTGTTTACGACTCAGTCAGGACTTCCATGGGGGAAACACCGCTGCGCAACTTAGCCCAACTGCAGCGAGGGCTAGCGATGCGCACTACGGTAGATCCTTTTCAACAGCAGACCATTATTCACAAAGAAATCAAAGCCATTGAACTCGAATTGGATCGAAAAATGCTTCAATGGGACCTTGAGAACGAAAAAATCACTCGAGGAGAATTTAGCCCCACAGAGAAAATTAACCGCCTACAAAACCTGCAGCTGGCGGTAGAAAAAGATGCAAAAGAACTCGGCACCAAGGTGGATCATATCTTCGATCGCATCCCCGAAGACGTTCGAGGAATTCTTTCTAAGTTGGGAGTTCCAGTATTGCATACGCCGGACTTCACCCAACAGCTGCTAGGAAGACGCACGCTGAATCACCTCGAACGCGTCGCTTATTGGGTTGAGCTTTCACGTCGCAAAATGGGGGCTCCAAATTTGAATTGGATGCTCACTTCGTCTCTGACTCCAGGCTCGGACTCTGCTGTTACCACCGGCAAACCCAGCCCCCGCTTTTGGGTCAAAAAAGCTCGCATTCGCTCGAGCGCAGATGTCGACCACCACAAAGGAAACATCCAAGGGGAGATCTCGAACCTGGCGTCCGAACCTTTGGGCGCCTCGCTCCCTTTGATCGTCGATATTCAGGCTGATTTTCCAGGCTCCCACATACGAGGCCTCAAGGCACACGCACTGGTCAATCATTCCAGCGCTCAACCTGAGGAACAGGCGGAACTCACAATCGAGTCCTTTCCACTTACGGACTGGAGCGTAGAAAAGTCCCCCGAACTAGATGTTTCTATCGCCACAGCCCAAGCCAAACTCCACTTCAAAACCGCTTTTGAGGGAGTAAATCAGAACAGCACTTGGACGTTGAGCTTAAAGAAAGCCGAGTTTGCGACTTCTTCTCAATACCCCTTGATGGACAGAATTCTACGAGACGTGTTTTCTCGATTTGGAGGCGAAGTAAACTTAACTGGAGTTGTTTCTGGTACCCATCAAAACCTAACGTTCGCGGTGGAGAGCAATTTGGGGCGTGAGTTAGCCGTCGCGCTGGGTGAGAACTTCAAACTGACACTCCAAAGTGCAGAGGAAACCATTCAAGACAACTTGCATGAACGGTTTTCCCCTCAAGTTAAACGCCTCGAGAATCGGATTGAAACTTCCACCGGCCGATACAAACGCCGATTAGGCGATTCGATCGCGCTCTTGGGCGGCAAGTCGAACTCCTGAGTTTAGGAGTCAGTGAAATAGCGAGCGTGGGAAACGCGCGTCTTTGTCGACTATTTTAGCCGAAATATATCCAGGAGCTCCCATAACACCGCCCCCCGGGTGGCAGCCCGATCCGCACATATACAGATCCTTGATGGGGGTTCGGAAGTTAGCAAACTTCGGTAAAGGCCGCATGAAGAACATTTGATCCAAGGTCATTTCCCCATGAAAAATGTTCCCGCCGGTGAGGCCATATTCTCGCTCGAGATCCACGGGACTAAGCACATGAAATGCGTCGACGCGATCCCGGAAACCAGGCGCATAATCGTTTACGATCGAAAACACACGCTCCGCAAATTCAGCATTTGTCGATGAATCCCAGGGACGCCCGTCTGCTCGAGTATAGGGTGCGTACTGGACAAACATCGACATCAAGTGCTTTCCAGCTGGGGCCAGCGTCTCATCCACACAGCTTGGTAGACACATTTCGATGACCGGGTTTTCGGAAGGACGCCCGTGTTTTGCATCATCAAACGCGCGCTCCATGTAAGGCATGTCCGGAGCAATATGGATGGTCCCGCGATGCTGGGGCCCCATTTTATCCCCTGGAAGCGCAGTAAAATTAGGAAGACCGTTTAGAGCGACATTGATCTTAATCACGCCACTGCGCATGCGAATATTGCGTACCCCGTCAGCAAACTCGCCAGGTAAATTCTGGGTACCAACCATTTTCAAAAATGTACGTAACGGATCCGCATTTGAAATAATCTTCTTGGCGTAGATTTCTTTCCCATCTGCAAGCACGACGCCCACAGCGCGGTTATTCTTGATAATGACGTGATCGACTTCGGCATTCGTCAGAATCTGACCGCCGACAGATTTAAGAGACTGGGACAATGCCTGAGTGACAGTGCCCATGCCCCCTCGAACGTAGCCCCAAACACCCTGCGCGCCCTCGGTCTCTCCCATCACGTGGTGAAAAAGCACGTACGCAGTCCCTGGCGAATAGGGTCCGGCCCAAGCTCCAATGACTCCGTCGGTTGCCATGCGTGCCTTGAGCGCATCCGACTCAAACCAAAGACCCAAATAATCTGCAACGCTCATAGAAAACACGCGCAACTGCTCGTAAATCCCTCTTCCCAACCCACGCACTTTCAGCAAGAGCTGAAGACTTCGCATCAGTTCCCCTGGATTGAAACTAGAAGGATCGGGCGGGACGGATAACAAAAGCGGGGTCACAAAAGCCGCGAGCTCTGTGATTTTCTTCTCAAACTCAGGATAAGTCCGCGCATCCTTCTCAGAAAACTTTCCAATTTCGGCGCAAGTTTTTTGGAGATCTTTCCAAAACATCATGTAACGCCCATCGGGAAAGGGGGAAAATGAAGAGGGATCTCTTTCTAAAATTTCATACCCATACTTTTTGAGATTCAAATCACGAATGATTTCGGGGCGCAAAAGACTGCAAACATAGCTGGTGGTCGAAACTTTATAACCCGGAAAAACTTCTTCGGTCACACAGGCGCCCCCAACGACAGATCGCCGTTCGAGAACCAACGTAGAGTGCCCGGCTCTTTGTAAATAATTTGCGGCTACAAGCCCGTTGTGTCCCCCGCCGATAACGATGACGTCCAAAGCTTTCATGTCTCCCCCCTATTAGATGGGGAGAGTAAACTTGACTTAACGCTCTCCGGCAAGACGAGACTAGTCTTGGCTATCTTTTTTCTGTTTAAGATGACGCAGTAGGCCAATATCCTGACGCATCTTGGCGAAGCGCAGTGCTTCTTCCCACTGACCTTCCGACTCCAGAAAGTCACGAGAAACCTGGATCAATGTCGCTGCAGCTTCGGCGTCATTTCCTAAGTCCCTCTCCAACGTAAAACGGTAATAGTGCAAGCTATCGCCTTCGGACTCGACCTTCACCTGCTTGAGAATCAATAGCGCTTTTTCTTTTTGACCAGCAGCTTCTAAACATAGGCTGAGGTGGTAAGCTACCGCAGCGTCTTCGGGCGCCAGTTCAAAAGCGCGTTGGGCATACTCCACTGCGAGGTCCGAAAGACCGTGGAGCGCACAAAAAGTCGATACTGCATAATCGATGCTGGAATCGGAGCCAGCGGAGTGACGCAAGTCCTCGAAAAAAACCTCTGCCTCATCCTGCAGTCCAGCGAGCAAATAGGCGTCTCCCAATTGCAGTAGGCCTGTGTTTCCAAAACGGCGATCGTTCTGAATCTGTTCCGCAATCTGACGCAGCTCCGAAACGCGGCCGAGCTTCGCGTAAACAATCGCGAGGTTCGAAAGCGCTGCTCGCAAACCGGGCGTGATTTCCAACGCGGTTTCAAAACATTCGGCTGCGTCTGCATACATGCCCGCCAAGTAGCACTGATTTCCTTCAACCACAAAAAGGTAATCTCTCGAAAACGATTCTTGGCTACGACGCCAGAGTTTCTCCCAACTCGCGCGGTGGTCGTAAATCTTGCTCGCGCGCCCCACGAGAGTTTCAAAGGATTTTTGAAAAATCGGATCAAACTCACCATCGTAAACTTCCCACAGCGCGAGCAACGACTCGACTAAAGTCTCTCGATAGGTCAACGCCTCATGAGCCAACTCGCTCACGGTCTCAAACTCCGAAAAAAACGGACTATCAATCTCCAAAAAACCCGCTCGATCGGGTGAAGTGAAACAGAGGTGATATAAAAACCGAAGTGTCGCCTCATGGGTAAGCCGTTCGCTT
This sequence comes from uncultured Pseudobdellovibrionaceae bacterium, assembly GCA_964611895.1. GTDB lineage: Bacteria > Bdellovibrionota > FAC87 > UBA2466 > UBA2466 > JAIEOG01. The sequence continues at coordinate 16,614 of CAZTDN010000002.1, forward strand.
CCCCACGCATTTTGGAACCAGGCGATTTCCGTCAGCCAATACAGAGCGCTCGCTCGGTCGGGGTCTTCCAGCTCCAGGCCATCAGCCAGGAGTAGACGGCCAACAAGTCGCGCTTCGTGCAGAGCCCCCTGTCGCAGCAGATTAAGAATTAAGAATGGGACGCCCGAGTCTCTTTGTAGCGCGTCCGTCAGCCGCAAAATCCGGGCTCGACCACTCTCGGGCTCAAATGGGACTCCAAATAATAGGAAATAAAGCTGTCGGGCCAGGGGCTGGAGTTCGGGGAGTGTGCCAGTGCAAGTGTCAAACAGCTTCCAATACAGTTTGGCGACAACCGTGGCGCTCTCAGTAATATCTTGAGAATTGAATGCATATTCGAGGTTGGTTTCTGCTTCGCCCGAGAAAACATTTGTCTGAGCTCGCACGACGAACCCTTGCCGCAGGCGGGTTTTGCCTTTGCCAGGGGCGGCAAAGTTAAGCGAGCGCAGCGCCATGATGTCACGTAGACGATCGAGCGCTTTTAGCTCGTACTCAGTCAAATCACCTTGGAACTGCAGTTGACTGAATTTTTCAGCTAAAAGAGTTTCGGACGCCTCATCAGACCTAGAGAAGAGCGCGATGAGCGCGGCTAGTTTAGCCAGGCGCCCCCCCGGAACTAAACTCAAAAGGGGCTGAGCTCCCCAGACTGCTTGGAGTAGGGCGCGAGAAGAATTGCCTAACACAGCGATAAAACTACCCACCGAAGACCTCACCGACAACGTACTACGTCCACGCAGCACAAAGAGCCGCGTATTGGTAAAAGCAAAGCAAGTGCCAGCTCGGGTAACTGCCCGCGCACGAGACGTACAAAAATCGGCACTTCTTTGTCGATAGATTAAACGCAGTAGAACGGAATAGAATTCCGGGTTTAATTAAATCCGATTCGGAGTTGGGTGTATTCTGTATGTTTACGATTAGGCATTAGCGCTTGAGAACAACGCAACCCCTGCCCTTTCCGCGCCATACAGTGTTGGAATGTAGACACCGTATCGGTACGCGGTACCTTTTTAAAAAGGTACCGCGTACCGGAATCATTGCGGTGTTAAAGTCGAGCGGAAGTTTTTTCCGGATTGGGTAGCGCCCTCGATCGCGCTGGGTTCTCCACCAGAGGTCTTGGTCAAAGTGGCCAAGCGCATGTCCATTGTCGCGCCACTATTGCCCGCAATGATTCCATTGGCAAAAAGCCCGAGTTCATCCTGAGTCGACGAACCTGAAACCGGCCGACGCGCAACGATAGGCAAGAGCTCCGTAACTCCCGAATTGTATTTCACATAAACTAACTGTGTAAAACCGATGTGATTCACGGAAGGATCCTTTTTCAACGTCCCTAAACATACGCTGGAAATCCCTGTGGTCCCCGCATTTAGATCTGCACCACAATGGGTCTTGACCACACCATAATTAGGAATCGTTGGCGCCACTCCCCCATCCTCCACCCGGTACTCCGCATAACAATTAGCGGACGCTCCGCCTCCACTGACAAATCCCACCGCTGAAAAATCGCCTTTTTTATCTGCTGCCACTAGCAGCTTGTCCGAGGGCACTTTGACACTTCGACCGTTTATACTCGCTGCGGTAGCAGCATTCGACGCCGTGATTTCCAACGTCACAGTCTCTCCCAAACTAACTTGGGACGGTGTTGCCGTCAGCGTACACGACACCGCGCCCGGGTCTCCTTTCGGAATGACAGTATAGGATGCAGAACAGGTCGCCCCCTTCCCCGCAGCGCTGGTCACAGTTCCCAGCGCTTGTTGCGAACCCAATTTCTGCGGGCTCAGTGTGCGAGTCCCATTAGGAACCGAAACATCTACTCCGTCGATAGATGCTTTGGTTGCATTCTCACTTTTCAGGGTAATCACCACAGCCTCTCCCTGACGCACGGTTGGAGGGGCAGCGGTCATTTGGCAACTTGGCTCCCCGGGCGTAACCGTGCCACAGTTTTTAGTAACCCCGCAGACATCCACCCCGGCCGCGTTTGCAATTTTTTTGATGATGTCCTGGTGTTCGGTTCCGTCCAATCGCGCACTAGAATTGGGCCCCTTGATATTGCCTTCATCGTCCGCCAACACCGCTGCATTCACCCCAAGCAAAGTCCAAACTCCACCCGACTGAACCAATGCAGGCCCACCACGATCCTCCGTGCATAGTAGCGGCCCCGACCCCGCGGAAGTATCAAAAAACCGGGTAAACAACTTTGAGATCACCGTTTTGGCCGTATACAAGCTTGTATCCGTCGCTGGTCCGGCCTGGGTGCACCCCGTCCCGACTAACATTACTTCTGCTCCGACGGTAGGTGCGGAAGATGAAACCGAAATCGGATCGACTGGGATATCCTCGTTTGTAACTCCGATCGCGAGGGAGTGGCCCTCTTTGAAAAACAACGGACTCTGGGTAATTTTTGCGGAGAAGCTCTTTCCCCCGGCCTGAAAAGTAGCGGGCGAACCAGACGAACTACACGCCGCTGAAGTGAAAATAACTCGAGGGCCGACCACAGTTGCTA
>CAZTDN010000002.1:19159-161826 GCA_964611895.1 uncultured Pseudobdellovibrionaceae bacterium
AAACACCCGGACGCGATATTCGTTTTGATGAATACAACAGCTTTCCACTGAGCAGGATCGGCCTTCACCCCTCCGATAAGAAAGGGCTTCACTTTTGCCTCAGCAAAAGCAGACACAAACAAACAAAAAGACATTAACGCAAGCGCCCGTGCCATATAGAAGCCCCCCCAAGGAATCCAATGCAAACCGGCTAAATTATAGCACTCGAGCGGTATTTGTTCGGCTTCGCTCCCACTCAGCCATAGCAGGTGTTAACCACCGCTCAAGTCCCGAGACGAAGTCTGCCCAGAGTCCGGCCTCCCAGTCTATTGCGCGGCGCTTAAAATCCTCGGAAAATCGCTCATCCCCAAACAAAGCGCTGTGTCGTTTTTCTTGGGCAAGGATTCGCTGCACCACGCGTTTCACCCCAAGATTGCGGGTATGCTGCAAATACCTCGGATAAATATCCAATACCCTTTGCTCGACGATCCAGCTGACGGCGGGATAGGGCAATGTGCCCTTTTGCATTTTGCTCACGCCCTGATCCAACGTTTGGAAGTAAGTCCATCCAAGTTCCGAAAGTGGGTTCTTCTCCCAAGCCTGCTTCGCGGGCAAATGGGACTTTTCGACTAGCGTTTTCAACAAGAATGCGTGACTCGCTTCTTCCATGACGTGGTTCAAGACCTCGACGTCCACGCGTTCGAAAGGCACTCCCTTTACTATTTTGCGACACCCGGCAAATTCCAGCTGGGACAACAAATCCAACCAGATGGCCTCGGTGTTTTCATTTTCGCAAATCTTTACCAATACGCGTTCAAAACGCTCGTCCCACTCATTCATAGTGCCCCTCGTGACTCACTTCCGCATACAACACATCAAAACACTGCTGCAAGTCATCCTGCGTACTACAATAAGGCGGAATGACATACAGCGTCGCTCCCATAGGCCGAAACCAGACCCCTTTTTCCCACGCAGCATGACTGATTTTCCAGCCCGGCCCATTTGCTGGGCGAGGCGCAGCCTTGGTTTTCTGGTCTTGAACCAACTCAACCGCCCAGATCATTCCCAGCTGGCGGACATCCCCCACATGACTCAATTTGCGAAAACGTTCGCTCTGGGTCGCCATGTAAGCGCTCAACTTTTGGTTGTGCGCTAGAGTTTGATTCTTCTCAAACAATTTCAGGCTCTGCCAAGCGACTGCGCAACCAAGCGCATTCGCGGTGAAAGTATGCCCATGATAAAACTTTCGTTTCTCGCTCCCCTGAAACGCAGAAAAAATTTCTTCCGAAGTCGCGGTTACCCCTAACGGCAACATCCCCGAGGTCAACCCTTTCGAAAGGCAAATAATGTCGGGACGAAGTTCCAGCTGCTCCATTGCGAACAGCGTCCCCGTTCGGCCAAAACCTGTGAACACTTCATCAAAAATGACCAAAATGCCCTGCTCTCGACATAGACGCATCAATTCGTTCAAGTACGCAGCGGGGTAAGTTATCAGGCCACCCGCTCCCAATACCAGCGGCTCCACCACCAGCGCCGCTATCGAACCGGAATGATGCTGTATATAAGATCGCGCTTTTTCCAAACATCGAAGCGCACAAGTTGGGTATTCAAGTCCATAGGGACATCGATAACAATAAGGCGCGGTCGATTTTTCCGTCGATAAAAGCGGAGTAAAAAACCGATGAAACTCATCCAAATGCCCCACCGAAACTGCGCCCAAAGTGTCGCCGTGGTAACCCAACTCCAACGACAAGAACCGATTTCGGTTCGGTTGCCCCTTGTTCACCCAATATTGCAACGCCATTTTGAGGCCGGCTTCGACGGACGTCGAACCATCGTCTGAGTAGAATACCTTTGAGAAACTCGGACCCAATTTCCCGAGTAGATCTTCTGCAAATCCCAGCGCAACCGGGTGCGCATGGGGCGCAAACAAAATCTGATCTAGTTGAGAGGCCTGCCTATGGAGGGCTTCCACCAACTCCGGATGACAGTGACCGTGTAAGCAACACCACCAACTACTGGTAGCATCGAAAAAGGCTTTCCCTCGTTCATTGTAGAGATAGCTTCCCTCCCCCCGCACGATCAACTCGCGAGGTCCCTGAACAGGAGAGGCGGTATAGGGATGCCAAACAGGCGCAGATTCGATCGGGCCCAGCATTCTTAAGCAGGCATGGAAGACGCACCGAACAAAGCGCGAAGCCGCGCGTTTCCGCCCACCTGCGCTACCACGGTTCGAGGGTTATCGGAGGTCGGAATTTCAGCCAAGATTTCCACTTTGCCAAAATGCGAAATGCTCTCGGCATTGCCGAAAGTTCCTTGGGTTTTTGATAGCACGACCCCTACAACACCAATCCCTGCCTCGCGGCATGCCTGCAACGTCAAAAGCGTGTGGTTGATTGCGCCCACCCGATCCTCAGCAACGATGATCACGTCCAAGCCCAATCTTTGAATCAGATCTTTTTGGGTATACTGGTCGTTGATCGGAACCAATAACCCGCCAGCCCCTTCCGCGACCACGAATCGATCTTTTTCAGCGCGGGATTTGTACAGCTTTACAATGCCGTCCAGGCTGATTTCTTTGTTCCACTTCTGCGCTGCATGCCGTGGAGCCAAAGGGTCCGGAAACCGATAGGCTGGCTCCATAAAACACTCATCGCCAAACTCCGTCAGCGCTCGAACTTCGTGGGTATCATCCGCCAGGACGGTCCCCGTCTGAATTGGCTTCCAATAACAGACTTTGCGAGCACCGTGCATGATCTTCAAAAGACCTGCGCAAAGAACTGTCTTACCTACGTTAGTATCTGCTCCGGTTATGAAAATGCCTTCCATTGCCTCACCACTTCCTCAGCCAGACGACAGGTCTGCTCTTCACTCACTGTTAAACTCAAAGAAATCCGAACCCGTTCCGAACCAGGGGCAACCGTTGGGTACCGGATGGCCCGCAAGTCAAAACCCGAATTTCGCATAGTTTCTGAAAATCTTAAAGCCCTATCATTGCCTGGCAAAAACACGGGAATAATTGGAGAAAACCTATCCCAAGGTTCGTTCTCCAAGCCGATAGGAACCCCTGCAGCGCGCAAAAACGCCCGCGTATTCTGCGCCCGTTTCCACAAAGACTCCCGCCGCTCTCTCCCCTCCTGCGTCAATACGTCCATGCTGGCCCGAACCATCGCGGGAACCACCGGAGGTGCGGCAGTAGTGTAGATAAAGCTTCTGGCTGTGTTCAAGATCCAGTCGCGCACCGGCTGCGAACATAAAACCGCTCCGCCACTCACCCCAAATGCTTTTCCAAAAGTCACCACTACCGCCATGCGACTCCAATCGCGCCAGTCTTCACTTAGGCCTCGCCCAGACTCGGCAAAAACCCCGGCCGCGTGAGCTTCGTCTAAAAGCAAAAAACCTTCGCTCTTCTCCCACGCTGCCCGCAGCGCCGCTGCGTCGACACAATCTCCGTCCATGCTGAATAAGGATTCTGAGATAAGGAGACTTTTTTTGCTCGCCTGAGGGACCCAGTCCAACCACTTTTGGTGCTCTACAATTTTTTTCTCAACGCCGCTTAAGCGAATGCCATCAATCAAGGATGCGTGAATGCGTTCATCTGAAACGATCACGTCTGACAACGAAGCCAGAGCCTGCACCGCGCTCAGATTTGCCAAATACCCCGTGGAAAAAAACAGGGCGCTAGGACAATTAAAAAACCGTGCAATCTCCGCTTCGACTTGCTCGAAATCTTTACTGTGTCCTCCCAGCAAGCGAGAACCTCGACTCCCAGACTGTCCGCGCTCCAAGCAGCGAATCGCAGCTTGGCGTATCCGGGGATGCGAGGCCAAACCCAAATAGTCATTGTGTGAAAAACTGGGCTCGTGTTCAATTCTCAACTCTCTATGCCGGAAGTCCGCTTTGAGTGAGTCCAGCTTTCGTTGTATGAGTGATTCCCACATTCGAAGGCCAGCATGCCTTGAGCGACCTTGAAAAGGAAGGCTTGGAATAAATTATGCAGCTAAAAGATCGCCATGTACTAGTCACTGGAGGCACAAGACGCGTTGGAAAGGCCTTGGTAGACGCACTTTTGGACGAGGGCGCCAGAGTTACTGCCCACTATTTCCGCACTCCGCCCCAGGCCGAACACCCAAGGCTCAAGGCCGTTCAAGCTGACCTCCGAGAACAAAACCAACTCCTTGCGCTGGCTTCGCAGGCACGCCGCAACCATGGCCCGATCTCGGCACTGATCAACTCGGCGAGCGATTTCTACCCCACCCCAGCCGGCACGTGCAGCGAAGAGGCATGGGAGGATTTGTTCTCGCTCAATCTGAAAGCGCCCTTTTTTCTCACGGCCGCTGTGCAAGAGGACCTCAAAGTCCAAAAAGGTTGCCTGATCAATATCTGCGATATTTTGTCCGAATACCCTCTACCCAGATTCGGACCGTATTGTGCGACTAAAGCTGGCTTGAAATCGCTCACGCGTTCCTTTGCGGCAGACTGGGCCCCGCTTGCACGCGCATGCTCCATTAGCCCTGGAGCGATTTTGCTCCCCGACAATTTTACCGAAGAACAAAAGCAGAAAGCCTCGCAGTGGAGTCTCTTTAAACGAGTTGGAAGTCCGGGAGATATTGCCGCAGCGGTGTTATTCATTCTGCAAAATGACTATGTGAACGGAATCGATCTCGTAGTGGATGGCGGCGCGTCACTGCAGTGATGGACTACTCATTCTTCTGTACCCACCGGCTGAGTACTGGCAAATAGACCTGGTACAATGAAGTGAGCACCCCTAAACTCGATGCCAAAGAACGAACGGTGTTCTCCGGACTGTCCTCATTCATGCCACGTCTAAGTTCCTTTTCCCTAACCTCGAGTTGAGCCAAGAATAAACGGGGAAATTTTTTCTCTACTTGGTCTTCTGTTACCAGCCCCCAGCGAGAAAGTGCCAATAAAAAACGCGCATCTATCAAGTCGGGCGGAAACTCTAGAATCTGTGCTGCCACAGGTTCAAAGTAAACCGATTTCACTCGGTTGAAATCGCCAATATCCATTTTTCTATCTACCATTCTTTGCCACGCTTTAGCCCAAGCATAAACAAACTGCTGTTGAACAGCATGAGAAAGACTCGGGTAATTTGCCGCCGCTGCCAGGAGAAGCTTTTTGACGTCTGCACGCAAGAAAACCATTTGAGGAGTTAGGCTCGCCGCCACAGCATCAGCCAGAGCGGGCTGTGTGGGCGATTGGGACAACGCTTGGGTCGCTTCTTTCCACAATCGGCGCAAGCTCGTCATGCCGATTGCCTTACCTTCTGCCAGTACTTTCAGAGCGTCGTTTAGCTCCGCAGCTCCCGGCTCGAGCATTCCACTGCCCGCTACCGCAGAGCGGACCGCTTCAAATACCGCTTGGAGTAATCGGCCTTGGTCCTCAGCTTGAAGATTTGGCTTACTTTTTTGCACACCCCGATTCAGAGCGCTGGCTTGGAGATTGTAGGTTGGCGCCAGTGTGGCATCCGCCGTCGCCGCAGCGGCTAGCCCACGGAAAAATTTTCCCAACGAATCCGCCTGGACAGACAACGCCATTTCCTCCACTGCGTCGGCAAGATCAGACGACACGGTGGGGTCTAAGACCCCCATTTTCAACAAGGACACCGCAAGTTCGGCTGCAAGGGCAGGCTTGAGGTTCGGTTTTGCAGCGGATAATTTGGCGTCGCCCTGCTCTGCTTCTTGGCGAATCAAAGTGGTGAGCGTGGATCGAGCAGCGGTGGGGCTCAAGAGTGAAAGCTGTCCGAGCAGCGGCAACAACTCGGAAGAAGGGAGCGGGTTTTCCACCAGCTCTCCCGGAATAGATTTCCCTAGTGCTTGATCTAAATTGGAGACCAATGCGGGGGCTCCCTTGGTCAGATTGCGAGCGTGCTGATCTAAGCGCATGGGTCCGGAAGATCGCCACTTAATACCTTCGGCCATGGCCGCGCGGGCAATTGGAGCGTGCATCACCGCGCAGGTCGGGCTCGTAATAAAAGTAACCACCGAATTGAAGTCGTACTTTTCTCCGTTAGCAAATTCGGCGAGCCTCTGAGGGGACGCACCACAAGTGTCCTCTTCTTGGACCTCAGCTTTGGTGGCTGCAGGGCGTCCACCTTTAGCGGGCGGATTCTTTTCGTGTTCGTGATCATGCTCGTCTCCCGCCAACCCAGCACAAGGCAAGGCCAGAAACGCAACTGCCACGATCCATCGGATGCTTCGAAACGGCATATTCCCTCATAGTCGTTATCGGCCATATTCTGCGGTCTTTTGAGCGTAGTCTTTTTGAACACACTGACAATTCGCGTCGCGAAATCTGGAGCACTCCCCTTTTTCGTCACTTTCACTCTCAGGTGAAGACTAGAAAGTTCACTTAACCCATTGAAAACGCCACATTTTTATGAGCTCAACACGCCCATTCAAGTGGCATAGCGTTTGCTCTTCCTCAGGCTGAGAGAAACGTGGCCTTAAAAAGCGCGTAGATGAAAAGCGGTAGCGGTTTTTGCGGAGGTTGTGGCAAATGGCCAATCGGGATCAGAGTCAGGGATTTAGTTTCGTATACCTAGACATTAAAGAACTTCTGTCGAGTAAACACGGCTGGTCCGAAGATGGCCCGGTACCGACCTTTGGTGCTCAGACTGTTGCTTTCAATCGTGATGGTTTTGCCGCTGAAAAGAAAGCCGAAGCCCCCCCAAAAACCGACAAAACACCTGTTTCGCAGATCAAAGAAAATCTGGATCGTCTCCAGTCTCTGCACCACCGCATCCATGTCATGCTCGAAGAATTGAGCCAACTCGGTACCAAACGCAAAAAAGACCCGAAAGACGAAGAGTAATTTACTGCACCCGTTTGGGATCGGTAGAGGCAACCCCGCGAGTTGGGGCTGTCTTTGGCTTTTCGCAGAGTGCTTTACCACTCGTATCTCCGGGACAGTACCAAGTGTCCACGAGTTCCGTCTGAAGCACTTTTGCACCCCCGTGGAACTGTCGGTACTGAACAGGATCTAATGTTGAAAGCACCATTTCCTGAGGCCCCGCGGCCCCGGTGGTACCCCATCGAATCACTTTTATCTGGTATACACGGTAACTCGCCCAAGCGGATTGGGACAAGAATAGCGCCATCAGAATTCGCATATGTTTAGGTATCGGCAGTTTGTGGCGGGTTCACAAGCCTCACCCCTAAGATCCCTATTTCGTAAAGCAGGTACAAGGGAAACATCACGAGCAGCATCGTGATCGCGTCAGGAGAGGGCGTCGCGATGGCAGCGATCACTGCCGAACCCACAAAAGCGTAGCGTCTATTTTTCTCGAGAAACTCCGTATCGATGATCCCGAACTTACCCAATAAAACCAGAAGTACAGGCAACTCGAAAACGAGACCTAACGCGAACATCAGCTTTAGAGTCAGCGAAAAATATTCTGTTAAGGTGATGATGGCTTGCTCTGATGGAGACCCAAACTCGACGAGAAACTGGTACCCATAAGGAATGACCAGGTAATAAGCAAAAAAAAGCCCCCCAACAAAACTCACGGTTCCGAAACACAAAAAGGGAACCAAGAAACGTTTTTCGTTACGGAGCAGTCCCGGTGAAACAAAACGCCAAACTTCGTAGAGTAGATAGGGCGTCGTCAAAAGCAGCGAGGCTAAAACGGTTACTTTAATGTAAACGACAAACTTATCAGTCAGCCCGGTGTAATAAAGCCGCGCATGTTCCTTTGGAAGCACATCCAGCAATGGTTTTTCTAAAAACTGGATGATGGGTTCCACAAAATAATAAGTAAGAACGCACCCCAATGTGATTGCGACCAGAGAACGAATGAGCCCGGATCGGAGCTGATCCAAGTGTTCCCAAATGGGCATCCGGTCTTCTGAAGTCATGATTAGGAGGAGTGTGCTTGCTCAGTCGTGAGAGGGCTTTTCTCGCGCGCCACCGCGTTGGTCGGAGCCGCCGCTGACTGAGTCTGCGAAGACGGTGGCAAGGACTGTTTTGGTTCCTCTTCCCGATCCTCCAGAGCCTTTTTGAAATCCCTAATACCTTTGCCCAGGCCTTTGGCCAATTCCGGCAAGCGTTTAGGGCCAAAAACCAAAAGGGCTGCTACTGCAATCAATACTATTTCTGGCGGTCCAAGTCCGAACATGACGTCCACGCTACTCCAAGCAGAACCCCTTGCCAAGTAGCCGAGTCAAGCCGTAGTTAGAAACAGAGGTAATGAATGACTGGTTGGAGCGAGTGGTTTGTCTTGGCTGCGGTTGCCGTGATTGCCTTGAATTTGCGTCGCTTGCCTCAAATCGGGAGCGCGCTGGCCCAATCCCTATCCTCCTTTCGCAAAGGGCTCAAGGGCGAACCCAAACCCATGCGCGAAGTTGAAGAACTGCGCCCTGATTCGGCCCCAGAGCCCTAAGTGCATCTCCTTTAAAGCTTGAGATTCCAACTCTTTAGCCCGCTTTAGACGGACCCGACCATCTTGTTTCCTTGCAAAAAGATCGCAAAGCTCTATATTGCGTTGCGTCACCCGTTTTTTCTCAATGGACCCTTGGAAGGCAAGCCATGGACCTAAACACGAATCCCAACCCACTTCTTCCCGCTCCCTATACTTTGACGGTGGACGACGATCCCATTGTGGGAAAGCTCATCGAAGGCTCCTTGGGAATTCCGAGCAAGAGTTTTGCCTCGGCCCAAGAAGTGTTGTCGCAAGCCGCTGAGCTGAACCCCATCGCTATTTTCTTAGACGTTCACCTAAATGAGGAAAATGGATTGGCGGCAATCCCCGAGCTGCGCAAGCATTGGCGATACTGCCCCATCTTGGTCATCACGGGCGATAATAACGAAAGCGCTATTGCGGAAGCACTGGCACTGGGAGCAGATGATTTTATTATGAAGCCGCTGCGCGCCCGCGAGGTAGTCGCCCGCCTGCAGGCCCGACTGGCGGACCAAGCCCTCAAAAAAGACAATCAATCTATTGTTTATGGCGATGTTACTCTGGACCAAGTTCACCGTGTGCTTCGAGGGCCCAGAGGAGAGCGTTACCTTTCCCCAACAGAAATGAATCTGCTCGGTTCACTCATGCGCAGCTCAGGGACTACACTCGAACGAAACGTTCTCAAAAATCAGTGTTGGGACCACATTGCAGTGAGTGACAACGCCCTAGATCGCAAAGTTTTTGAAGTCCGCCGAGCCTTGAACGACGTCGGCAGTAGATGCTCCATTGGAACGGCGTACGGAGTGGGGTTTTTCTTTGAACATTGGCAAGACCAGGCAGTGAAACGGAGCGCCCCATGAAAACGAACCTTTCTCTGCCCACGATAGATCTGGATGTTTTGCGTTCTTGGGATTTGCTCGACTCAGAAGAACAGGGAAATTTCCTACGGGAACTCATCCAGCTGTTTCTAAACACTTCGCCGGCAATTCTAGAGCAGATGAAAGCGTTTGCTGCCGCAGGAGACTTCAATGCTCTCCGACGTTCTGCTCATAAACTCAAAGGAAGCAGCGCAAACCTTGGAGCTGCTAAACTTGCCTTTGCTTGCTCCCATTTGGAAGACATGCCCGATGGAACTCCTTCTGTGACATGGCTTGAATCGGTGGCAGAAATAGAGGCCTGCTACACCGAGGCCCAACAACAGTTTTCTCGAGAGTTTCTCAGCATTCAAACTTGAACATCGGACTTTTGCCCCAGAGCAATCCCGTATTTCTGTGCTTTTCGATAGAGCGTAGCTCTATCAATTCCCAAGACTTCGGCTGCTTTGGACTTATTGAAACCGACTATCTTTAAAATGCGCTGAATGTGCGCAAGCTCAACTTCATCCAGCGAAAGCAAAGTTCCTTTTTCGCTGGACGACAGCGGCGCGAGCCCCTCCGGCGCCTTCGCTGCAGCAGCAGTGAGTATTGGAAAGTCCTCAGGGAACAATACACACGCAGGGGTCATCGCCAAGGCGTGCTCTACCGCATGCTCAAGCTCTCGCACGTTTCCGGGCCACTGGTACTCTTCTAATAAGCTCATCGCCTCGGGAGAAACCTCTACTTTTCCTCGACTGGTTCCTGCGGTGAGTTTCTGAAGAAAAAACCGGACGAATGGCTCGATATCCTGAGGACGACGGCGCAGCGGTGGAAGTTCGATACTCACCACTTTGAGTCGGTAATACAGATCTTCTCTAAATGAACCATCAGCGACTTTCGCTTCGAGATCCCGGTGCGTCGCTGCAATCACACGCACATCCACTTGGTGGGTGGAATTGCTTCCCACCGGTTTGACTTCCCCACTCTGTAAAACCCGCAACAGGCCCACTTGCATCGCTGGACTGATATCTCCTATCTCATCGAGAAAAATGGTTCCCTTGTCCGCTTCATCAAACAGACCCGTTTTGCCTGATATCGCCCCCGTGAATGCCCCCTTCACATGGCCAAAGAGCTCGGACTCGAGCAAATTATCGGAAAGTGCAGCACAGTTCACCGTGATGAAAGGGAGATCTTTTCTCAGACTGTATTGGTAGATAGCTCGGGCCACGAGTTCTTTGCCCGTACCACTCTCACCTCCGATTAATACTGTGCTCTCGTTGAGCGCAGCCAGAGCGGTCGAACGGTAAACCTCCACCATTTGGGGGGATCGTCCCACCAACAATGGCGTGGGGGCTAAGGGAGGCGTTACTTTTTCATTCTTCCGGCGCTTTCCTTCCCAATGCCCGATAGCTCGACGTACGGTTTGCAAAACAGTTTCGGGCCTAAGAGGCTTGCTCAAGAAATCAAAAGCGCCATTGTGAATCGCGGCAACCGTTCCTTGAAGCGAACCGTGTCCTGTCATCAAAACAGGAACCGCTTGGCTTCCTCTAGCCCGAAGATCAGACAAGATTTCCATCCCATTCAATGGTGCCATCTGCACATCAGAGAGCACCACCGCGTACTCTCTTTGGCCGATAAGCTCTAATGCCTGTTTGCCATTTTGCGCCAGATCGACCGAGTACCCGCTGGTGAGCAGCGTGGCCCGCAAAAGCTCGCGCGTAATAGCATCGTCATCTACAACGAGAATAGGGGTCGGGTGCTCGTTTCGGACTTCGGACTGAGTCGAGTGCATGCCTGTTCCTTTGGTATAGGGATGGCTTTTCGGTAGCACAGACTCGCAAAGCAGACCAAGCTAATGACGCATATTGCTACATGATAAGACCCAAAGGTTTCGTTTGGGCTTTAGGATTCAAAGACTTGGGTCGATATAGCGGTGGGGTACGCCTCGCCATTTTGGGAATCGGCGCGCTCAAAAACCCCGTTGTTATCTCGATTAATTAAGTGAAGTCAACTGGTTACGGCATAAACCTTGAAGCGGACTAAGCATTACTTTATACTGCGCCATCTTCAGTTTACGAGGGAGTAAGAGTGGAACAGGTTTTCCCATTCCTGGTTTTGGGCATCGGTTTTATCGCCGTGCTCACGCTCGTCCGTGTCCTAGCCAGAGTCCTGCGCTTGGTGGTTTTGATCGCGCTGCTCTTCTTGCTCGGATATTTTGTCGTAAAAGGAAGGCTCCCTTTCGGTCCCGCAAAATTTCATTCCAAACTGGTTCAGACTCTCCACCGCTAGCCGCGTTCGGCCAGTGGCACCCAAGGGTGACGCCGCGTAATGAGAGTCAACAAGGGTGTCGTCATGAAGGTCGTTACCAAGGCCATGATGACGAGCATCGTAAACACGGTGGGAGAGATCACCCCAAGATCCAATCCGATATTGAGCACGATCAATTCCACCAAACCTCGAGTGTTCATCAGGACTCCCAGCGCAGAAGCATCTCTCCAATTTAATCCGGTCAAGCGCCCAGCGAAAAGAGTGCCTCCAAACTTGCCCAGGGTCGCCACAAGAATTATCAAACCGCATACCAACCACTCGTTCTGGGTACTCAAGAGACCAAATTGGGTGCGCATGCCCGTGAAGGCAAAAAATGCGGGCAAGAACATAATCCGCACCAAATCATCCAAGCGGTCGGTGAGCTCCTTTGCCACCCGGCTGTTGTGAGGCGTCACGGCTCCCAATAAAAAGGCACCAAAAATAGCGTGAATTCCGATGAACTCTGTTGTGAGCGCCGAGAGCAGGAGCGCAATGAAAATCAATGCCATGCCCCCTTCGGTAATTCGATCAAACGCTTCAAGCCACGGAACTGCACGCGCCACCAACGGGCGCACAACAAACAACATCATCATGACATACCCGATGGTCAGCACGAGCGTAATGAACGCCCCATCGAGCTTGGCTTGCGTCACGCTGACAACGAATGCCAGCAGACACCACGCTGTGACGTCATCGACAGCGGCACAGGTCAGCGCAATCGTACCCATCCGACTTTTGTTTATCTTTTGATCGGTTAATATGCGCGCCAATACAGGAAATGCCGTGACCGACATGGAGACGCCTAAAAAAAGAGCAAAACTCGTAAACCTCACTCCGCTGTGAGAAAAAGGTTCATAGAGATACAGAGCAAGTCCAGCACCCATCAATAACGGGAACACGATACTCGCATGCGAAATAGCCAAAGTCGCATGCCCGCTTTTTTGGAGCACCCGGAGGTCCAGCTCCAGCCCGACCAAAAACATATACAAAATCACACCCAACTGAGCGATGACCCCCAAGAAAGGAGCGGTAGTGGCCGGCAAGACGAACTGATACAGATCCGGAGCAACCGCCCCTAGAAATGACGGCCCTAACAAAATCCCACCGAGAACCTCCCCTATCACCGGAGGCTGGTGAAAAAGCTTAAACAACGAACCTATCCCACGCGCCATAATGATGACGACGGCAAGCGAGAGCAGCACATGCAATAAGGTATTGATAGGCCCATGGGCTCCGCTGGTCGATGTGGAATCGAGCAGCAAAGCAGGAGCGACAAGCCCCTTTCCCAAATGCCGGATCCAAACAAAAATCCCCACCCCCACCGCCAGCATGAGCAGATAGAACAAGAACGTGGGCAGTTTTCCACCAATGATTAAGCGAGATTTCCCCATTCGGCTAAACTATCACGTAAGATCGAATTCGGCGATCAAAGGCAAGTGATCCGAAAGCAATTGCCAGGGGCGGCCGCGGACACGTGTGGCCTTATGCAGATTGACCCCCCTAAAATAGATTCGATCTAAACGCAGCACAGGAAAAAGCGCCGGAAAGGTCCTGGCATGCTTATGTTCCTGCTTCAAAAAAACTTCGTCCATTTTTAGCTGCTTCTGAACCCGTATCGAAACACGTTCTCGCCAATCATTGAAGTCCCCCCCGATGATCAACGGCCCTTTGGCAGGAACGTTGGCTTTGACGTATTGAAAGAGGCGTTTCACTTGCTGGGTCCGTTCAACTTCCAACAATCCCAAATGGGTCGAAATCGCATGAAACTCCTGGGGTCCGAGATCGAGCGTGGCGTGTAATATTCCCCGCTTCACCAACGCCTTTACGACGCTGATGTCCGTATTGCGAAACCCCGTGATGGGAAATCGGGATAAAATCGCATTTCCATGAAACCCCCCTACAAATACGGAGTTGCGCCCGTAAGCGGAGTACGGCCAAATCTCATCTGCCAGCGCCTCCAACTGAAAAGGGGTGACCAAGGCGGAACGCGCCGACTTTTCGGCGCTCGCCTCGACGCCAGCGACTTCTTGCAGTAATACGACGTCGGCGCGTAACGACTTGATCGCTTCCTTCAACATCGAAAGCGTTATCTCACGTTTAAATGCGGTTTGGCCCTGATGGATATTGTACGAAAGGACCCTCAACTTGGTCGCGCGTCGGCTCACGAAGAGTATACTAACTCAGAAGACGCGGGAAAGGCAGATACTTGCGGGATGAAGTGCTTGCGACTAAGCATAGAACCCCTATGAATCAGGAGCCGCCCTCTTTAACCACCGATGAAGTAGATGCGTGCGTCCGGCTTTTGGAATCCATCCTAGAAAACCGTCTGGTCCTGAAGGACATTCCACCGGAGAAGCGCAAAGCGCTGATGATGGCTGCCGGGCGAGTCTCCAGGCCCGAGCGTCTGGAGATGATTCAGGTCGCAAAAAAATACCGGCGCGCCATCAAAAAGAATCTGCGCCGAGAAGATCGCGCTGCCAGGGCTCAAACCGGGATCCGAGTTGCCCGCCAGCAGACAGTTTTCTTGCCCCCAGTGAGAACGCTCGACGCGTCTAGCGACAACCCCAATCGATTGAACCACCCAAGGCAGTGTTACGTTTGTAAAACACGCTATACCGAGCTGCATCCTTTTTATGATTCTATGTGCACTCCCTGTGGGAATACGAACTACGAGAAACGTTTCCAAACGGCACGGCTCGACGGAAGCGTAGCTCTCATTACAGGTGCGCGGCTTAAGATTGGATACCAAGCCGCGTTAAAGTTACTTCAAGCCGGGGCACGGGTCATTGTGACCACTCGATTCCCGCGAGATGCAGCTTTTCGGTTTGCTGCTGAGCCAGATCATGCTGATTGGGCGAAACGGCTCAACATTTACGGATTGGATCTGAGGCACAGTCCTAGTGTCGAACTTTTCTGCAACCTGATCGAACAGCGCTACGAAAGATTAGACTACTTGATCAACAACGCTGCCCAAACCGTGCGAAGGCCGCCCGGGTTTTACTCCCATTTGATGGAGCGCGAAACGCAGGAGTTTCATTCCCTGCCCGCAGCGGTTCAAAACCTGTTGCAAGATCACGAGGACCTAAAACTCAAACTCAGCTCCCATTCCCAATCTCAGGCCCCCCGCTCCGGAAACTGGCTGGAGACAGTCCAAGCCATTTCGGCCGAAAGTGGACTGGGAATGGGAATCCGACACTCTGCGACCCTATCGCTGGTTCCGTACCACTTTGAAGATATGCGAGCGGACACAGAACTCTTCCCCGAAGGCAAGCTGGACGCCGATCTCCAACAAGTGGATCTGCGCAAGCAAAACACCTGGCGCCTAAAGCTGGGAGAGATCAACACCCCTGAAATGCTCGAGGTTCAGTTAATCAACTCGGTCGCGCCCTTTGTCCTCTGTGGACGATTGCGTCGCCTCATGGAACGGGATTCCACCGGAGAAAAACACATCATTAATGTCTCCGCGATGGAGGGAAAGTTTAATCGGCATACTAAGACGGACAAACACCCGCATACCAATATGGCCAAAGCAGCTCTCAATATGCTGACGTTGACCTCAGCACCAGACTTAGCAAAAGCGGGCATTTACATGAACGCCGTGGATACAGGTTGGGTCACCGATGAAGATCCGATCCACCACAGCGAAAGCAAACAGAAAGAACACGACTTTCACCCACCTTTGGACATCGTCGACGGAGCTGCGCGAGTCCTGGACCCGATTTTCGATTTGAAACTCACCGGCAAAGTGGTTTGGGGCAAATTCCTCAAGGACTATGCCCCTACGGCCTGGTAACCCAGCTTTAACAAACGCCTCTCTTTTCAAGTCTGGTCAGCGGATTTTATCCCGCTTGCAATGCTCCTTGATTTTGACGGAGGGTTGAATCAAGATGCTGTTGAGCTTTTGGATTAGCATTTTTCCCGCCTGGAGCGATGGAGTTCCCGGGGAAGATCGAAACCAGTTTCTCTCATGAGCCCCAGGGTTCTTAAGAGAAGTTTGAATAAGGGTCTTAAAGTGCATACTACTGAAAACGGGCATTTCGCGCCCTCTCGAGCTTACAAAACCATGAACAATTTACCGACTAACAAAACAGTTCCGGTGAAGGGTGTGCCTTCGCCGATTTCGGACTACTTTGGGGAGCTGACCTTTGGCCTCGGCCAAATGCGAGAAAAACTCGCACGCGAAGCGTATTTGGATCTGCTCAAAACTCTCGAACATGGAAAGAAGCTCACGCGAGAAACAGCGGACGCTGTGGCGCTTGTCGTCAAAGAATGGGCAGTCTCCAAAGGCGCCACTCATTTTTGTCATTGGTTTCAGCCTATGACTGGGCTTACCGCCGAAAAACATGATGCGTTTATCTCAATACAACATTCCCACCATTCGGAGCTCAAAGTCGTCGAACGCTTTAGCGGTGGCCAGCTCTTGCAAGGCGAACCTGACGCCTCAAGCTTCCCCTCAGGGGGCATGCGTTCTACTTTTGAAGCACGAGGCTATACGGCTTGGGACCCTTCTTCGCCCCTGTTTATCGTTGAGGGAGAACACGGAAACACCCTCTGCATCCCCTCCGTGTTTTTTGGCTACCATGGTGAGGCCCTGGACCTAAAGACACCGCTTCTGCGTTCTGTTCAGGCTCTTTCTCAGTCGGCTTGTGATTTTCTCAAGCTCCTAGGAGACGTAGACGCAAAGACAGTTTCAGCTACTCTGGGCGCGGAGCAAGAATATTTTCTGGTGGATAAGAAGGATGCGCAATCACGGCTCGACTTAGTCATGGCAGGCCGCACCCTACTCGGGGCGCCGAGCCCACGCGGGCAACAGCTCGAAGACCACTACTTTGGCTCTATTCCCACTCGAGTAAAATCGTTCATGGAAGACCTCGAAATAGAGCTCTACCGATTGGGAATTCCGGTAAAAACCCGGCACAACGAGGTGGCGCCCAGTCAGTTTGAACTTGCCCCTATTTTTGAATCGGTAAACATCGCAAGCGACCACAACACGCTTACCATGGAAACCATGAAGCGGGTCGCCAACCGACACGGAATGGCGTGTCTGACACACGAAAAACCATTCGCGGGGATTAACGGAAACGGCAAACACTGCAACTGGAGCATTAGCAACGACAAAGGGGAGAACCTCCTAGAACCGGGGCGCACCCCCCATCAAAACTTGCGGTTTTTGGCGGTTCTGGCCGTTGTCCTTAAAGCAGTGCATTCACGCGCAGCGGCCTTGCGTGCGTCCATTGCATCTCCAGGAAATGACCACCGACTCGGTGGCAACGAAGCCCCGCCGGCAATCATCTCGGTTTTTCTAGGAAGTCAGCTTTCTAAAATTTACGATCAGATTGAAAAGGGGGAAGTTAGCACGGCCACCGAAGGCCAAATAATCAATCTGGGCGTCTCGCACCTACCCGACATCTCCAAAGATTACACCGACAGAAACCGAACCAGCCCTTTTGCCTTTACAGGGAATAAATTCGAGTTTCGAGCGGTGGGAGGGTCCGCGAATGTCGCTGTCCCGCTGACTTTTCTCAACGCGGCGGTTGCAGAGGCTTTTGGTGAATGTGCCGAAAGACTCAAGTCGCTGATTGCCAAGAAAGGCAATCGCGATGAAGGCGTCATGGAGCTTGTCAGAGAACTCGCCCAGGAAACACGGCCAATTCGTTTTGAGGGAAATAACTATTCTGAAGAATGGAAAGCCGAAGCGAAAAAGCGCGGATTGCCGATTTTGCCATCGACGGTGGAAGCGCTTGCTGTGTTGGGAGACAAAAAGCAAACCGCGTTCCTCACTAAAACCCGGGTACTAACTGAACAGGAAATCCACTCCCGGCACCACGTAGCAGTGGAACGGTACAACAAAGCATTGGAAATTGAGTTCCAGACCCTGATCGAAATGGTTCATGGATACGTTATTCCATCCATTGAAACGCAAATTAGTCGCTCCGCAGAGGCTCTTTCCGCGATTTCCGTGGAGCCCGCAAAGAAAAAACAATCCGTCCGCTTGGAACGTTTGTGCTCTAAGTTTGGCGAGCTTCTGACTGCGCTGGAGTTGCTGGAATCTGGGCTCCACAGTACCCAAAACGAAGCAGACGATATCAAGCGCATGCACCGCTTTAAGTACGAGCTCACACCGATCGCAGAAAATGTGCGAGCAGCTAGTGACGCAGCAGAGCTCATGGTGGCTCAAGATCTGTGGAGACTGGCTAAGTACCGCGAAATTCTGTTCGCGATCACCGCTCCGTAAGGTTCAAGATCCCGCTGCAGCTTTTGGAAACAAATAGTAAAGCTGCGCGGGATCTTTTACAAAACCGGCGTGCCGCTTGGCTTGGTCCCCCGAACCCCAAAATAGGTCGACGCGGCCACCGCCCCGTATCGCACCGCCCGTGTCTTGATCCAAAACAAACCGTGTAACTTCATCCCATTTCGTGGGCTCTATTTCTGCGTCACCAGAAAAAACGGGCTTTTTAAATCTGAGAAACCCCAAAGCACCCTTGGGAAAATACCTCGCATCCGTAGCAACCGTCCGCCCCGAGAAAACCTCGGTCCCCAGTGCTGTTCTCGGACCTGAATCGCTTTTCTCGAAAAACACATAGCTTGGATTCTTGTTCAAAATGTTTTGTATTTCCTCCGAGTTCAAACCCCGCAGATAAGATTCAATCGTAAATAGCGACATTTTTTCTAACGGAATCGAGTCCGTAAGAAATTTGCCTATGGAAGCATAGGGGTGGCCATTTTGATCGGCGTACCCAAGGCGCAAGCGACCCCCATCTGGAAACAGCACCGTCCCGCTGCCTTGAATTTGCATAAAAAAAGCGTCCAAAGCCTCCACCCAAGCCAACTCGAGTTTCCGTGACCTCAGCGCGCCCGCGCCAATTTCTTGTCTAGAGTAGTAGGGGCCCATTACGGGGCGCTTTTTTGCCGGGTCTTGGAACAGGCGTCCGCGCATTGTACCCACATCGGCAAACCTATCGTCGTATTTCGCCAGGGCAACCTCTACCAAGTCGGAGGGACGCCTCAAAAGTGGCGTGGTGTGCGCACCGATGGCCTCTCTCGAGCCCTCAATGACGGGTTCAAAGTAAGACGTTAACAAAACCTCTCCCCACCGACGATTCCCATAGACCTCCAAAAACTCAAACGCGTTCTCAATAGCTGCATAAAACTCTTTATCTTCTGCGTGCGCCTGAGCGAGGACTGGAATGCCCCGCAGCGCCTCGAGGTATTTTCCCAAGGAAAGAGAACGGCCGCCGAACCATAAAACGGTTTCAGGATCTTGTTTTTGCAAAAACCTTAAGTGACCGTCCAATGCGGCCAAAAAGTCCGCCCGTCCTAGATCATCCCCAAGAGAAGGTGCCGATGTAGGACGCATAGCTAGCGCTCGGTCTTTCAGTGGTGCTCTGGTGCAACCCGTTACCAACCCGACTGCTAACCCCAGGATCAAAGTACGGTTCAAAATCCAATCTCGAAACGAACGCGCCAGCAGCACTTTGGCTCCGCGGCGCGTAGCTTTTGGGAAAAACGTGTGCAAACCCTGCATCAGTTTTCCATTCCAATTGGGAATGACTTCCTCTTGCCCCTGTCTCACTGCTTGGACGACCGATTCGGCCACCTCTACGGGGGAAGCCAAGGTCCAGCGCAACCACGCCGGAAACTCTAGCGCAGTCGATTTACCCGAAATCATTTGCGTGTCGACAAACCCAGGTGACACCAGGAAAAGGCGGACCGGGGATTGCTTCAAGCGCAGCTCCTCCCTTAACGCCCGTGTAAATCCGGTCACAGCGTGTTTGCTGGCCGAATAAGCGCAGAGGCAGGGAGCTGCGACAAATCCTGCAATAGAACCCATATTGACAATATCTCCCCCGCCTTTGGATTCCATGTGCAACACGAGCAACCGAGTTGCCTTTACCACGGCGTGGAAATTCACTTCCATCACCCGTTCGAAATCCTCGGGAGACTGCATCGCAAACTCGCCCTGCATCGAAATTCCCGCATTGTTCACCCAGAGATGAATACGCCGATCTTTTTGGATGATGATCTGCAAAGTTTCTTCCAGCTGAGAAGACTGGGTGACATCTACCGAACGGCACCGAAGTTCCGCCGCTTGTTCTTTAGCTTCTTGGCAAAGAGACTCCAGCGCCCTGGAATCTTGATCTAAGGCCCAAACAACGCATTTTTTGCGCATTAATGTCCGAACAATCTCTCGACCGATTCCCCCAGCGGCTCCAGTTACTACACATACCGTTCCCGCTTTCATGCTTGGTCCTTCAACCAGTAGGCACGATCTTTTTCTACAACGAGGATTTCTTCAAACTTGATTCCAAAACCCAAAGTGCCTATATGCGGTTCTATCGCCCATACCCCGCACAGCGAACCCTTGTACCGTGCATTCAAGAGCTGACTAAACAACCCTCGAGACAAGAGCTCCCAATACGATTGCCACCCAAAATTCAAAAGTCCTGCCTGACCAATCTCACTCACACGTTGGTGCACACGATGCCCCAACACCGAAAAAGGGTACTGGTGATGTACCGGCTCGTACCCCTCAGTCCGAATCCGCCGTTCCACCGCCGCGCACAGCTTGGCGGCATTTGACGAATGGAGAAACATTTCAGGCAGCTCAAGTCGGAGCTGTTCCAAAAACTGTTTTGCCTTGGTGTAGTCCAGGCCTTCTCCCAAGCAAGCGGAGTGGCCAATATCGCTGATATACCCGTGGTAGATCGGCGCGACGTCTAAAATGTAAACTTCTCCAGGTTGGAGGACTCGATGTGAAGGGGAAAAATCGGAATAATTCTTAATTCCATTAAATCGAGTCCGCCCCCCAAACCAAACAAACGCTTTGTGAAAAAAACTCTTCACGCCACAATCTTGCAAATAGGTATTCAGCAGCTCAGCTGTTTTGCGCTCAGTCCACCCCTCCTGTAAAAGCTTCCCCACTTCCTCTGCGGCGGAACAGGCCAGAGCCTGGCACTGAGCGAAACCCGCCAGCTCCTCCTGACCCATTTGTTTGTAAGAGTCAGACCTGGTTTTCATCCTTGCCTCTGCTGGACTGTCGAGAAAACTCGGTGTTGGAGGAATTTGTCCATCAATCGATTCACTTCCTCCGGGTTTTCTAAGTGTGGCCAGTGCCCACACGGTAGTAAACGGCAGGTGACATCGGCAGCAATTTCTTCCCACTCATCATAACAAGGAGTGTTTAGTAGCGGATCGTCCTTGCCCCAGAGAACCAGTAGTGGGCACTGAATTCTCCCAGATACCCGCTGAGGTACATGAAAAAGATCTCGCATCAAGGCGCGGTATTGATGGAGAGTGTCTTTACAGAATTCAGGGCTCTGCAGCCCCGCCTGAGCTCTTTTCTCGACAGGCAAACGACCCATCTCTTGGGCAAACTGCAAGAATCTGTCGGGAAAAAAGCGGACAACTGCCTCGGGCAAATGGGGCAGCTGGAGTGCTGCCATGTACCAGGAACGAAATGCTTGACTGGATCGCGGGATGCGGCTGCGAAAGGTAGCTAAGCCCATGCCATTGAGTAAAACAATTCCTCGAAGTCGCTCTCCCAGCAAGGGTGCCAAGTTCGTCGCATGGACGCACCCCAAGTCATGCCCCACTAGGAGAACGGGATTTTTTTTAGTCGGATCGATTTGTAGCAATACCTGCAAAAGGTCGAGTGTAACGCTATCCGATCCATAGCGACGTATCTCTGGACTTGCAGCAGACGGCCCTGCTCCCCGGCCAAAGGGAGCAACCACGTGAAAATTTTGTTTGAAATAGTCGAACTGGTGCTGCCAGGTATGCGCAGAATCCGGAAAACCATGCAAAAAAACCAAGATCGGCTTCCCGAGCTCACCGTCCTCGATCCACGCAGTGGGCAACCCCCGAGATAGCACCTGGTGCTGGGGTGGGGTTTGAACACTCATGCCGCTATTCCATGAGTATAAAGACTACTCAGTTTGGGTTTGGGCAAAGGCAACCGCCAAACCCCATGCTTGTGGGCGAAACGCGCAGTAAGCTTTTGATGGTGAAGATTGAGCACAAAACTCACATAGGGCGCCGTCATGAATAGACGCCGTGGCAGATCCCAAAGAGGAATTTTTTTTAAACTGGGCAGGCAGCTAGCGAGCGTTTCGAAAAAGGGATGATCTTTCCTTAGACGTTCAGCATCAAAAATCCGGTGTAACTCAGCAACCAGCCAAGCGGCAGTCATCGTCTGAGCAAGAAGTAAATCGGTCTTGCGTACCAGCCGTTCCTTCCAGTTGCCGGGGGCACTTTGGGCGAGCTCCAGCATGAGAAACGCGTAGTTCTTGTGGCGCGCTTCCTCCTCTAAATGCTTGCGGTGAATGTGGAAGAAAAGCGGATCAATTCCTGCTTCATGCTTGTGCATCATTTGGTAAATCTGGATCGACACCTCTTCCACCGCAGATACCACCCACCAAAAGGCAAACCCACCTTGATGCGCATTAGCCCGAATGCTGGCCAGAAACCGGGTACCATGTGCCTTGGGCATCAGCTGTTGAAGACTTGCCTGAGGAACCCCCGTACTCTGACAAAAAACCTCGAGGTATTTAGCAAACGTTCGTGCGTGCTTGAGCTCTTCTGCAAAAAAAAGCTCCCCCAACTCCCACATTTCTGGGTTCACGGGACACCGTCGAAGCAGGCGCTCCCAGGCAACCTCCTTCAGGTTATCAATCACACCTTCCATTTCACCAATGGTGGCATTTACTCCTAGGCCCATAAACTGAGACAGCACTAGGCGTTGTTTCTCATTGAGATCAGGGAAGGCAATGGCATCAGCATCGAGCGGGAGAAGGTATTGCGCAGGGTTGGCACCCAGATGCCAAGGAATGTCTTTTTCCCAATCCCAAGCGCGCTCCTTTTGGAGTGCCAACTGTCTTTCAAGAGAAAGATCGTTGTAGAGCGTTGGGTTCATTGGGCTTGCAGACAGTATAACATGCCCCAGAGGTGAGGCCGAAACCGACTACAAGACGCGACGCACAAACTCCGTAGCAAACCGTACACCAAATCCTGTTAGCTTCGGAGGAACATGCGCGAGTCCTTCATCGGCTTCAGCGGCGGACAAATCCACATGCACCCACGGTACAGTCGTCGGAACAAACTGGCCCAAGAAATAACCAGCTTCGATATGATCCGCGCCGCCGGTCAAGCGACACTGCTTGATATCAGCGACTTCGGATTTGAGGCATGTCCCAAAATCCGGATCATTCGGAAATGGCCAAACACGTTCCCCGCTTTCTCGACCGGCTTCGATCACCTGGGTAAACCACTCGGACCGATTAGTGTAGGCGCCAGAGTAGGAGGTCCCAATCGCTCGAACACAGGCCCCGGTAAGCGTAGCAAAATCCATCAACAGATCCGGTTTTTCTTGAGCCGCCAAGTGCAAGGCATCCGAAAGCACCATTCTCCCCTCAGCATCGGAGTCGACGACTTCAATTGTTTTTCCTGAAAGGGTTTTGACGATGTCGTTGGGACGATAGGCTTTAGGCCCGATAGAGTTTTCGCTAATGGCCAACCACGCGACTACTTCCCAAGGCCACCGAAGTTTTTTCGCGAGCAGCACCAACGCCAGCACCACTGCCGAACCACCCATATCGCCGTTCATTCCAAACATGTGTTCACCCGTCTTGAGTTGGGTGCCGCCCGTGTCGAAAGTGATCCCTTTGCCAACAAAAGCGAGCCTTCGCTTTGGAGTTTGGGGGCGATAAGTAAGCTTGAGTATCCCGCCCCCTTTATCCTCCGAGGCGGCACTGACTGCCAAAAAAGCCCCAGCTTTCATTTTTTCAAGTTTATCGAGGGAATAGAACTCCGATTTGAGCTGGTGAGTCTTGGCAAGTGCCGTGGCCATCTGGACGTAGCGACTCGGAGTCAAATCATTTCCCGCCAATCCAGATAGGTAACGCACTAAATTGGTACTCGACGCTTGGGCTGCGGCCATCTCCAGGCGATCTCTTGAGATTTGCGCTCCAGCGGTAAGAAAAAAAACCTCGGGAAAGATCTTCTTCTCTTTTTTTTCTTCAGTGTAGTTCTTTGGCTCAAACAATAGCGTGAGGACCGAGCTGATCACCGCATCGGCAACCC
The DNA here is from genome assembly GCA_964611895.1 of uncultured Pseudobdellovibrionaceae bacterium. Taxonomy (GTDB): domain Bacteria; phylum Bdellovibrionota; class FAC87; order UBA2466; family UBA2466; genus JAIEOG01. The sequence continues at coordinate 42,797 of CAZTDN010000002.1, forward strand.
ACTCCGCTTGTTCTCCACAAGCACGCAGGTCCACGACAAGCTTCCGGGTTTTGGCTTCGAGTATCGGCTCCAAGGATTTGCGACAGAGCCCAAGCCAAGTAAACGGGTTTTGTAGCTCGGGATTGACAGCGAGAACCATGCGGCACTCAGCACCGCGATCAAAGCTCAGGATTTCTCCGGGTTTAGGCTTGAAATCAAAGCGATTGATGAACTTATCGAGTTCGCGTTTTTCCTCGCTCGACAAAAAACCTAACGCCGCGTCCCATTTTCGATTTTTTCCTGGGGCAGGCAAGAAAAGCACTCTCCCGTCCCCCGAGGGCCCGCCGGTTTTGCCGTGTTCTTCCACTTTCCACTTTAACAGTGCCGCATCTGCAAATATTTCCCACTCCATCTTGCCTCCCATTGCGAATCATAAGCCAGACTAGTTGTAACGGGTAGAATGGAGTGAGATAATCCCGCGATACTTCTGAAAGGACACAAATGAAAACAAAAGCATCTCGTCTTCTAGCAGCAGCTATGGTCGTCGGTCTGGTCGCAGGAGGTTCGGCTTCTGCGGACCACCATAACAAAAAAGGCAAAAAAGCCGAGGGTGCGACCGCGGCTCAAGAAGGCTGTGGTGGTTGCGGCAATAAAGACAAAAAACACGCTAAAAACAAAGCCAAAGCAGATGCCAAAGGTGAACACCCTTCGGCAGCGCATCCAGATGCAGAACACCCTGCAGAGGAAAAGGCCGAGTAAGCGTATTGCTAAGCAGGACCGGGTGAGGCGATGCCTCACCCGTTTCTTAAGCCCTCATGGATAATTTCGCTCTTCTTGGTTTCGGCTGTGGACTTCGACCAGAACACGTGCCTGTGTTCTTGGAACAGGTACCTTCTACCGTCGATTGGGTGGAAATCATTGCGGAGTCGTATCTTTCTTGGAGCGACGGCCGCGCAATGCGCTCGGCTGAAGCGCTCGAAAAAATTCGCCAGGATTATCCACTCACCATCCATGGTGTATCTCTCAACCTAGGTTCAGTCGACCCGCTGGATCTTGAACACCTAAAGCTGCTCAGGGGTTTCATCGAGCGCACCCAACCCGCTTGGTATTCAGACCACCTTTGCTGGACTGGTGTTGGGGGACACAGTTTTCACGACCTACTCCCCTTGCCTTACACAGAAGAGGCCGTTGTCGTCGCTTGTGAAAAAATCCAACAAGTCCAGGATTTCTTAGGCCAGCGAATCCTCATAGAAAACGTATCGAGCTACGTAAGCTTTGACCATTCAGAAATGGCGGAATGGGAATTTTTGAACGAGGTGTCCCGCCGCAGCGGCTGCGGCGTGCTTCTCGACATCAACAATGTCTACGTCAACAGCCGTAACCAGCATTTTGATCCCATTCAATACCTTGCCGCGATTTCGCCAGAGTCCGTAGGGCAAATCCATTTAGCGGGGCATGAAGATCGAGGCTCTCACCTGGTCGACACGCATGATGCCCCAGTTAGCGACGAGGTCTGGAACCTGTACCGCTGGACGCTAACCCATAAGGGAAGATTTTCCACATTAGTGGAGTGGGATAATAACGTTCCTCCATGGAACCTCCTCGAAGCGCAAGTCCAAATGGCCCGAGCCCTTGCTACCCCAGACAGAACTTATGCAAATCACCCTATCGCAGTTACAGCACACGTTTAAACGAGCACTTTGCGCACCGCAGATACAGTCGGATGTAGCAGATCTTAATATTCAGGCGCACTTCCCCCCATCCGTTCAGGATCGCTTTTCCATCTACAGAGAAGATTACATTCATCGCATTTTGGAGTGGTTGCAGAACGACTTCAAACGTTCACTCTGCTGGGTAGAAGAAAGCTCACACGAAGAACTCGTACGCGGCTATCTAGAAGCCTACCCATCGACCTACCATTGTTTAGCAGAGATTGGCCGCCATTTTCCTGAGTTTCTCGATTCCATACTGCAGCCGGGAGACCCTAAGTTCCTGCCCGATTTGGCTCGATTGGAGTGGGCGATTGTCTGCGCAAAACGGACCAGTGGTTTTATTGCCGAGATACGACCTTTTTCGCAGGTCGACCAGGTAGATCCGGGCGCTATTTCACTCTGTCTCAACCCTTCGCTTACCCTCTTCACCAGCGAATGGCCTGTGGACAAGCTCAAACGCCCCAGCGGCACCGTGGCGTTCCGCGAGTGCACGCGTCTTGCAGTGTATCAGTACTTCGGAGAAGTCCGAGTTGACCGGATGCGTTCCCGGCAGTGGGAACTATTAGCCCGGATCGAAACCGGCGCTAAAATGGCCGAGATCTTGGATTGGATGTGTGAAAATGGCCTTCGGGCCGAGCAAACTCAGAACTGGTTCAAGAAGTGGGTTGAACGCGGGATATTGAGCGGTTTTGTTTCTTAGCAGAAGCAATCAAAGTCTTGGCGTGTTTGAGACTCGTGTCCGAAACTTCTTTGCCCGACAATAGACGGGCAATTTCCTCGGCACTTTGGTCAGAGGACAAGGGGATAATGGAGGACTGGGTACGGTCACCCTTTCCCTTTTTCGTGACCAAAAAATGGGCATCCGCATATACCGCCACCTGGGGAAGGTGCGAAATGCAGATCACTTGAAAATCTTTAGCCAGCTCTCGCATCTTTCGGCCCATCACGTCGGCTACGCGGCCTGAAATTCCGGCATCAATCTCATCAAAAACGAGCACACAGGTTTCCGCATCGGCAACTAGCGCTTTTTTCAACGCAAGCATGATGCGGGACAGTTCTCCTCCCGAAGCCACCCGCGCCAACGGTTGAGGAGGTTCTCCAGGGTTCGCTGAGAGAAAGAACCGGGCACTTTCGGCCCCGTGCTCGCTTTTCGTCGACAGAACAGCACGGAGCTTCTCCCAACGCGCGGCTAGGGCAACAGCAGCGGTCCAGTCCAAATCGGGTAGACTCCTCCGCACGGCAGTAAACTCCGCTTGAAATACAGAACCAGGCATGTGTAGCTCTGCCAACTCGCGTTCCACGTCGACTTTTATCCCTTGGGCCGCTTGATGCCGTGCAATGGACAGGCGTTCACATTGCTTTGTCCACTCGGATGCAGTGTCTTCGAGCGCGGTCAACTTTTCACAAAGTCGCTCTTCTATATTGCCCAACTGCTCTAACTGGGTTTCAAGTGACTGGTACTGCTGCATCAGGTTTTCAATGTCGCGGACAGAGTGCTTTCGGAAAAGTTCCTGGTACCCAAAAAGGCGCTCCTGGCTCTGCTCTAGTTCCGATTCGTCAAATTCCAGGCGGGAGAGAATGCGGCCTAGCTCATAACCAACGTCTTCGATCTCTGCCACGCACTGAGTGAGGCGCTCTCGCAACCCCTGCGCGTCGGCCAGGCCCGCTAAGAGCTTGGCTGCTTCCCGCACGGGGGCGGAAGCTCCAGATTCGGAATTGTCTAACACACTCAAAGCCCGGGCTAGAGGCTCTCGGTGTTTTCGAAGCCCCTCAGCGTCCCGACAGATGTTCTGAACCCTCTGGAAATCCTCTTCACTGGGACCAAAGGCTTTCAGCTCGTCAAAACGGAAGCGCCAATAATCACACTGGCGTTGCCGCTCAGCCCCCGCCTCTAAAATCCCCTGGAGCTCCCGAATCAGGTCGGCGCTTCGACGTCCGAGTGATTGCACCTGGAGCAATAGCGCCTTGTTTGAAATAAAGCTGTCCACGTACTGCACTTGATCCGACAAGTTCAGGAGTTTTTGATTTTCGTGTTGAGCAAAAACATCGAGCAAGGTCTGCCCTACTTGTTTCAGACTTGGTAGGGCCACGGGAACATCATTAATCCAGGCTTGAGAGCGTCCGTTTAACTGGACCTGGCGCCTTAACAACAGCGGCGATCCCTCCCCCAGCTCAATACCCAATGCCCTCAAAACTTCCTGACAGGGATGCTCAGCGGAAACCTGGAACTCCCCCGCAACGGTGGCTGCCTGCCAACCACTGCGAATTACGTCCGAGGAAGCTTTGCCTCCAGTCAAAAAACCCAGCGCCCGGATCAATATAGATTTTCCCGCTCCGGTTTCTCCCGTGATGACATTAAACCCACGGGTAAAATCGATCTGAAGCTGATCGATGATGGCAAGCCCTTGAATGGAAAGACTGGTTATCACTACGGCCAAGTACCATGGTGCAAATCTCCCGGTCAATGCGCACAAGGAGGCTCGAACCGGGGCGAATAACTTGGCGGTGGGTTGCCGGCGGTGGTATTTTTCCGAAATGGGAAAACGGGGAATTGCTGCGCTGCTTCTATTTGTCTTTTCATTGTACGTTGAGGGGAAGTCCCCCACGGCAGCGGAACTTCTCAAGAAAGCCGACGACTCCCGCGCTCCCGAGGGAGATTTTTCGTTCTTAGTGAAAATCAGCGACTACGACGGCGCCAACCTCCTGCGCACACATGACTATAAAGTCTACTGCAAAGGAGAAACTTTCGCTTTGATCGACACGCTTTCTCCTGCGCGACTCAAGGGACGTAAAATTCTGCTCCGAGGAGAAGATCTTTGGCTTTTTCTCCCATCGGTAAAGAAACCCACCCGGATCAGCCTTCAGCAGCGCCTCACCGGAGAAGTTGCCAACGGTGATATCGCTCGCACCCGATTTTATGATGACTATGCGGCAAAACTCGCGGGAGTACAAAAAGTAGATGGCACCCCGCACTACACCCTGGATCTACGTGCAAAAAAGGAGGGCATTACTTATCGGAGGGTTCGACTTTGGATAGACACTAAAAAACACCATCTTACCAAGGCTGAGTTTTACGCACTTTCTGGAAAACTTTTAAAAACGAGTTTTTATTCAGATTACAAACCAGCGTTAGGACTTGCCCGTTCTTCTCGGGTCGTCATCAAAGATGCACTCGCTCCCAATCGCCAATCGCATTTGCAATATAGTCAGTACCAGCGCGAACAACTCGACGAAAGTTTCTTTGCCAAGGAAGCGCTTCCTTGAAGCTCGTTACCAAGGGCGCTTGCTGGTGGCTTGCAATACTCAGCTACCTGGGCCATGCAAAATCCGATATTGACCTGACCTATTCGCTTCGCCTCACGAGCCGGGCGGCGTTCCATCTTTCCAGCTCCCCCGATTTGGCAATGCACCGCCATACACTAGATGCCGAACAAAAGATCAAACTCGGCGGGTGGACTGCAGTGCTCGGGGCCAGAGCCTACGCAGATTCTGCGTTTGCAATGAATGATCGATACAATGCCCCGGTACGATCCCAAGAGTCGCAAGAGTTCACTCCGCGGGATGTCTACCTTCAATACCGCGGGCATGGGGTTCAGTTTCGACTGGGAAATCAGCAGGTAGTTTGGGGTGAGAGTCTCGGTTTTTTTTTCGCGGATATTGTTAACCCAAAAGATACACGCGAGGGAGGACTCGGTGGAGACCTCGAAGCGCAACGCATTGCGATCCCCATGGTGAACTTAATTGGCTTTCTGGGCGACAGCTCGCTCCAGCTCGTCTATATCCCTAAACCCTTCTTGAACCTTACTCCCAACCCAGGGAGTGACTTTGCCCCTTCTCTCAGCGGGATGTTCCCGGGCTACACGGTGTCCATTCAGGACGAACGAATTCGCCCCATGGCATGGGACCAAAGTGAATTTGGCTTACGGCTCTCTTCGTTAATAGGCGGTTGGGACTTAGGAGTTTTTTACTTTTACTACTTTGATCGCAGACCGAGCTATCGTCCTGTCTTTGATGGCACTGAAGTAACACTGCGCGGAGTACATGATCCCATGTCTTCAGTGGGCGCCACCGCTACCAAAGACTTAGGAACTTGGGTCGCCCGTTTTGAACTCCTGTACAACCGCAATCGCCCAGTGGACGCCTTTGCCCTAAACAACACGGTGCCTACTCAGAGCTATTACACCGGCCTATCGGACGAAATGGTAGCTGTCGTGGGGATGGACTATACGCAATGGCGGGACTGGCACTTAAGCCTCCAAGTTTCTCAGGATTCGTATTTTAGATCTATTCCTGGAGCGTTCATTCCGCAGCACTCCCTGAGTCTAAGTGCTATTTTGGGTGGTTCCGTGCTGCGCAACCACGAGTTCAATTTAATCGCATCCTACAGCCCCACCGATGGAGGCAGTCTTTGGCAGTTGAGTTATATGGTTCCAATTTCCTCACGCCTTGAAGCGTCTTTAGGGGCCTACATCTTTGCAGGAGGGCCCGGTAGCCAGCTCGGGGCTTTTCAACGCGCCAATCGATTTTTTATCCAACTCCGCGGTTTTTTTGGAGGCACCTAATAATCCTGGGGTTTTCCGCGAAAAAAATCGTGTGTTTTTTTTCACAATCCCGGCAACTTCCCCCACCTTTCTCGCGGTTTAATAAAATTTAGCGTCAACGACCAACAACACTGCGCCGAACACAAATGCCCCTCTGGGGTGTTTCTTTCGAGAAAGAACACTTTTATCCAGGAGGGATAATATGGTTCGCGCGAAATGGTCGATCGTACTCCTATTCTTGTTTGCCTTCGCGTCGCTGGCGGGCTGCGGACGCCAAAGTGAGCTGAGTGAAAACCAATCGGCCCAGCTGCAAAGCGCCCTGGTCGACTCGTTAGGCTCCGAAGATCCTGTATCAAACCCACTCTTTCAAAACGAAGTCCAGATGGTAATGAGTGAAGTGAACAGCGCTATCGCTCAAGCTCTTTTGCCAGGATTTTCAACCTCAGCTTTTTCAAGCAAAGCCGCCGTTTCTCTTGGCTGCTCTCCAGACATCGACTTTGTCCTAATTGGCGTGAATATTACCTTTACCTCGAGTTCCAGCTGTTCGTTGAACGGTACGGTCACTGTAAAACTCTTCCCCACCACCGTGACCGTTGATATTACTGCAGCGGGTCTGTCCTTTATTGATAAAATAGAACTCGACGGAACTTATTCCCTCAATGGAACGGCTTCGTTTAGCCTTACATTTCTTAACGGCCGCATCTCTCTAAAAGAGATCGCTGGTTTCAGTCTGGGTAGCATTATTGTGAATGGTTCGGCAGCCGTGAGCACCTCGCCAGCATTCACTTTCACTTCCCGCGTAAATGCGTTTGCATCTACCGGAAATTTAGGGGTGGCGTTGATGTCCACCCTGAAACCGTCGGCGGGAGTACGTACCATTCAAGGCTGTTTGCTCAGCGGTGCCGACCCCATGAACCCCAATGCTGGTAAAGCGCAACCTTGCTTCGGGATTTAAATGAAACGATTAAAACACAAACTCTTGTTCCTGCTCCTGACTCTCGGGCTGTGTGAAACTGGAGCAACCACCTCCACTCACACCGCCCGAGCCCCTGTTTGCGAACCCGCACCCGCCAAACGTACCGCCCGCATTAGCCGCCGGCCAAAGCGCTCCCCAAACCACGTGCAAGTCGTCACGGCGGAACCCAGTTTTGCCACCGCTCCGATCACTGCAGCTGAAGTCCCCAAGAAGCATTATTTCTCAGGCACCGTGATCCAAATTGCAACGGGTTTGAATGCCGGTTTTGCCTCGACGAACACAGACCAAACGGGCTCCACACGCAACGCGCTCGTCTTTTCGGTGATGGTGGAAAAGCGGCTCAGCGAGCATTTTTACCTTTGCCCAGAGCTCGCTTATGCTCAACGCGGCGTACAAACCAACCTGTTTTCCATTGGGGGTACCAATGTGGTCGGGGCTGTGATGTTGAACTACCTAGAACTGCCTGTCCTGTTAAAGACCAAGTTCACCATTGCACCCAAGACTAAACTCTTTTTTGTGGGTGGCCCTACCCTAGGCCTAGTGCTCACCCGCCAAGTTGAAGTGATGGGCATCGTGAATCTCGACCTGAGCAGCCGTTTTAGGCAAGTCGATTTTGGAGTCGTCGTGGGAACCGGCATTGAGTATCAAATCACCCCAGATTTTGCACTGACATCGCACTTGAGGAGCCAGTTTGGGCTGGTGAACTTGGACACTACCCCTGACCGAGTCTTCAATACGCGAGGTTTTCAGCTGCTGGTCGGTGCCCAGTTCAAACTCTAGATGTTGTGACGAAGAGCGTTGGCAATATTCATTCGCGAAGCCCGATAGGCAGGAAGGATGGCGGCGAAAGTTCCTGCCAACACAGACAAAACCCCCGCTTTTATAAAAGCATGGGAATAAAACTTCAAATCGATCAGAACAGGGTTGGTCGCCCCAGGCATGACCAAGTAGATTTGCATCGCATTGATCGCATGCGTAAGCACAACACCCAAACCTACCCCGCTCAATGCTCCCAACAGCCCAAGAATACTCCCCTCGAGTACGAACTGGATCCAAATAGAGGATGCGGGTTCTCCCAGCGCTGCTACGGTGCCAATCTCTCCAGTACGCTCAAACACCGACATTCCAATAGTGTTGAGTATGCCGAGTAGAATCAACGAAAGGATAATGGCCTCGAGAACGCTGTTCTGCACTCGATTAAACTCCTCCACCTGACGAAAAAGCGGCGATACCGCCCTCCAAGTGCGTACTTCCAATTCAGGTCCCAGAGCCTCTGCGAGCTGCGTGGAGACGTCATCAGTATCGTCAGTCTGTTTTAGGTTCACCACAATTTGATCCACTCGCTTGGTGTCGAGAAGTTTTTGCGCTGTTCGTAGGGGCACGATAAAAGTGCGTTCATCCACCATCGCAACCGCAGTAGTAAATGTACCCACCACATCAAAATCTAATGCGTTCACCACCCCATCTAAAGTATTGGTCAAAACTGTGACCGAATCACCCACTTGAATGCCTAGTTTCTTAGCCAGTGGCGTGCCTAATACTAGCTCAAAACTTTTTGTCGACTGGAAACCATGGCCGGCATCAAACTTAAAGTTTCGGTTTAAGTTCCCCTCGGCCGTAGGATCAAAACTCATACCTTGCGCGCTGGTGGATCTATCCCCTTTGCTCAATAACCCATAAAACGAAATCCGCCCGGAGGCGTTTTTGACCCTGGGGTTGCGGAGAATGCGTTTTAGCACTCGACCGGAGTCTTCGAGCATCGCATCTTTGGGAGACTGTGCACTCTTGCTCCAGTAGCTCGGAGTCGCCACTTGGATGTGTCCTGTCTGAGTTTTGATGGTGACATCTCGAAGCCCGGAAATCACACTCAAGACAAAGCTATTGAAGATGATCAATGCGGCAACACCGCCCGCGATCATAAAAACATTCAACACCGTGCGACGTTTGTTGCGTAGTACATTGCGAATGGCGATTTTTAAGCGCATCTTTTTATCTCGCTCGTCGCAAAACTTTGAGGTGTCTCCGCCTGCTCGCCATCTGCAAGGTAGAAAACCCGTTCCGCTCGACTCAAAATCATTTGGTCATGTGTCGAAAAAACGAATGTCGTTTGCAATTCTTTATTCAGTTTCTGCATCAAATCCAAGATCTCTATCGCGGTTCGGCGGTCGAGATTTGCAGTAGGTTCATCCGCTAGTATGAGTTTTGGTTTTTTTACCATGGCGCGGGCAATGGCAACTCTTTGGCGTTGCCCGCCGGAGAGTTCGCTGGGTCGATTGCGGCACTTCTTACCCAGACCCACCTGTTCCAGTGCCTCAACCGCCAGGCGTTTGCGTTGACGCCTACCCATTCCCAATAGCAGCAGGGGATACTCCACATTCTCCAACGCGCTCAGGGTGGGGATGAGATTGAAAGTTTGGAAAATAAAACCAAGTTTTTTGCACCGAAAGCGCGCAAGCTCTTCATTGGATAGCAATCGTAACGGAATTCCATCCAGGAGAATTTCTCCCGCAGTGGGACGATCAATGGCGCCAATCAGGTTGAGCAACGTAGTTTTTCCGCTGCCCGAGGTTCCCGCCAATGCCATAAACTCCCCCGAGTTTACCATGAGCTGGATCCCCTTAAGAGCCTCTACCTCAACGCCACCCAAGCGATAACGCTTAGTCACATCGCGGACGACCAATAAAGGCAAAGGAAGCGCTGGGAGAGTGGGAGCTGCCATACGGATCTTATCGTGCGTTTGGCAGCCAAGGTTGAAAGAGCCATGTCGCCCCGCGGTATCTACTTAGGATTGTAGATCTTCTACTGGGGGACAACTACAAAAGAGATTGCGGTCCCCCCAGACATTGTCAATTCGAGCTACCGAGGGCCAAAACTTGGCTTGCGATACCAGCGGCTGCGGAAACGCAGCTTGCTGTCGGCTGTAGGGGTGATTCCACTCTACCGAAGTTACCTCGGTAGCGGTGTGAGGCGCATTCACGAGCGGGTTATCCTCGCGTGGCCACTGTCCCTGAGCCACCTTGGCCGCTTCGGCCCGAATGGCGATCATTGCATCGCAAAAACGATCCATCTCTTCCAGAGGTTCGCTTTCCGTGGGCTCAATCATCATTGTTCCTGGAACCGGCCATGAAATCGTGGGCGCATGAAACCCATAATCCATTAGGCGTTTTGCGACGTCTTCGACTTCGATACCTGCTTCCTTTTTCAATATACGCAAATCCAAAATGCACTCGTGCGCAACTCGGCCACTGCTCCCTTTGAAAAGGATGGGATAATGTTTTTCCAAACGCGCAGCCATGTAGTTCGCATTTAAAATGGCGACCTGAGTAGCTCGCCGCAATCCATCAGGTCCCATCATCCGGATATACATCCAGGGAATAGGCAAAATACTCGCACTCCCGTAAAGAGCACTGCAAACCGGCCCGGTCTGGGCATCAAACTGCAACGGGTCTCCTGGTAAAAAAGGAGCCAGATGCGCTTGCACGCAAATTGGACCTACCCCCGGCCCACCCCCGCCGTGAGGGATACAAAACGTTTTATGCAAGTTCAAATGACAGACGTCCGGACCATAGTCCCCAGGGCGACATAACCCGACTTGCGCATTCATATTTGCGCCGTCCATATAGACCAACCCACCATTCTGGTGAATGCGTTCGCAAATCGTCCGAATTTGAGTCTCAAAAACTCCGTAGGTGGACGGGTAGGTCACCATCAATGCGGCGAGTTCTGAAGAATACTTGTCCGCTTTTGCGGTAAGATCGGCCAAATCGACGTTTCCGTCCGAATCATTTTTTACCGAGACAACACGCATGCCTGCCATCACGGCACTTGCTGGGTTTGTGCCGTGCGCTGACTCAGGAATCAAACACACGGTCCTTTTCGCTTCTCCTCGAGACAAATGGTAGCGGCGTATCGCTAAAAGTCCCGCGTACTCCCCTTGTGCCCCGGAGTTGGGCTGGAGACTGGTAGCTGCAAAGCCCGTTATCTCCGAAAGCCAATTTTCTAGCTGTCGGGTCATTAAGCGGTATCCTTGTGCGTGGGCCGCGGGCGCAAAGGGGTGCAGACTATTGAACTCTGACCACGTCACCGGAAACAACTCGGAAGTCGCGTTAAGCTTCATCGTGCAAGAGCCCAGAGGGATCATCGAATGCGTCAGCGACAGATCTTTCGACTCCAGCTTTCGGATATAACGCAGCATCTGGGTTTCGCTATGGTGTGCACTGAACACTGGGTGGGTCAAAAATGACGATTGCCTTTGCAAGGAAGTGGGTAGCGACGAAGCTGACGCACTCAGTTCTCCTCCGCCAAAAAGCTGTACCAACTCCAGAGCATCCGCCTCCGTGGTGGTTTCATCGAGAGCCACACCCAACGCTCCGTCAGGATAAAGGCGCAGACAAATCCCTTTTGACAGCGCCTCCTGATAGATCACGGCGTTTCTTGAGTGAGACTGGACTTTCAGGGTATCAAACAGCGCAGCGTCTCCTGCTTCAAACCCGAGTTTTTTCAGACTCGCCCGCAACCGCATGGCAAGACCTTGCACTCTGATTGCAATCGCTTTTAGTCCCTCCGGACCGTGATACACAGCGTACATACCGGCCATGACGGCGAGTAGAACCTGGGCTGTACAAATATTGCTGGTCGCTTTGTCCCGACGAATATGCTGCTCCCGGGTTTGCAAGGCGAGTCGAATGGCGGACTTGCCCGCCCGATCTTTGGACACTCCCACAATCCGACCTGGTAAACGCCGTTGGTATTCTTCTCGGGTTGCCAAGAAGGCGGCGTGAGGGCCTCCAAAACCCATCGGAACTCCAAACCGTTGAGAATTTCCAACTGCCGCATCTGCGCCCATCTCTCCTGGTGGTTTGATCAAACACAGCGAAAGCAAATCGGTCACCACCGCGACTTTTGCTTTAACGGCATGCGCTTGAGCAATCCAACTGGAGTAATCCACCAGGCGCCCGTCTGTCGTCGGATTGGAAAGCAGAGCGCCAAAAAAGTCGGCAGTCAGAGAAATCTTGGCCGGATCTCCCACGACAATCTCCAAACCCAGAGCCTCCATGCGAGTTTGAACAACGGCCTGAGTTTGAGGGTGGCAGTCTTGGGCCAAGAAAAGTTTTTGGGCCGAGGCGTTCTCTCGAAGCGTCCAGAGCATTCCAACAGCTTCGGCTGCGGCAGTGCCTTCATCCAAGAGCGACGCATTGGCTATTGGCAAACCCGTCAGGTCCGCAACCACGGTTTGAAAATTGAGCAGAGCCTCCAAACGCCCTTGCGCGATTTCCGCCTGGTAAGGTGTGTACTGGGTGTACCATCCCGGGTTTTCCAAAATATTTCTTTGAATGACTGCCGGAGTAAAACAACCGTAGTACCCCTGACCTATGTAGGAGCGGGTAAGGCGATTTTGTGCGGCGAGGTTTTTTAATTCTGCAAGCGCCGCGGGTTCCGTAAGTGCCGCGGGCAGGTCCAAAGAACGCTCGCGGTAAATTTCGTTTGGCACTACCGAGCGGGTAAATGTTTCTAACGAGCTAAAACCCAGAGATTTCAGCATCTTGGTTATGTCATTTTCGTTTGGACCTATGTGGCGGCGAGCAAATTCAGGCATGCACGAAAGGAAACCACATCTTGGATCACTTGAAAATCCACTTTCTGCTCGAAACGCGGCGTAAAGGTTTGTTAATGTTCTTGTAACGGGAAGGTTATGGGGGAATTACGCCGCGATTCGCAGCTCGCTCTTTTAAAGTCCAAAACATTTGATGTGCTGGTAATCGGCGGAGGCGCCACTGGAGCGGGTGTCGTGCTTGATGCGGTCAGTCGAGGCTTGTCCGCAGCTTGTGTAGAACAAGGGGATTTTGCTTCGGGAACTTCGAGCCGGAGCACAAAACTGATCCACGGCGGGGTGCGCTACCTGGAGCGCGCTGTGCTCGATTTAGATCGCGGGCAGTACGCCCTTGTCAAAGAAGCACTGCACGAACGCGCAATCCTTCTGCGCCTAGCACCGCATCTGACTCGCTACCTGCCCCTTCTGACTCCGCTCTATCACCGAAAAGATGTTCCTTATTACTACGCGGGCCTGAAAATGTACGACTGGCTCGCCGGAGATCAAGAAACACCCCCCAGCCGGTATGTATCGGCGAAGGAGGCGCTCAAACATTGCCCTATGCTCCAGGAAAAAAACCTGCGGGGAGGCGTGATCTATTACGATGGCCAGTTTGACGACGCTCGCATGGCACTCTCCATTATCTTGCGCGCGGTGGACCTGGGCGCAGTCGCTATCAATCACCTCAAAGTAACTGATTTTGTTCGAGTGAACGGAACTCTCAAAGGTGTGAAGGTCGAAGATCGACAAACAGGTGCAACATTCGAGGTCCGCGCCCGAGCGCTGATCAATGCGGCTGGACCCACTGCCGATCATATCCGCCTATTGGCCCAGCCCTCTCTGAAGCCCTTGCTCAAAGCAAGCAGCGGTGTGCACATTGTTCTGGATTCTCGCTTTAGTTCGCCGGATATGGGCCTCTTGATTCCAAAGACCGAGGATGGCAGGCTTTTGTTCTTGCTCCCGTGGCTTCGACACACGCTGGTAGGAACCACGGACAACCCAGCGGAACCAGTTTTGGATCCCCAACCCTCCGCTCCGGACATTGCCTACATCCTACGGCAGCTTCGCCACTATGTCGGAACGGCAATCACGGAAAAAGACATCTTGGCCCGGTGGTCGGGGTTGCGCCCTCTAGTCCAAAATCATCCCGGCGTTGCCACTGCAAAGATCTCTCGGGAGCACGCCGTTGAAGTTTTAGCGTGTGGTTTATTGACGATTGTAGGAGGGAAATGGACGACCTACCGTCGCATGGCCATGGATGTCGTCGATGAAGCCATCGCTCAAGCCGGCCTCAAACCCAAAGATCATTGCCTGACCGATCAGATCTATCTCGCTGGAGGAGCGGCTTACGACGCCACCTACGCCCAAGCTTTACACGAAGAAAAAGGGTGGGACCTAGAAACCTGTCGACACCTAAACCATTCCTACGGTGACCGCGCCAAGCACGTAGTGGAAATTGCAGGGTCTGGGTATTCCAAACGCCTCATTCCACATCAGCCTTATCTCGAAGCAGAAGTTGTCTATGGAGCCCTTTATGAGATGGCCCAAAGTTCAATAGATGTGTTGTCTCGTCGATTGCGCCTGGGCTTTTTAAATGCGGAACAAGCCCTTGCGGCGTTGCCCCGTGTTTCAGAGTTACTCTCTCATGCTCACGGCTGGAGCCCAGCGCAAGCGGCTCGGGATCTCAACGAGGCTCAGCTTGTTTTGCGGCACCAAACAAATTAAGCGCTTTTTGCCGAGCCACCCCATGATCCACCAGAGGGGTGTGGTATTTTCCAGGTGGAGGCCGGTGTACCTGTTTGGAGTCTAATCCCGCAAGCTCGGGAACATATTTTTTGATATACGCGCCCTGAGGATCAAATTTTTCACTCTGCAAATAGGGGTTAAAAATCCGGAAATACGGTTGGGCATCGCACCCTGTAGATGCCGCCCACTGCCACCCGCCATTATTGGGAGCCAGATCCCCATCGAGCAGTTTCTCCATAAAGTAACGCTCGCCCCATTTCCAATCGATCAAAAGATCTTTTGTCAAAAAAGAGGCGACGATCATGCGCACCCGATTGTGCATCCACCCCGTGTTTTTTAGCTGTCGCATCCCGGCATCGACGATTGGAAAACCCGTGCGCCCTTCTTTCCACGCTTCAAAAAAAACGGGATTGTTTTCCCACTCCAAACTGGAGAACCGTGACTGAAAGGCCGTCTGTTCCACATGCGGAAAATGGTACAAAACCGCGTAATAGAACTCTCTCCAAATGAGTTCCGAAAGAAACTTGCCCGACCCCAGCTTCAAAAACGCGATAACCTGCGCCGTCGTAAGTGACCCGTTTTTCAGGTACACAGAAAAATGAGAAGTCCCGTTCACCGATGGAATATCCCGGTTATCCGCATAGGACTGCAAACGCGCTGCAAACTCTTTTAGTGCGAGGTACGCAGCCAAAGAGCCCGCTTTTGGCAGGGGGACACTGGCTCGCACGCGATCCGCATAAGCATCGAGGCAATCGCCGAGCTCACCCCGCACCAACTCCGCCCTCGACAAACAGAATATTTTTTCGCGCTTTCCACTCTCGGCCTTCGAAAGGTAGTCCAGGCCTGCCCTCTGCCGAGCCAACCGCTCCTGAATAATCGGAGACCCAAACACTTCCATCCATTTTCGAGAAAACGGAGTATAGACCTGGTAGGGTTTTTCTTTCTGGATATCTTGTGGCTCAACTAGCAAATGGTCGGGTTGGGTCCAAACACCACACCCCAACTCGGATTGAAAGAGGCGTGTCATTTTTTCATCGCGCGCGCGAGCAAAAGGTTCGTAGTCCCGATTCCAAGTGACCAAAGAAGGCGGTCTGACCAGAGACTGAAAACAACGTGTAAATGCTTGTTCCGGGCCACCTTCCAATACCATCAAGTCAGAACCAATAGAGCGAAGTTCTTCTCTTAAGGCGATAAGCGTCTGGAGAAAAAAAGCGAAACGATCTGCCGAGAAATCTTTTCGACTGAGAAATAGCGGGTCAAAACAAAAAAAACCAAGCACCCTCCCCTGGTTTTTTTTCCAGTTTTCAGTCAGAGCTGGATTTCCCGCCACGCGCAAATCGCGCCGGAACCAATGAATGCCGTAGGAACTCACCGGGACTTAAAGTACTCTTCCACAAAGAGCCTAGCAAGGTAGGACGCTTTCACTCTCCAAAGATCTTCGTTCACGGTAAGCGCCGCGAAAGCGATTCGACGATCTTGCGCCCTAGCATAGCCCACAAACCAATCGCATTTCCCCTTGGGTGATAGACCACGCAATGAACCAGTCTTCCCACCTATTTCAATCTCTTGGAAAGACTTCTTTTTGAGCAAAGTGCGAAATGCCCCCCTCGAAGTTCCTTTAAGCACTGTCTCCTGCATCAAGGCTCGCAATTCCGCAGCCGTTTCGGGCTTCATGGTGATGGAGGTCGATTCCGGCTGTGCCGCATAGAGCACGGCCCCTTGCTTGGTCGCAAGGGACTGCACCACAAACGGTTCCATCATAACCCCATCATTGGCGACAGCAGCAGCAATCAAAGCCCCCTGCAGGGGGCTCATGGAGGAAACGCGGTTAAACCCCGAGGCCAACTCCGCAAACCCCCAGCCTTCAGTCGACGGAAGATGGACCTGTCCCAACTCCACCGGGACATCGGCGGCGATGGGTTTGTTGAACTGAAACCTTTCGGCATAACTTTGCAGCTGCATCGGTTCCAAAACGTACATCCCGATTTTGCCAAACACCGTATTCACCGATTTGGCAAACGCTTCGCGCAGGGTCATTTGCCGTGTCCATCGGTTCGATCGCTGGTCAGTGACGTTTCTCCGGTAGAGCGTGTGGAATGCACCGTTAAACGGGATGACTGTATCTGCCGTCATTACACCCTGATCGATCGCCGCAGTAGCCGTAACGATTTTAAAAATGGATGCCGCCGGGAAAGAGGCTTTCAGAGCCATGTTTTCGTCGCTATCCCCGCTAGAGTGCGTATAACTCAAAAGGACTAATACTTTGCCCGTTACAGCATCCAACGCAACAAATGCTCCATAATCCGGCCGGTATTGCTGCAATGTCTTGCCAATCTTGAGTTGAAGAACGGGGTCGAGCGTGTATTGCGCGGATGCCTGGACTATTTCACCCCCTAAATCCACCGCGATTTCGGGAGGAAACTGGTTATACTTCAAGCCCGGTCCGAGCTTCTGCGCTAACCAGCTTTTCTCCACTTTGGCGCTGTGGCTGGGGCTAAAAAAACTACGGTATAACATATAACCCACCCCGGCCGCCGCGAGCCAGAGATTGAGTGTGAGGTAAAAACGAAAGGGGTTTTTTTTCATTTCAGATCGCCGAACCCCTATTCTAGCAAGAAATGGACGGTTTAGAATGAAAGGTTTACACTCCCGCCGATGCTTCCACCTATCCAAAACAGGCGGCTCTTGCTATCAGCGGGTCCCATGCGAACCGCTATTGATTCGGTAAGGTACATTCAGAATCGCTCTTCGGGCGCCATGGCGCTGGGTCTTGCCACAACAGCCAAACAATGGGGCGCGCAGGTCGAGATTTTGCTAGGCCCCGTGTCCCATGAGATGCAGCGGGCATTTGAGCGGCTTGAAATAAAAATCACCCCTTTTATTTCGGTGAGCGACTACCGTCAGGCCCTGCCTGGTTTGTTTTCCTGGTGTGAAGATTTTTTTTCACTGGCTGCGGTTTTGGATTTTGAAGTGCTTTCTTTGTCGGCAAAAATCGAAAGGGAGAAACTTCGGTCTGAGTTAACCCTGCCGATACAGCCAGTCGAAGATTTTGCCGCCTGGGCAGGTCAGAACAAAGCGCCACACCAGCGAGTCATTGCCTTTGCTGCGGAGGCCGGCCCAGATATTCTCGCGCGAGCCGAGCGAAAACGCGTTCTCAAACATGCCGATTTCTTGGTGGCCAATCCCGTTCTGCCAGGGTTAGGTCCGGAGTCAGCGCGAAATGAAATCTGGCTCCTCGGGCCACACAAAGATCCCCTCCATTTCGGTCCCGGACTAAAGCACGACCTGGCTGCCCCCCTTTTTCATCACCTCTTCGAAAGAGCTTAGAACGTGCGGCCAGTTCCATTCACTCCACGCGTAGTAGAACTAGCCTACCGACAGGGTTACTTCCCCATGGCCGATCCCGATTCGGAAGAAATCCACTGGTACCGGCCCGACCCTCGAGCCATCTTGCCTTTGAATTCATTTCACCTCTCTCGTTCATCAGCTCGGACACTGCGCAAGAATAGTTTCACGCACTCGTTCAACAAAGCCTTTGCGCAAGTAATGCAAAACTGCGCCGACCGCCCCGAAGGGAGCTGGATCAACGAGGAGTTTCTCGATGTTTATGCTGCACTGCACCGAGGCGGTAAAGCGAACTCCGTGGAAGTTTGGAAAGGAGACGCTCTCGTCGGTGGCGCCTACGGTGTCGCGCTGGGAGGAGCTTTTTTTGCCGAGAGCATGTTTCACCGCCAAACCGACGCATCCAAAATTGCACTGTACCATTTGGTCCAACGCTTAAAGCAGTGTGGCTACGCCCTGCTCGAGGTCCAATTCCTCACACCGCACCTGCGAAGCCTGGGAGCGATTGAGATCCCCGATTCTGAATACGAAGAACGCCTCCGCCTTGCGCTCCAGATAAAGCCAGACTCTTTCGTATAGCTTGAGGGGGGGAATGCCGATAAGCTTGGACTATGCTACGCACGTTGCTTGCCGCCCTGCTCCTGACTTCCGGGTATGCCCGAGCCGATAAACCCAAACTCAATCCGCTTTGCTTTGATTTTTCCAAGCCAATTGATCAGCCGTTGATGAACCCCATTCCCTTGCTAAAAGACGACGACAACTTCGAGCAAGGCGTTGCCCCGTTCGATGTCGAATGGTCTGCTGCTCGAGGGGTGGTAGACCTCCCGGTAAACGAAATATTCGATTGGCTCCAGGACCATTCTAATTGGAAAGATCCTGAAAAGACAAAATTGGGGTTGGACATCGAACCCAATGAGCATTTTTCGCCTTTCCATACTCTGCGCGTCGATGCGCATATATTCGCATTCGTTTGGCTACGATGGTGGGAGCAATGGGGTTATCGCGTTCTCAAAGGCACGCTACAAGCCCCCAAAGAACTCTTGGTGCTTTACCAGAAAATCAAAGGAACTCACCACATTGATCGGCTGTGTGGATCGGTTGTGGTGCGCGCTGTAGACGATAAAAAAAGTGATATCTTTTTTTATGAAGAAGCAAGCGCCAATCGTTACAAGGCCGAGAACATTCGAGGAATGGAAGTATCTAACCTTTTTCACCTGCGGCAACTTGCCAAGAGCCGTAAATCTGCCAGCATGGAAAATTCTCTCGCTACCGAGCGAAAGAGGAAATCCCCCTAATCGTGTGCTTCGACCGAGAGCGACGTCCCTGCCAAGATCTGTTCGGCAAACTCTCGAAACACCCCCTGGCCCCCCGGAGTTCTGAGCACCATCTGTACGGAGCCTCGCACAGCATCCACCGCGTCCGCTGGACACGCAGAAATTCCCACCCGTCTTAAAACGGGCAAGTCATTTACATCGTCTCCAATGTACGCAAGATTTTCCCACTTGAGATTGCGGAGCTTGAGGAGCTGAGTCACAACCACCAGTTTATCGCGCGCCCCCAAATGCACTTCGGTAATTTGGAGGCGTTCCGCACGTTTCAGAACCGACGGAGACATTTCTCCTGTCACAATTCCCGTTTCGATTCCAGCCAGCCTGAGACGTTTGACTCCCATCCCATCCCGCATATGAAATCGCTTCAGCGCCTCACCCTGATCTGAGTAATAGACGCCTCCATCGGTAAGCACACCATCACAATCAGTTAATACTAGGCAGATTTGGGAGGCTTTTTCTTTCCAGGCAGGATCCATACACTTCACTTTAAATAATAGGCGCCTGCTGGCAACACTTGCTTGATCAGTCCCAAAGATTTGAGCTGGGTAGCTATTTCCACCCAACGCGCATCTCCCATCGAGCCCAATCCCCACTGTTTTGTCACCGGAGTTTCAATCAACGCCTTTTGGATCTGAGCGCTTTGGGCCAATGTTTCCATATCCATCGAAGGATTGAGTTTATGCATCAAAGCGTTCGCAGCCGAGGGGGATTTCAAATACTGCTTCCAACCCGCATCAATCGCTCGCTTGAACGCCGCCACAATGCCAGGACTCTGCTCCAAGAAAGACCGCCTAAATACCACCACCGCTGTGTAGGGATTGAATCCTGAATCCGCCACCAAAAAGGTCTTGGTTTTGAGCCCTTGTCGCGCAGCCAAAATCGGTTCCGAGGTAACAAAACACTGCTGTGCCACGTCGGGGTTTTCTTTCAGCTGCGCAACTCCCCCCAAGTAAGGAACCACCGCGGCTTTGAAGGGGCCGTATTTCTTCTCCAAATATAAAAAGTACGGCAAACCTCTTTGGGCCGCCACCACGCCCGATTGAAAAATGTCGGGAAGTGCTTTTACTGAGCGACTTTCCCGAACCAAAAAGGCCTGGGGGTTCGTCTGGTAAACCGCATAAAGCGCTATGACATCCGTCCCCCTGTCTCTCGACAGGACCACTTCGTCTGCTGAAGCAATTCCAAATTCCGCTTTTCCTGAGGCCACCATTTGGACCGCTGGAGTGCCCACTCCCCCTGGAATGATTTCAACTTTGAGTTTCTCTTTTTCAAAAGCGCCCGAAATCTCGGCGGCGTAAAAGCCCCCAAACTCCGCTTCTGGCTTCCAGTTGAGTACCAGGCGCACCTGGGTTGCCAATAACACTGAGCAATTCCCCAAGATCAGCAAACAAACTATTTTTTTCATTGCACACTCCTGTTCCAACGGCGAAGCGCAAAGCGGTTTACCATATCGATAAGCCCAATGGCTAGCGCTCCCAAAAAAGCAGCGAGTAAAACCGCGGCGAACACCTTATCTACCCGCTGCTGCGTCCGGGCAGAATCCACCACGCTGCCCAATCCACCCCCTCCAACAAATTCGCCTACAATCGCTCCAATAACGGCAAGTCCCGCGGAAATACGCAAACCGGTCAAAAAACTGGGCAAAGCCATGGGAAAGATAAGCTTGTAGAAGGTAGCGACACGGGAAGCGCCATAAAGCCGAAAGAGTTCTAGCAAACACGGCTCCGTCGACTTGAGACCGTTGAGCGTAGCCAAAATTACCGGGAAGAGACTGGCTAAAAACGCACTTGCCACCACGGTGGGAGAACCGTACCCGAACCAGATCACCAACAGAGGCGCCACGGCGATAATGGGGATGGTTTGAAAAACCACGGCGTACGGATAAAAAGCCCTGTAAACCCAAGGGGAGCAAGTGAGAGCCAGCGCAAAAACGGATCCCAGTACCGCGCTGAGAAAAAATCCTCCCAATGCACACAGAGCGGTAATTCCAAATGCCGCACTCATCTCAGAAAAATTGAAGAACAAAGCAGCAGCGACCTCCGACGGAGGAGCAACGAGGTACGGTGCCACCCATCCCAGACGACACGCTCCTTCCCAGACCAATGCCAGAACCACAAAAACTAGCAACGGGGGTAGAATAGGCTTCATGGATGCTTCTCCTGCAAGCTTTCAAAGCGACTCCGACACTCCTGCACACGCTGCACGAATTGAGCATCCGAGCGAAGGGCCGCATTGCGATCCTTAAAGTCTACGCTAAAGACCTCTCCTAAACCTTGCCTTTCAGTCGATAAAATAAAAATGCGATCAGAAAGAAATACCGCCTCACTAAACGAGTGGGTCACTAGCACGGTAGTCACGCGGGTTGCTTTCCACCACTCCCGCAGGTCTTCCTCGAGTTGCAAGCGACTGAGTTCGTCCAGAGCAGCGAACGGTTCGTCTAACAATAGTAGGGCGGGTTCCAAAACAAGCGCCCGTGCCAGCGACACCCGCATTTTCATTCCGCCTGAGAGCTGATCGGGGTAGAGCCCGCTCTCCGCCGCCATACCAGCTTGGCGCAGCGCAATTGCCGCCCGGTGAACACGTTCCATGGGCGCCGCCGCTCGGAGTTCCAACGGCAATAAAACATTCTCCAACACCGTTCTCCAGGGGAGCAAATGCGCATCTTGAAAGACAAAACCCTTTTCTCGCCCTCCCTCGAGTTCCACCTGACCCGAGTCGGGAGCTTCCAAACCAGCAATGAGCCGTAGCAAAGTGCTCTTGCCACAGCCTGACGGCCCGACGACAGAAACAAATTCTCCGGGTTCGATGCGCAGGTCCAGTCCTTTAAATACTACGCGCCGCCCAAAAGATTTTTGAATGCCACTCAAGCGAACTGCGGAAGATCGAAGCAAGATGGGATCAGGTGCCATGAGGCAATTGTACCTTTCTATTGTATACTGATCGAATGTACAATCGACTGGGCATTTGGCAATCCGACGCTGCATCCCAACCCCATAACGATACCCCCCAGATCGATGAGCCACCCAAGTCGCCGTCCGCCTATCTTTCTCTGCCTTTGGATGTAATTCCCACTGACGTCTCCCTGCCTTGCGCTTTGTACGTGCGCATTTTGGAAAAATTCGTCCTATTCCGCAAACAGGGGGACACACTCACCTCTACCCGTGCCCAGTCCTTGGCGGCACCGAGTAATGGGCTGATTTTTATCACTTTGAACGAATGGAACCTGCTTGTGCATTCGCTGGAGACTGTCGCAATTGCGGGAGAAAGCATTGCACACTCTCAGGACGACGTTGCACGAGGTCTTCGAATTCGAGCTCTGCTCACGGCCTACACCTGCGAGATCGAGCAGAAGCGGAAAATATCCGCGGAGGTTTTGCGTCGAATCGAACTCTTGGCGGATGAGTTAGCAACGCTGATCGCAGTTCGGCCAGGGATCTACAGTCAGCTACTCAAACGCGACCAAGACCCTGCGTTGTACCAGATAAACCACGTCGTTAATGTGACGCTCTATTGCCTCGCTATAGGAAAAAAACAGGGGTTGGGTTTGGCAGATCTGAAATTGCTCACCTTTGCCGCGCTGGTTCACAATGTGGGTAACATCCAGGTTCCAGCAGACATCTTGTTCAAACAAGGTGAACTTTCTCCCAAGGAAAAAAACCTGGTCGACAAGCACACAGCCTTCGGAGCGAGCATTCTGAAATCACTTTCGGCGCCGGAAAAAGTGATCTTAACAGCTTTGCATCACCACGATCGGTTTGATGGGCACGCAAACGCCACAGGAGTTTCGGGCGAAGCTATTCCACTCTTCGCTCGGATATGCAGTATTGCGGATGTCTTTGATGCCATCACCAACCACCGGCCTTACCATGCCCAGCCGATGCCCCCGGAAAAAGCCGTGCAAAAAATGATGAAGATGCACGGCAAGTTCGATCCTCAGATCTTACCCACCGTCCCCACAAAGGACGATGAAATCTGACTTTGAACCTCTGCAGGCAAGTTTGCCCATGCGCCAGATTGCTTCGCCAATGGCCACAGGTCGAGCAATGCGTGCAGACCTAATACTCGAACAAGATACGCCGATAGCGGTGATTTTTTAAATCCAAACGGGGCTGAGCTTTCACTCGAAAGTTCCAAAAGTTCGAGAAGGGTCTTTTCCATTCCGTTTGGGCTACGGGTAGAAACCGGAAAAACTTCCCCCAGCTCGCTGATGAGCGCCGCTGGGCCCAACCGAATACCGTGTCGCTGCGCGAGCCCTTCCAAAATTCCCACCGCTATGAGCTTCACTTTAAAATACACTCGCGCAAGCTCAATGTGCTTTTGTGCATTCTGAAAAAGCGTCCCATACACCGCCGGCGCCGGCTCCCCCTCAAAAACTTGAAATACCTGTGAGGGATTGAGGTTTGCGAAAAACGCCTCCATTTTTCCGAGCGCGTCCCGGTAGCTCCGCAGGGAAAGGTTTTCAGAAGTGCGCAAAACGGGATCTGTTTCTGGAACCAGCTCCCATGTTCCCCGGAAAAACTCGACAGCGTCTCCCGCTCCAAAGCCAGCGACATCTCGGTTTGCAAGCCGAACCGAGCGCCGGATTGCCTCGCTCAGCTCTCTTGCGTTCATGCCGAGGTTAAACTCAGTATTGAGCTTTTCTAGGCGTTTCCGAAGTCGCGAAGCGGGGAGCTCCAAACTCGGCTCAGCTCTAAAAGGAATGGTCGCTTCGATACACACGGCGACTTGGGCAATGTTCCTAAGCGAGGTAAGCCCTTCCAAGACACGAGCCGCTACAAGCGCACTTAAAAACTCGTTCTGACCCGAGGCTAAAGCGAGTCGCTGCTCAAACTGCATCCCAAATACCTGGAGCACAATTTGCGCCGCGGGGTAAGCGCTCCAATCTTGCGCGGTTCCCACGCAAATTGTTCCGGCTTTCTCTTGAACCAAAGGAACTAAGTAGGGCGCTACGTGACTGGGTATTCCACGATCGACCTGAAAATAGACGAGATCGTGGAACAGGGCTGCCAAGACCGCAATGGCGTCTTCCCCACTCCCCACCTCAATGACATGTTCTGGAGTGTGGAAGGAACGCCCTTCACCCGACATAGAGGCGGTCACCATCTGCGTGATCTGATCCAATTGGGCCTCGGCGAGCGAAATACCCAACTGATCTAGAGACGGGCGCACGAAATGTTTCAGGCGTTGTTGGGCAGATTTCGGCATGGCCGCTCATCAGGATAGCCCATTGCCGCGCCGTGCGGGAAGCCTTTGCTTTTTGGGTACGCCTCTGGTTAAATAATTCCCCTATGTTAGATCAAACCCCCTCACAACGAACACAGGCCTCTATGAAAAACCCAGCTTTACACAATCAAACCAAAACCGCTGACTACCGCGTTTGCAAAGAAGCCATGGAAGACCCCCAGGTATTTCAAAACCTGGCGGCGTGGGGGCGAAAAGAAATTCAAATCGCTGAAACAGAAATGCCAGGACTGATGGCATTGCGTAAAGAATATGGGCCAAGCCAGCCGCTCAAAGGAGCGCGCATTACTGGCTGCCTCCATATGACCATTCAGACGGCCGTCTTGATCGAAACCTTAACCGAGCTCGGAGCAGAAGTCCGCTGGTCCTCCTGCAATATTTTTTCCACTCAAGATCACGCAGCAGTCGCCATCGCAGCGGCAGGGGTGCCGGTTTTCGCTTGGAAGGGGGAAACCGAAGAGGAATTCAATTGGTGCATTGAGCAGTCCATCGTCGGCTGGGGGCCAGAAGGCTACAACCTGATCTTAGACGACGGGGGCGATCTCACGAACATGATGCATGAAGATCGGTTCAGTGATTTGATGAAAAAAATTATTGGCCTCTCTGAGGAAACCACCACGGGAGTGCATAATCTCGAGAAGCTCCACAAACAAGGCAAGCTTCGCGTTCCTGCGATCAACATCAACGACTCCGTGACCAAATCTAAGTTTGATAATCTCTACGGATGCCGCGAATCTCTTGCCGACGGGATCAAGCGCGCCACCGACGTCATGCTGGCCGGCAAAGTGGTAGTTGTCGCAGGGTACGGCGATGTGGGCAAGGGATGCGCGCACTCTATGCGCAGCTACGGTTCGCGTGTGCTGGTGACGGAAATCGATCCAATCTGCGCTCTTCAAGCAGCGATGGAAGGATTTGAAGTCGTTACCATGGATGAAGCAGCGAAAGTAGCCGACATTTTTGTCACCGCGACAGGCTGCTGCGACATCATTACAGACAAGCATTTCATGTCGATGAAGAGTGGAGCGATTGTCTGCAACATTGGGCATTTCGATATCAAAATCGACATGGCATGGCTCAATGGCAATTCTACTCTGGAAGAAGTGAAGCCCCAGGTGGATATGCACACTCTCAAGGACGGGCGCAAAGTCATCGTCCTGGCAAAAGGGCGCCTGGTAAACCTGGGATGCGCCACTGGCCACCCTTCGTTCGTCATGAGCAACTCTTTCACGAACCAGGTCATGGCTCAAATCGACTTGTACCAGAATCGATCCAAATACCCAAAACCGGGAGTCTACCGCCTCCCCAAAGAACTCGACGAGAAAGTGGCTGCGCTTCACTTGGACAAGATTGGAGTGCGGTTGACAAAACTCTCCGAAAAGCAGTCTAAGTACTTGGGTTTAAACCCTAAAGGGCCATACAAGCCCGAGCACTACCGCTATTAAGCCTAGTAGCCGAACGTCCGATACGCATAGAGAGATCCCTCCGCTTCGATCTCTGATGGCGCGCTGCGCCATAAAGGACTAGGACGCTCGTGGCAATCATTCGAAACACATTTCCCGGCTCCAACACTCCAGATGCCTCGGCTCAGGTCAATATTCCGAGCCGTGCTCCCGTGCTGGGCTCGCACTCAACCAGCAAAATCTGGGCGATTGGCGGCGGCAAAGGGGGTATCGGGAAAACCATCCTCACCTCCAATATGGCGGTCTACCTGAGCTGGCTGAACCGAAAAGTCGTCGTTTTGGATTTAGACCTGGGCGGATCCAACCTCCACACCAGCCTGGGGGTTCCGAACCCTTCGCGGACCCTAGGGGAGCTGCTCAACGGCACAACAGAGAACATCAAAGACTTACTCTTACCTACTCCCGTGCGCGGCCTGCAACTGATCTCAGGCGCCAATGATTCAGGCGCCATCACTTCCATGCGACCGATCGAAAAAGCCAAACTGCTTCGAAAAATTCAGGAGATTCAAGCCGATTATATTCTTTTAGACCTGGGGGCTGGAACTAGCAGCAGCACTCTGGATTTTTTCCTCGCAGCCGACGAAAAAATCGTCCTCGTCACGCCCGAACCAACCAGTATCGAGAACGCGTACCGGTTCATCAAACTTGCTTTTTACCGGATGCTCCGAGCCCACACGACCTCCCCGCATGTACGCCACCTCATTGAACGTGCCATGGAGATGCGGCAATCGAGTTCAGTACGCACTCCCAAAGAGCTCTTGGACGAAGTACGAAATCTCTCACCGCTGGAAGGCAGTGCGCTGCAAGAAACGATGAGAGCCTTTCGCCTTTCTCTCGTCGTAAACCAAGTTCGCACTCGGGCAGAGTCCGACATTGGCCGTTCAATCCTGATGGTATGTGAACGCTATTTTGGAATGTCGGTAGACTATCTGGGCTTTCTGCCCTATGACAGTGCGGTTTGGCAGTCGATTCGAAAACGAGTCCCGTTTCTGGTAGAAGCCCCCAACAGCGTTGCGGTAACGCATTTGGAAAGCATTATGAGGAATCTCCTCAAAACTTCACTCTCAAAGGCCGGATGAAAAAAGAAGAAACATACTACGAGCTACTCAAGGTTCGAAGCGACGCCACCATTTCCGAAATCGCTTCCGCGTACCACACTGCTCGAAATGCCTATTCAAAAGACTCTTTAGCGGCCTATTCATTGTTTACCGCCGAAGAAGCCGAAGGCATTTTGAAACGACTGGAAGAAGCGTACGCCACCTTGTCCAATTTGGATCGCAAACGAGATTACGATCGAAAAATCAGCGCACCGTCTTCGGTGACCCGGTCCCCCCTTCAACCGGTTACCGCGGTTGCCGATCGCGCACCTTCTGCCCCAGTTTCTCTGCAAGTACCCTCAGCGAGTACTCCAGCACCTGCTTCCGTTGCCCTTCCGGATACTATTGATGGTAACTGGTTGCGGGCCGCTCGAGAGCAAACCGGAATGAGCGCGGAAGACGTTTCTCGCGTTACCAAAATTCCCCTGTCTGCATTGATTGCGATTGAATCGGACAATCTAAAAAAACTCCCTGCTCGAGTTTACCTACTAGGTTTTGTCACGAACCTGCTCAAGACCTATCGGGTCGATACCAAGGCCGTAAAACCCTACCTCGAAAATATTGACCGCCTGCTCAAGCCCCCACCAACCCAGGGTTAACCCGGATGACACCGCTTTGTTTTACGGTTACTAGGGAGCACCTGGGGGAGGCCACCAGCATTCGGTTAGACGCCTTTCTCGTGGCTTGTAGCGCCGAATCCCGTTCTTTTCTCCAACAGCAGATTCACCAAGGAGCGGTAACTGTTAACGGCAAGCCGATCACGAAGCCCGGAGCACCAGTTCGCGAGGGTGATACCGTGCAAGGCGATTGGAGCCGGCTAGAACCAGAGTCTAAGCCCGCTGCCGTGCCTGGGGAACTCGAAATCCTTTTTGAAGATGCCCACCTCCTCGTACTGAACAAGGCCCAAGGTACGGTCGTGCACCCTGCTCCAAGCCATGAGGGCCCGACTTTAGTGAACCACCTACTGCACCACTTGGAAGGGGAAGATGACTTTTCCTCAATTGAGTCAGAGCGACCCGGGATCGTGCATCGCTTGGACAAGGGGACCAGCGGCGTCTTGCTCATCGCAAAGAATCGTCATGTTCAAGAAAAACTCAGCGCGCTCTTTCAAAATCGTCAGATCAAAAAAACCTACGAAGCCGTTGTCTGGGGCAAGCTAGAAGGACAGGGACGCTACCGGTCCAAAATCGGCAGGGATCGTGTCAATCGTCTTAAACAGAGCAGCCGAACTCAAAATGGACGCGAAGCGATTACTGACTGGAAATCTGAGTTCGTTTCACACCATTTTACCCACGTAAAGCTTTTTCCCTATACAGGGCGCACTCACCAGTTGCGAGTGCATTTATGCGAGGACAATCACCCCATTGTCGGGGATCCGCTGTATGGGAGAGGAATCACCGAGAGCCGTCGAAAAACGTTGGCACCGCAGCTGGTTAAAAAAGCAGAATCCCTTTCAGGGACTCTGCTCCACGCTCAGGAGCTGCGATTTGTTCACCCCATTTCTGGAGAGTCCCTCCAATTCCAAGCAAAACGCCCCAGGGTATTTGACGAAATGCTGCTTGAGATCCGAGAGTGGGATACATGAATCCGCCGATTTGGTTGCGCTTTGGTTTTGAGGTCGAGTCCAAAGGAGATACTCCGGCCTGGTTTTCTCAGGAGCATACTCGCCGTACGATCTGCCTCGACGGATTGGAGTTGGGTTCCCCGCATGCCGTTGCCGATGCCGGCTTTACGCGCGACAGGGGCAAGAGCCTGCATGTCTTTACAGCAGACTGCGTACCTGTTCTGCTGCATGGAGAAACAGAAGAATCGCCTATCGCTGCAATCCATGCGGGCTGGAGAGGGACATTAGAGGGGATTCTTCCCAGCACTCTGCAAGCTTGGGGTTATCCTCTTTCCCAAACCCGAGCGATTGTTGGCCCATCGATAGGAAAATGTTGTTTCGAAGTGAAGCAAGACTTGGTAGCAGCGTTCTACCAAAAGGGCTTTGATATCAGCGCTTACCTCGAACAAAAAAAAAACCGACTCTATTTCGACCTGGTTCGGTTCTTGTTGAAGACAAACCTTCTCGGCGCTGCCTCTGTGGATACTTCAAGACACCAGTGCACGGTGTGTGGTCCTTTACGGCTGCCTTCTTACCGCCGCAATGGCTCAACAGATCCCAGGATTCGATCGTGGATCCGGAAAATCTGACCCTAAGGGCTTAATGTTTCTTGAGCCAACGCATTAGATAAGCGTCCCGGCCTGACCCATAGTAGGCAGGGCGGCGCCCCAGAATATGAAAGCCCGCCTTTTGGTATAGGCCGATGGCACCGGAGTTTTCTGTCTCTACTTCCAAAAAGCATCGTTGCACTCTCGGCTCCGCGCACACATGAGAAAGCAAGTCATAAGCTAGCCCCAAACGCCGGCATGCTGGGTCGGTGGCAATAGAAATAATATCGAGATCTCCTTGAACCAGAAGCGCCAAAAAATAGGCGCGTAGCCTCTGTTTCCCTTCAGACTGGGAAACCAACCCCACACTGAGTCGGTTTTCATGAGCGAGAAAATAGGCAAAATCTTTTTCGGACCAAACTGTGGGAAAACTGGCGGCCGCAATCTGAAAGACGGAATCCAAATGCGCACAAGTCAAAGGGACGAAGGCGGTGACCAGATTTATCCTGGGACCGGTTCTAGGTAGTTCACTACCGAGTACTTCTTTTTGAGAAGGCTTATCCACTCTTCCAGTTCTTTCCGTGTGCGCTCTTTGCGCAAATCCATCGAAGCTTGCGGTCTTAGTTTTACCAGCTCGGCCTCATCCAATCGCCTGGCCGTCTCTCTCTGCCGAATAAACGCGTCCACTTCGCTGGCAGAAAGGATCGGAGTCATAGTCTCAATACGCTTTTGGATAAAGCGTTCGACTTGAAGACTCTTCCAAACCGTATCGATGGCTTCGGCCTCCGTCTTACCATAAGTTTTCAGCAGGCTCTCCCATAGTCGGGGGGCCGCCTTCTTTTTTCGCTCTCGGATGATCGCTTCCGCTTCCGCCCGGGGT
The DNA here is from genome assembly GCA_964611895.1 of uncultured Pseudobdellovibrionaceae bacterium. Classification (GTDB taxonomy): domain Bacteria; phylum Bdellovibrionota; class FAC87; order UBA2466; family UBA2466; genus JAIEOG01. Next base: position 72,843 of record CAZTDN010000002.1, read on the forward strand.
CCCGCCTCAAACTTCAAGCTTTTCAGCTCCAAAAAAACCATTTCTTCCAATAAGATACGCTGAACCGCCGACCGAAGCTCGGCTGGGGTTTCCGCAGCAAAGGGATCGTTTTTCCCCTCCCGAAAGCGTTGTAGGGCCAAAAAAAAACGCCCATCCCGCACTGAAACACCATGCCCCTGTACTTTTCCGGCGATCCCATTGAGCACCACCTGAGGGGCGCTCCAGGCAGGCAATCCTATGCCCCAGGCCCCTAGGCCCAATAGGCTTATCCATCCCAGCAGTGCGCCAGCCCGTTTCAAAGTCGAACCACACACTCGATTTCTACCAAAGCGCCCTTGGGCAGAGCTGCTACTTCAACAGTAGATCGTGCTGGATAGGGAGCTTTGAGGAAGGAAGCGTAGGTTTCATTAAAGGCCGCAAAATCGCCCATGCTTTGAAGAAAGACCGTCGTTTTGAGAATATGTGAATAGTCTAGTCCTTGGGAACTTAAGAGGCCGTGGATATTCTTCATCACTTGTTTTGTCTGCGCCACGATCTCAGTACCGACCAGATTGCCGCTCACTGGGTCCAAAGGAATTTGCCCAGAACAAAAGAGAAACTGTCCCACTTGAACGGCTTGCGAATAGGGACCAATGGCTTTGGGGGCATTTTCGGTTGCAATGACTCTGGGCTCACTCATTAAACAGACTCCTTCTTGTTTTTTTCACGCGGTTCAAAGGCGATTTTGCCTTCCACACTGATACGGTGGGTTTCTAGGAACTTTCCCAGTTCTTTGGAGAGATCGATTTTGCTGAGAAACGCACCCACTTCTTTACCCACAATTTTATAAATATCCTCTTTTCGGCGCCCCATGTTCTCGAGCAAAACTCCCACCATTTCTTTGGGAAACTTTTTCTCCCTGAGATACCCGCGAACAGACTCCTCGGTCATAAACAGGGTCGCTAGACCCGAGGCCGTTAGTTCTTTCAGTGCATCCCCCCACCAGGAACGATCTCCTGCGTTTTCAGACTTGGGATCTTTTTCATCACTCATGACTTACCCTTTTAGCTTCTTGGCGCGAGATTCAAACGAATCCAGCAAACGAGGGAGACTTACTTCGGTCAGTTTCTTGGATACCCAGCTAGGAATCAAGAACTTAACCCCCACATCCAGCGAATAGGTCACTTTGGTCTGTTTGTCGCCGATACTTTCTAGTTCCCAGGACCCTTCGTTGGCCGTAAAAAAATTACTCTCGATCAACCGCCAACGCAAAAGGTTGGGGTTGGTGAGGTTGAACTCGAGGGTGTATTGAAATTTTTTGACGACTTCGATTTCAAAATCAACCAACTGTGAGCCATCTGATTTTTTTTCATGAGCTTTGGCAGACACGACTTCCGAAACGAAATCCGGATATTTCTCAAAATCCAAAATAGCTCGTCTAAGCGCGTCCGCGGAAACAGCCATGGTCCGATGTTCTACTACTTTTGCCATCGCTCACCACCCATACCGAGGTTTGGTTTCAAAACGGTGCGTTGCATGGATCTCTCTTAGGGTCCCGGTTTCGGAACGCATCACGACTGAGTGAGTATGCGCCCCACCTCCATAGTAGCGAACTCCCTGCAGATAACTCCCATTCGTAATGCCCGTCGCGATGAACATGACTTTTCCCCGAGCCAAATCTTCCATAGAGTAGACCTTTGTCGTGTCCTTTATGCCCATTTTCAGAGCACGCTCTTTTTCTGATTCGCTTCGAAACCGAAGGACTCCTTGAAAATCCCCGCCTAAACAACGCATGGCAGCGGCAGCAATAACACCTTCGGGAGCCCCTCCCACCCCCATCAACACATCGACGCCGGTGTTTTCCTGAGCAACAGCAACAGCAGCCGACACGTCGCCATCGCCGATGAGGCGAATGCGCGCACCCGCACTTCGAACCTCAGCAATGAGATCTGCATGCCGTGGCCGATCTAGTACAATCACCATCAGATCAGAAATACGCTTACCGGTGGCTCTGGAGATTTCCTTCAAATTCCAAGTGGGACCTCGGGTAATGTCGATGACCCCTTTCGCCGCCGGCCCCACTGCAAGCTTGTCCATATAGGTATCTGGCGCATGGAGAAAACAACCATCTTCGGCGGCCGCTATCACCGAAATAGCTTCACTTCGGCCTAATGCGGTAATGGTAGTCCCTTCGAGAGGATCGCAAGCGATATCAATCCGTGGGCCATCTTTGCTGCCTACTTTTTCACCAATGTAGAGCATAGGAGCTTCATCCCGCTCCCCTTCGCCGATGACGATCGTCCCTTCAAAACGGATAGAATCAAATGCTTTTCGCATTGACTCTACGGCCGCCCGGTCCGCCTCTTCTTCGTTTCCACGGCCCACCCACGGGCCCACCGCCAAGGCTGCTGCTTCTGTTACGCGAACAAACTCGAGTGCTAAGTTCCTGTCCATATTCAGTTTCTCCCAGTCCCGGTAAAGTTGTAGCACAGAAGGACGGGGGTTAAAATTAGAACCGGATAGGGCGAACCACTCGCCTTATCCGGTTCCGGGGGGATGGAGGGAACACCAAGTAAACGGATCGACTGAGAGCAACGTGACAAGGCTAGTGGATGATTCTATGTAAAAAGGAGGGGCTCGCGATGGATGAAGACGAAAAAAGACTTTTGGAAATCCAACGCAAACGCCGTCGCGATCGCGAACAGGCAACCACCAAGCGCCGAAGGCAGGGCGAAGCCACCCCACCAAATTTTGCCGCACTCCTATCGGTTTTCTTTAAGAAAGACCCCGAGACACTGATTCAGATCGAGCAAACCAAAGCCATCGAGGCATGGCCCAAGTACGTGGGCGAAGCAGCCGCACGCGTTTCTCACCCCAGCCGCATTCGTAGCGGCACCATTACAGTCGTGGTGCGCGATCCAGTGTGGATGCAGCAGCTCAGTTTTTTGAAGCAAGGAATATTAGACAAATACAGAAGAGATTTTCCTAATCTCAGGCTGACCCACATCTACTTCAGCCGCTTTTGATCACTCAGGCAAACGCCTAGCTCAAAGAGGGAGGATGCACCCCAGTACTTCCAAATCCACCCGCACCCCGCGCGCTATCCCCGAGACTGTCGACTTCTTGCCAATCGATTTGATCGACCTTTTGCAAAACTAACTGAGCAATTCGGTCGCCGTTTTTAATAATGACGGCTTCTTCTCCCAGATTGATCACGAGTACCTTCACTTCACCACGGTAATCGCTGTCAATAGTGCCTGGTGCGTTGACGACTGTGAGGCCATTTTTCCAAGCCAGGCCGCTTCGAGGGCGAACTTGTACTTCGTAGCCTTGTGGAATTTCAATGGACAACCCCGTCGACAACGCCGCTCTTTTCCCGGGCGCAACTACCATTGTTTCATTTAAACAGGCAAACGCATCGCATCCCGCTGCGCCACTCGTCATGTACTGCGGCACTAGAGCTGCTGGGTGTAATTTTCTGAAACGAACGGTGATTTTTTCCATAGACCCCCCTAAAAAATGCTTGGCTTACGCCCTTTGAGTTTGATTGGCCCCAAAGTGACGACCGATTCTTTTTCCGGCACAAAGAGCCGATTCGCAAGTTCCTGGATGCGCTTAGGAGAAACGCGTTCGATCTCCTCGACCACTTCCTCTAAAGTGATGTAGCGACCAAAGATGATTTCATTTCTCCCCAGCGATTCTTGGCGGACTTCTACTTGCTCAGAAGACAGGATAATATTGCCCTTAATCTGGCCTTTAACCACTTGTAGCGCCTCATCGCTCAGCGGTGTGTCCCGCAAGCTGTGAATTTCTCGACCCAAGATCGCCAAACACTCCTTGAATGACTTGGGGGCCATTCCCACATAAAAGGAAAATATGCCGGTGTCTGAGTAGGGAACGCAATCGCACTCAACAGCATAGGCCAGGGCCGCATTCTCTCGAATCTCCTGGAAAAGGCGGCTACTCATCCCTCCCCCCAAGAAAAAACTCAATACAAGGGCATCAAACCGGTAGGGGTCCTTAAACCCAACCCCTTCGAAGCCCAGAAGCAAATGCAGCTGTTCCGATTCGGTGGTAACTGCCCGCGAGCGCCCTTGATAGCGCGAAACAGCGCGCTTGGGCGCCCGGGTTGCGGGGCCTTTTTCAAAAACAAAGTATTTGCGACATTTCGCCACCAGATCTTCAAAATCTAAGTTTCCCGCGGCGCTTATAACCAAATTTTCGGGCCTGTAGTGGGAATTAAAAAAACGAACCAGTTGGGCACGGCTCAAATTCTGAATATTACGCTTGGTTCCAATCACCGGCTGACCGAGAGGTTGGTCTTTCCAAACGGTTTCGAAGAACAGGTCGCTGATCCATTCCTCGGGCGAGTCCTCAACCATGGACATTTCCTGCAAAACCACTTTGCGCTCACGCTCTAGCTGTGCTTTTGGAAAAGTAGGCCGAAGAATGAGGTCGCTCAGCACATCCAAAGCTTGATCTAGGTGTTCAGAAAGCGCGGTTGCGTGGAAACAAGTCAGCTCTCTGTCCGTAAATGCGTTAAGATCCCCACCCAAAGACTCCAGAACGGTTGCGATCTGCAACGGAGAACGGGTCTGGGTCCCTTTGAACACCATGTGCTCAATAAAATGACTGATCCCGTTAGTGCTTTTGGACTCAAAAGCACTGCCCAGACGCACCCAAACACCCACCGAAACGCTTCGGACGTGAGGATGCTTTTCCGCAACGATGGTCACGCCGTTCTCAAGAACGGCCTTCTGAAAAAGGGTTGGAGCAACTGGAAGTGCGTTTTGACGCATTCGACTTTATTTATTCGTCATCGTCGACAAACCGTCGACTTCCAACCTCAAAGTCGGGCAGGCGCTCTTCATCTCGATCAAAGCGCAAGTCTTTACGCGAAGTCAGATCGCCTCGCTCAAAACGAGCGAACCGACCGCTCCCCGAGCCTCCCCTGGAAGAAGAACGAGGTTCCTCATCACGGTGAGACCTTCCGCCACTTTCACGACGCGGGGAATGCGAATCGCGATCCCGTCCCGCACTAGGACGACTCGAACTGCTCCTGCGAGAGCTATCACGATCTCCAATATCTCTGTCAGAACGACCACTGCTTCGAGCGGGACGATCAAAACCGCCTCTTTCGCCGCGATCCAAACCTCGCTCGTTGCCCCTGTCGTGCCGATCAGAATGCATGCGAGGTTCACGGTCTCGGTGGTGGCTGCTACGGCCACCGCGATCTGAACGAGGCTCTCGGTCTAACGAACGGTCGCGATCTCGCGGTGCTCGATCGAGTCGGCTAGAATCTCTGTCCGAACGGCCTTCTCCGCGGTCACGAAAACCACGTTCTACTCCTCCACGAGGGCGTTCATTCCCGCGCTCAGGACGATCGGAACGATGGTCCGCCCGTTCTCTTGGCTCACGGCCATGCCCACGCGGCTCTCGAGGTTCTCGGTGTCCTCTTGTGTCACGGGAGTCTCTCGATTCTCGTGGCTCGCGGGAGCCCCTGCCCTCACGGCTGCCGCCGCCCCGATCAAAACGGGGTTCACGGTTAGAACGCTCAAACCGCGGCGTGCGACCGCCCAAATCGGCTCGATTTCCAAAATTATCGAAATCATCGTCATCGGCATCGACGTTAGCCGGAGCTGGAGTTGCTGCGGCCTCTACCGTGGCTTCTACGCCGGGGAGATCTCCCCCCTCGACGGCAGACTCCACAACTTCCTCTGTTCTCGTCGGAGATGGAGGAGCGTCGCCTCCGCCCTTGGGTAACAGAGCCTTACGCGACAAGCGAATCTTTCCCTGAGAGTCCACGTCGAGGCATTTTACTTTGATCACGTCGCCTTCCTTGACGACATCTTCAACGCGTCGAACCCGGAAGTGCTCTAGCTCCGAAATATGGCAGAGCCCATCCGTTCCAGGCAGTATCTCAACAAACGCACCGAAATCCGCGATTCGCGTGACTTTACCTTCGTAAACTCGACCGATTTCTGGCTCAGCGATGATCTGGTTGATGATATCGATCGCTTTTTGCGCACTCGCATTGTCAGCGGAAGCGATATTCACCGTGCCGTCATCTTCGATATCAATCTTAACTCCGGTACGTTCAATAATAGAGCGGATCACTTTTCCACCGCTACCGATTACTTCGCGTACTTTTTCAGGCTTTACTTTGATGGTGAAAATGCGCGGGGCGTACGGAGAGAATTCCTTTTTGGGTTCCGAAATCGCCTCATTCATCTTCTCAAGCACATGTAAACGGCCTTCTCGGGCCTGCTCGAGAGCCTCTTCCATAATCTCTCGGCTCACTCCGCCGATTTTCAAATCCATCTGAAAAGCGGTGATCCCGTCTTGAGTCCCACAAACTTTAAAGTCCATGTCTCCTAGGTGATCTTCGTCACCCAGAATATCGGAAAGCACGGCATACCGTTCACCTTCTTTGATCAAGCCCATGGCAACACCAGCGACTGGCTTCGGGATGGGAACCCCGGCGTCCATCAATGCCATAGACCCACTGCAAACAGTGGCCATCGAGGAAGATCCATTGGACTCCAAAACTTCCGAAACCAAACGAATGGTATAAGGGAACACTTCTTTGGGGGGAATTACATAAGACAACGCTCTTTCCGCCAAAAAACCGTGCCCAATTTCACGGCGACCGGGTGGACGCAAGGGGCGCGCTTCCCCGACCGAGAACGGTGGGAAGTTGTAATGCAACATGAAAGTCTTTTGAAAATTCCCGTTGATCGAGTCGATCTTCTGCTCGTCGTCCGAGGTTCCAAGAGTCACAGTACCCAGAACCTGTGTTTCCCCTCGGGTAAACAAGGCAGAGCCGTGCACACGAGGCAAAAGATTCGTTTCGCAGGCAATCGAACGAATCGCGTTATAGGCGCGTCCGTCGATTCGGTGCTTCGACGACAAAGTCAATTCACGCGCGTACTCACTCTTGAGCTCTTCAAAATAAAGAGAAATCAAACCGTTGTGGGCTTTTTCTTCTTTGTTCTTTGGCTCCGCAATCTCAAACTTAGCCTTGAGATCCTTCTTCAATTTTGTCAGCGCTTCATAGCGGGCGAGCTTCTCCCTAATGGCAAACGCTTCTTTCAACTTCGAAGCGCTTTCTTTGCGCATTTTCTCTTTAAGCTCTTTATTACGCGGTGGTTTTGGATAATCCCGCTTTTCTTTCCCGACTTTTTCTCGCAACTCGTCTTGCATGTCGAAGATCGGCTGCATCGCTTTATGGGCGGCATCGATGGCATCGATCATGACTTTCTCGGAAATCTCCTTCGAGTTTCCTTCCACCATGATGACACCGGTGCGGACACCAGAAACCAAAAGCTCACAATCACTATCGCCCGCTTCGGCAGGGGGAATGTTGATATGGAACTCGCCATTTTTCAGGCCTACGCGGCAAGTTGCTACTGGACCGCCAAACGGAATGTCTGAAATATGCAAAGCCGCACTGGCTGCAATGCTGGCAACGACATCAGGCTCGTTCGTTCCATCGGTCGAAAGCACGGTAGCCACGACGTTCGTGTCACAGAGGAAATCCTCTGGAAAAAGAGGGCGGCAAGGCCGGTCAATCAATCGTGCAGACAGTGTTGCGCGATCCGAAGGCTTAGCTTCTCTCTTGAAGAAGCCCCCTGGAATACGACCCGCAGAATAATATTTTTCTTGGTAATCTACTGTTAAGGGGAAAAAGTCCTGACCTTCTTTGACTTCCTTGCTAGCAACGACTGTCACCAGCACCATGGTTTCGCCATAAGTAGCGAGGATAGAGGCATCTGCCTGTTTTGCTAATTTCCCAGTTTGTAGACTGAGTTTACGACCGCCGTAGTCCACACTGACTTCGATGGGTTTCATATGTATCTCTCCATTTGGATGTGCAATGGCCCGCCGGGGCCATCTTTTTAGATGCACTACTTACGGATTTTGAGACGGGTGATGAGAGCAGTATATCGCTCCTCATTCGTCTTTTTAATGTAATCCAGAATCCGTCGCCGGCGTCCGACCATTCGGAGCAGCCCTCGGCGAGAGTGGTGATCTTTTTTATGGTTCTTAAAATGCGGAGTCAGCTCGGTGATCCGTTCGGTTAGTAGAGCAACCTGCACTTCTGGCGACCCCGTGTCGCGCTCGTGCACTCTAAAACCCGTGATAACTTCTGTTTTCTTTTGCTTCTCGAGACTCAAAGTAGCTACCTCATGCTCAATTCATTAAGCCAAAAAGGTACTACCACTGTTAGTACCCGTTTGCAAACCCTGGGTCTTACGACCAAAATCGGGCTTCTGATTTAGTTTTTTTCGAGGATTGGGACCCACCCACTCCCCCTGCAACAATTTGCGGTAATTGCGATAGCCCTTGTCCTGCCAACTGGCCAAATCGGCCTGGAGTTGAGCCAAGGTAACACTATCCGAAAGCGAAAACTCTCCGCAGGAAAGCCTTCGCAGTTCCTTCAGGTGGGCCACCGTCCCGAGACGCTGTCCGACCTCTTCCGCAAGGCTCCGAATGTACGTCCCCTTGCTACAAGACACTTCAAACTCAATGACACTCCCGTCAAAAGAAATAAAATCCATCCTGTGCAACTGAACAGGAATCGGCTCCCGCCGGACGCGGATATTCTGCCGAGCCAAGTCGTAAAGGCGCACCCCGTGCAGTTTTTTGGCGCTGTACATGGGAGGCGTTTGGTGCCACTCACCCACCAGGCCGGCCAGCGCTTCCCGAATCTGGGCTTCGGTTAAAGAGGGCACGGGAGCAGTGGCTTCTACCTCACCGGTTCTATCCAAAGTATCGGTTTTTTCCCCCAGCTTCACCCAGGCTCGATAGCTTTTGTCAGCTGTCAAAAGCGCGTCTGAGAGCTTGGTGGCTCTTCCTGTGAGCACGACCAGAACTCCGGTCGCAAACGGATCCAGGCTTCCAGCATGCCCCACCTTGGCATCCCCGCCCAAAATACGCTTCACACTACGGACAACGTCAAAACTGGTTGGCCCATCGTGCTTATCAACGACCAAAACCATTTCATTCATGCTCAGCTCCAGGCGAAACAGGGTGGCTTTCTCGGCTCACCTTATCCAATACAGATAGGAGGTGGTTAAGTTTATGGGAGTGCTCGTCTGTTTCGAAAACCAGCTCAGGGACATACTTTAAATCCAGGTTTGTGCCCAATTTACGACGAAAAAAAGCGGAAGCACTATGTAAGCCGCGATTCACTTCTTTGGTGTCGGACCCCTCACCCAGCTCATAGTAAACTCGTGCCAAACGCAGGTCTTTAGTAAGTTCGACTTCGGTAATCACAAGGTGCCTAAGACGTGGATCGGACACTTCCGAGATCAACAGGCGCGCGATCTCAGCCCGAATTAAGGAGGCCATTTTTTGTACGCGGTGAGACCCTGAATTTACCACGAAGAAAAAACCTTCCTGACTAGAGCGTGTCTGCCGATTCTTCTTTAATAAAGGCTTCAAACTGGTCGCCGGGTTTCACATCATTGAAGTTTTCCAGACCAATCCCGCACTCAAAACCTTGAGAAACTTCTTTTACGTCGTCTTTGAAGCGACGCAGACTGCTAACTTTTCCTTCGTAAACCACCCGGCTATCTCGCAAAAGACGCAAGAAACAGCCACGGGTAACCTTGCCGTCCAGAACCGAGCTTCCCGCGATGACCCCGATTTTGGGTACAGTAAAGAGTTCGCGCACCTCGGCTCGGCCGATGACTTTCTCTTTTACCTGCTTATCCAACAGGCCTTCCATGAGAGCACGCACGTCGTCCAACAGCTCATAAATAATGCTGTACGTCCGAACCTCAATCCCTTCACTCTCAGCCAGTTTCAAAGCCTTGGTATCTGGTCGAATATTAAACCCGATCACGGCTGCCTTGCTTGCAGAAGCAAGCATGACGTCGCTTTCGTTGATCCCACCAGTAGCGTAGTGAAGAACCCGCATACGTACTTTATCCGTCGGAATTTTCGAAAGCGCTTCTTTTAGCGCTTCCACCGACCCCTGCACATCCGCTTTGAGAACAACGCGCAATTCTTTGTCGCCCACTGGAGCTGCTGCAAGCATTTGCTCCAAAGTTACTTTGGGGCGGGAACTCAGGGAATTTGCCTTCAGACGATCTGCACGCACGGTGGTGAGTTCTCGAGCAGACTTTTCGCTCTCTGCGACGAAGAAATCATCGCCTACCGTAGGCACTTCGGGGAGACCGAGGATTTCAACCGGATCCCCCGGCTCGGCAGTCTTAATACTTTTACCGTAGGAGTCCTGCATGGCGCGGACTTTTCCATAGGTAACACCGCAGACAACGAGGTCTCCCGCTCGCAGAGTTCCTTGCTGCACTAATACAGTCGCAACCGGACCGCGGGCTTTTTCAAGCCGAGATTCAATCACCGTACCACGTCCCGGGATTTCATAATGGGCTTGAAGCTCGAGCATTTCTGCTTGGAGCAAAATCGCCTCCAAAAGCTGATCGAGCCCCTTTCCGGTCTTAGCCGAGACAGGCAGGTACATCGTGTCCCCACCCCACTCTTCAGGGTTCAATCCATGTCCCGATAAAGTTTGCTTAATACGATCGGGATTACCATCGGGGAGATCCACTTTGTTGATTGCCACGATGATTGGCACTGAAGCTGCTTGAGCGTGGTTAATGGACTCCAGTGTTTGGGGCATAACGCCGTCTACTGCCGAGACAACCACCACGACGATGTCAGTAACCTTAGCTCCTCGCGCCCGCATTGCGGTAAATGCTTCGTGGCCAGGAGTGTCCACAAAGGTGATCTTGCCTTTGGGAACTTGCACGGTGTAGGCGCCGACGTGTTGCGTGATCCCGCCAGCTTCCCCCGCGGCAACTTTGGATTTGCGAATCGCATCGAGAAGCGAGGTTTTGCCATGATCCACGTGGCCCATAATGGTGACAACGGGCGGACGCGATTTCATATCGCCCGCGGGTGCCTCAATTTGTGGGATAAAATCTTCCTCGCGGAAAACCTTCTGTTTCACTTCATGCTCAAACTCAGGCCCCACCAATGTGGCTGTATCAAAATCTATCGTGTCATTGATTGCCGCCGTGACTCCCAGCGCCATCAGTTTTGTGATGACCGCTGTGGCCTTAACCCCAATCTGCTTCGCGAATTCACTCACGGTAATCGAATCACCCATCTCAACGACACGCTTATGGCCCGCTGGCTTGGTGATGAGCGTTCGCATTGCCGGACGACTAATAACGTTCTTTTTCTTTTTGGTGGCGTGGACCAACTCGCGCTTGAGGTAATCTGCGCTTTTGAAAACCGTATCTTGCCGATTCGCCAGCCGACGCTTTCCAGCTTCTTTTGCAGCTTCTGGCGAAGCGAAGTCGACTTCTTTCACTCGACGTAAACCGGAGGGGTCTCCTAATGTCCCCGCTCCAGGGGCAGAAGCAGCCGGAGCCGCGGTAGTGGGGACGGGCTTTGGCCGCTCCCTCTTCTCCACCTTAGGTCCAACCTGCTCCACCAAGTGAGTCTCAGTGGAGACCTTTTTGATGATACTGCCGAAAACTCGGCGTTTTGGCGGCTCCTGAGGCACTTCGCGGGGCGCGCTTTCAGCAGCCTCTGGGGAAGTCGCGCTGATCGTTTCCTGTGATTCTGGAGGAGACTCGAACTCGGGTGCTCCTGGAGCGGCTTCTACTTCGGCAGAGCTGTCCTCAACTGCATCGATTTCTTCGACAACGGGTGGCGGAGCCACTTCTACAGGTGGGGCTTCTTTTTCAACCCCCTTACGGCGGCGAATCACAGTAGCGCCAACTCGCTTTTCAGTAACTCCCGGTTGAGCTGTCGTCGCAGCAGCTACCGAGGCATTTATCTTAGCGTTAGCCCGATAAAACTCGCGAACGGCACGGACTTCTTCTGTGCCTAGAACACTCATGGCGTTTTTGATGTCCACTCCAAGACGCTGGATTTGACTGACCAAGACTTGGCCATCCACTCCCAGTTCTTTGGCTAGCTCGTAAACTTTCAGTTTTGTTTTCGCCATTCTCAGTTCTTAGACCCTTCTGAAGAAGTTTCGGCAGCTTCCGCAGCCGGAGCATCCGCTTCGGTGCGTTCTTTTTCCACATGCGCTTTGACCTCGGCCTTTAAGCGCTCAAACACAGCATCCGAATTTGTTTTGGCTGCTGCTACAGCCGCTTTTTCCGCATCCAGAAGTTGTTTTTTCATCTCAGCAAGCTTGCCTGAAGAAACCATCGTAGCGGCATTGGCTTTGATTTCTGTGGCCTTTTCTTCGTTGAAACCGGGCACCTGTGCCAATTGAGCGACATCGGCCTGAGCCAGCTGATCGACTGTTAGTCCATAATGGTACGCGCTCTGAGCCAAAGTATCGTTCATGCCTTCAATTGCCATGAGCAGCTTTTTGGAGTCTTCAACTCGTTTGTGCATGCGGGTTTCAGAAACGATGTCCAGCTTCCAACCAGACAACATCGAAGCCAGCTTGACGTTTTGCCCTCGGCGTCCGATCGCCAAAGACAGCTGATTGTCCGCCACGACAATTTCCATCGAATGGTTGTGCTCATCAATCAGAACCTTGGTCACTTCGGCCGGAGCCAAAGCATTGCAAACAAACCGGCTTGCTTCTTCATTCCAGGGAACAATATCGATCTTCTCGCCCCGAAGTTCTTGAACAACATTTTGAACTCGAGAACCTTTCACACCGACACAGGCTCCAACCGGATCGACATCACTATCCGTGGAAACTACCGCGATTTTAGCGCGAATTCCGGGCTCTCGAGCGGCGCTCTTAATCTGAACAATCCCCTCATTCACTTCTGGAACTTCTTGTTTAAAAAGCTGAATGAGCAATTCAGGGCACGTGCGGGAAAGCACAATCTTGGGCCCCCGAGGAGTCTGCTGCACATCAATCAAGAAGCCCAAAACTCGGTCCCCTGGACGGTAACTTTCGCCTGGGATCTGCTCACGCGCTGGCAAAATGGCATCGGTACGGCCGAGGTCCACAATCAGACAACCCTTTTCAATGCGCCGGCAAGTGCCCGTGACCACTTCCCCCTTCCGGACGTTGAATTCGTTATAAATAATGTCACGTTCGGCATCCCGAACTTTTTGAATAATGACTTGCTTGGCGGTTTGAGCGGCAATTCGACCAAACTCTGAAGAGTCGAGCTTAATACCGATGCTATCGCCAACCGCTACATCGGGGTCCAACTTGCGAGCTGCATCGGTTTCGATTTCAGTGTCATCGTTGTCGATTTCTTCAACAACTGTTTTAAACTGAAAAAGCTCTATTTCGCCCAGGTCCTCATTAAAATGGGCTTCAATTTCTTTTTCGGTCCCAAATTTCTTTTTGGCCGCCATGAGCATGGCAGACTCGAGAGCCTCTACAAGCACCGCTCGATCGATGCCTTTGTCTTTTTCTACTTGGTCCAACACTCTGGCTAATTCAGAACCCATAACTACTCCGTTTTCCAAATCCGATTGGCTTGCTTGATCTTCGTCCAAGGGACAGCCACTTCTTGTTTACCCGTCAAAGCGACAAGAACGTGCTGAGAATCAGTCCCCAGCACCTTGCCCTTTAATCGGCCTCCAATGCCTTCCATTGGATCAACCAGTTTTAAATCAACTTCCTGACCCGCGTTCTGATCAAAATCGCTACGTAAACGTAGCCGCCGATCAATCCCGGGTGACGAAACCTCTAAATCAAAACTTCCTGGAAGGTCCGAAAAACCTTCTAAAACCTCTCCCAACGAACGACTGACTTCCACGCAATCTGATAGAGAAACGGCAGGGAGAACAGTCGCTTCAGACGCTCTTTCAATAAACAAACGAATAAGAGAGCGCCCCCCCACTCGACAATCCAAATCCACAAGACGGTAGCCCATGGGCTCGACATGCGACGAACACAGGGTGAGGAGCTTTTGCTCAATCGCCGTTTTAGAAATACTTTCCAATACTTCTCTCGCTTTTCGCGATACCCCCTAAATAAAAAAGCGGGGAATCCCCCCGCTTTCCCTTGGGACCGCGTAAGTGGCCGATCTTGTAACAGACTTAGTTCTGGAAAACAAGCAAGCCGGATTGGGCGTTTTACTCCTGATAGCCCTGGCGGAGGTAGTCGTCCGTTTCTCCCTCTGACTCTTCAAGAGGCGGGGCACCTGCCGGAGCGACGGGAGCCAACTCTTCGACAGTACTGGTAGCCCGAGCCCCGGGCTCTCCAATCCGCGCTAAATTCATTCCATCACGAGTTGGGACACCGTCCGCACGAAAGGCGACCCGAACTCGGTTGGGATTCTGTGTATCGGCCAGCCGACCGGTTTTTCTGTCCACGTAGGCAAAAACAATTCCGGGGGGAACAGTGAACTCCTTGCGAACCTGATTCTTTGCCAGCGGCTGCATATAGTCCACCCAGATAGGCGCGGCGGCGTTGCCCCCTGTCTCCCCTGGGGCTAAAGCTTTGTCCTTCATGTAGCCAATCCAAACACCTGTCATGACTTCGGGGGTGTACCCTATAAACCAAGCATCACGGTGATCGCTGGTGGTCCCGGTTTTTCCCGCAACAGCTCCTGGCACAGCAGAAGCCGTTCGCCCCGTTCCCTCTCGGACTACCCCCCTCAAAAGATCCGTGATCATGTAAGCTGTTTGAGGAGAAATCACCGTATCGGGCGCCAAACCCTCCACCAACGGAACCGCGTCCGGGCTTTTTGGTGCAACAGGTTCACTTTGTTTGGAACCAAACTCCTCGAGAACCGCGCCTGAGGGATCCACTACCTTTTTAATATAGGTCAAAGTCACAGGTCGCCCTAGTCGAGGAAAAACGGCATACGCATGCATAACCTCTTCAAGGCTGCTAGACCAAGACCCGAGCCCTATACTGAGATCCCGTGGAAGCACGGCCGAAATTCCCAGATTCCGTGCGTATTGGATGCCGTAATCCACTGTGATTGCATTGAGAATCTTGACCGTGGGAATATTCATGGAACGAATCAGCGCAAGACGCAGCGGGATATCCCCTTCAAAACTGCCGTTGTAGTTGTGCGGTCGCCAGTCCTCGCCGGTGCTATCCGCATCGAGCTCGCCCTCATACTTAAACACGATAGGGGAATCGGTCACAATGCTGGATGGGGAAAACCCTTTATCTAACGCCGCCGCATAGACAACTGGCTTGAAAGTAGAGCCCACCTGACGTTTTGCCTGCAAAGCGCAATTGAACTTGCTCAATTCAAAATTTTTCCCACCGACCATTGAACGCACAAATCCATTGTCGATATCAAACGAGAGCAAAGCTCCTTCGACTTCTGGCTCTTGATCCAGGGAGACCTCAACAAACCCCTGCGCCCGATCGATCTTGGCAACGTTGACCTGCACCACATCGCCGGCTTTGAGGATTTCTTCCATTTTCTTCTTCGGGACCTCTGGAGTGCTTACCCACGCGGCACCCTCCCAAGGCAACCAAACCACGGTTTCGCCGATTTGGAGCTGTGCACGCCCGCTCGGGCCGGTTTCGACAGCATTCACTACTGCAGAATAAGTTTCTCCCACCTTAACGGGAGTCACGCCGAAATAAGGCGAATCGTTTCTCTGAAGGGCCTCCAGATCGTATTGCAACTTGCGATCTTCGGGACCTATGTTCGCAGGTAAAAGGCGCCCATTGGTCAACTTCGAAAGAATCTGGTCATGATTCTTGCTGTTGAACTCTTTAATCTCTTCGGCAAAAGTCTTGCGCCCCGATACACCCCGCCAGCCCAACCGGCGGTCAACTGAGTGCAGCCCTTTGCTCAGAGCCCGTTCGGCCACTTTCTGGGCTTCGTAATTGACCGTCGTGTAGACTTTCCACCCTTGGGTCAAAACATTTTCGGACCCATATTTGTTCATCAGGTACTGCCGAACATACTCAGTAAAATAAGGCGCAGCAGAGTTATTCAAATCCTCGACTACATAGAACTTGAGCACTTCACTCAGCCCCTGATTCGCTTGTTCTTTAGTAATAAAGCCCTCATCCAACATTCGACGTAGAACGTATGCTTGGCGATTCTTCGCCAAGTGAGGATTGCGAAACGGGTTCCATTCATTGGGTCGCTGGGGCAATCCCGCTAGCAATGCAGCTTCGGCAATGGTGAGATCTTCCACTTTTTTGTGGAAGTAGTTTTGGGCGGCGGCCCCAATTCCAAACGCGCCATGTCCCAGGTAAATCTCATTCAGGTACAGGCTCAAAATCTCGGACTTCGAAAGCTCACTCTCCATCCTTCGAGCGAGGATGATCTCGCGTACTTTGCGGGTAATCTCCTTCTTTCGAGAAGCCAGCAGAATGCTTCGGGCAACCTGTTGGGTAATGGTGCTCCCGCCCTGTGCATAACGACCACGCAAAACGTTGGATAATACCGCGCGTGCGATGCCAGCAAAGTCGATGCCGCCGTGTTTATAAAAATTGGAGTCTTCGGCAGCAACAAATGCCAAAGTGACGTGCTTCGGAATCGCTTCAAAAGCGACTTTGTATCGGCGCTCAGTGGTGAACTCTCCAATTTTCTTGCCGTCGTCTGAATACACCTGAGTTGCCACAGGGTGCTGAAATTCTTTTAGCTTAGAAACTTCTGGAAGCCCCTGGTAAATATTGAATAGAAAAAGTCCGCCCGCAGCGACCCCTAAAACCATAACCACCGCAATCGTGATCGATGCCGTCTTGAAGACAACGCGAAAAACGCGGACTATGTGCGCCCAAAGGTCAGACATTCCAGAACCACCCATTCCTAATCGCTTGACCGAAAACTCGATGAGATTATCATGTTTCTGTGATGCAAAAAACCTATAAGCCAGAAGAGTTAACTCCAACCCCTCTCCAAGTCACCCTGCAAGCCCATATCGTCCGGGACTTGAAGGCCATGGCGGAAAACACCAAGATGCCGGTGGACCAGCTGGTCACCACAGCATTGAAGATGTTTATCGCGACGCATAATGACTACCTGGGACTGCGAAAATAGCAGTCCCGCCTAGCTTACTGAAATTGGGGTGGCAAAATCAGACGGCTACCTGAGCTTTTCGGGGCGGGGGCCAGCTGGCGCAGTGTTTGGCCGCCTGGCCTGAGAGCATCACCCGAGGGCACCGGAGCTTGAGAAGGCTCCAATTTACGTCCTTTGACTTTGCTTAAAAGTGAAAAATGCCCCGCGCAGTTCTCTCCGGAAGAACCCGTATTGGAACTAGGGACACTGTATTCAAAACTCTGTTCGGCCTGATTAAAGTGCAGTCGAACTTGGCCGCTGTCCCTGAGTTGCGCTTCGTGCTGAATCTCCAACTGTGAAAGCGGGATCTCCAGATAGCTATTCACGCTTTTTCGCAAAGGACGGGCCCCGTACACAGGATCGAATCCGTACTCGGCGATTGCTTTCACTGCTTCTGGAGTTACCTCAATATCCAAGCCCTTGGGCTCGAAAATAAGCTTTAACGTTTTTTTAATCTCCAGTTCAGCAATGGCTTTTACATCTTGAATCGCCAAACGATTAAAGGGAATCACTTCCCCTAAGCGGCCCACAAACTCCGGTGGAACACCGTTTTGCCGGAAGACCTCTTCCATGCGGCGGTTTTTCTCATCCAGACTGAGAGTGGGATCGCGGGCAATATCCGCACCCAAGTTCGACGTGGCAACAACGATCACATTCTGAAATCGAACCACACGACCATGACTGTCCATCACCATAGCCTCGTCCAAAATACCGAGCAGCATCTTGAACACATCCGGATGAAATTTCTCGATTTCATCGAGTAATAGAATGGAGTAGGGACGCTGACGAATGGCTTCGATCCGTGGCACATCTTCGTAGCCTGCGTACCCAGGAGGCGCGCCAAGAATTTTGGATAAATTCGATTTCTCGACGAATTCTCCCCCAGCCAAAGTCACCAGAGCTTCTGGATCGCCATACATACCCTCCGCTAGGGCTTTGAGTAATTCAGTTTTCCCAACCCCAGTCGGTCCGTAAAAGAGAAAACTCCCAGCCGGCCGCTTCGGATTGGTATTTCCCATCAGTACAGCAGCTCCTCGCCCAGCGACACTCTCTACGGCGTGCGGTTGCGCAATAATGCGTCCTTCCAAAAATGGTTTGAGCTTTGCTGCTCGCTCTCTCGGTGACAACCCAACTAAAGAGGCGGGCTTTCCGGACCGCACCGCAATGGCCTCGTTCACGTGAAAGGGCCTCACTTCTTCGTAAAACAAGCCGAACTCTTTTTGGATCTGGGCCAGGTCCGACTCCAGTCGTGCACGCTCCGGAGCCGTTTGTTCAGCTTCCAACGCACGCAAAATTTCTTTCCCATGCTCCCACCCATCCTGAAGTCGAGAGGCTCGCTGACTGAGCTTTGCCAGTTGCTCGGTAAGCGCCTTAAGTCGAGCATCTCGCAGCCTACCCGGAGCTTCCTCCTCGGTACGCTCTACCGAAAACCGCAACGCTTCTATTTCCTCCGCCAGACCGTTGTCGAACTCCGTCGGTTGAAGGGCGTGTTTTTCTAGTGCAAAGCGCGAAGTCGCATCGGCAAGCACCTGCAATGCCTTGCGTGGCTGTGGTCCAGGCAACAATCGATTGGACTGCTCTACGGCGGCTTTTAAGGCTTCGTTGGAAATACGCACACCATATTGAGACTCCCAGTCTTCGCGGCGCTGCCGTAAGTAGATAAACGTCATTTCCTCAGTCATGGGAGGGATCGCGATCTTTTGCAGCGCGTGATTCAGCTGCGGATCTTCTTCAATCGTCCGCGCCCCCTCGGGGGTAGAGCTCACCACGAGGAGTAAGTTGCCTTTCTCCATAGCAGCCCTAAACGGGCCAGTAATATCGTTGTCTGACTCTGCCCCTTTCTTGGGCATTCCTTGTTCCAAATTAGGAATGAAAAGTACGACATCCCCGGCTGCTTCGACGGCCGAAATGACCTGCTTGATGCGTTCCTCTAGGTCCCCACGGTACTTAGTTCCCGCGCGTAGCGAGGTCATATCTAGGCTCAAAACTCGTTTGCCGCGAAGCTTGGCGGAAACTCTTCCCTCGTTAATACGGATCGCTAGACCGGCTACGATCTCTTCAAGATCCTGATCGCCGACGAGCAGCGGGGCATTGCCCGTTTTGGGTGGCTTATTTAGAGTCAGAAGCGCTTTCCCCACATGCGAATCCACCCCCACAGGCCTTAAGTACCCGGGCGACCGAACCTGTTTTGTAAGATCTCGTGTGTAGAGTTCCAGTGCGGTCTGGTTTTTAGCCTCTAGTGGCTTAGTAATACCGACAACCCCGTATAGTTTCTCTTGATCCAGTTTCAAAGGCACCATCGCTTCTTTCAACGATGGGGGCATGTCTGCATCCGACAAAGCGATCATCAAGTGCCCGGCGGTCGTCGTACCCTGCTTGCTCTCTTGGGCAATTGCCGACACCCGCTCCATCAGCTTAATGACCTCAGCCGAAAGTTGAGCAGCTTTCACGCCAGGCGGAACGCGAGGAATTTTCACAATGAGACTTTCTAGGTTCTCCAGAGTCCGCCTCAGTTCCAGATCAGAAAACCGAAACTGGTCTGCCGCCGCTCTAAGATGTTGCGTGCTTCCGCGCCCCAATTCCGAGAACAAAGCACTTGCAATGTGCTCCAATTTCAAAGGCTGCTGATTGTTTTCCGCAAGACGGGCGGCCTCGCCTACAACAGGGTTGAGCTCTGTCTCTGCTTGCAGCCCTCCACTCCAAAGGTGAAAGACACAAAACAAAGCAGCGAGGACGGCAAAATGCGTTGTAAACGTTTGTTTTTGACTCTCCACCTGAGTGCCCTCTCGCTGTATGCGCCCAAAAGACGGCATACAAGTGACCAGACTCCAGCCATGCCCCAGCTTATTCGCTGATGCGATGCCTACCGCCGTGGCATATTTTTGCAATCGCTGAGCCAGTGCTTTGTACTTCATACTTTCCTCTTAATGGCCTAATTCCTTGAGCAAAAGCGCCTCCGCCTCGTTCACTCGAAGCACGGGCAGCTCCATGCCCTGAAGGCTTTCCCGGAGCGCTTTCGCTCGGGCGTGGACAGTAGCCTCGGTGGCACCTCGGAGCGACATCCCCAAAATACTCTGCGCTTCTCCTGAGTACGTCGGAGCGACTCTGCTGAACAAACCGTTCAACTGCATAAACTCAGGGTGCGTGAGCCATTTGCCCACCTGCAAGGATCCCTGATGCTGGGCCCAGCGCTCGGCACTCGCCGATAAGTGCAAGTATTCCGGTGCTAGATCCAGCGCGCGCAACAGATCTTGTGGGCGCACCAACCGCCTTTCCGCTGGCGAAAAAGCACTGAGCAATCGGGCAGCCTCGTCCACTGCAGCGCGATCCACAGCTCCAGCCAAGTGGTCGACGCTCCAAACCACATCTGAAGTACTCCAGGTCACCCGCATGGGGTCAAAACCCACTATGCTCTTCGCTTCCGCGATCGAAAGATCGCGCGCAACGAGTTTTTTAAAATCAGAGAGGTGAATTTGATAAAGCTCCTCAAAAACCCTTTTCTTGCCCGCAAGATCAAACTCAATGCCTCGGCGAATTTCGGCAGCAATACGTAGCTCAGCGACCATGGGGTCGATTTCCAAACCCCGCACTCGAAAATGCCGTCCCAGTAATCCTTGAATGTCTTGGCTGGTGTGTTGCTGCGCCAGGCGTAAGATTTCTTCTGGCTCCACGCGCACTCCACCCACTTGAGTGGGCAGTTTACCGCGCAAAAATGCGGCATAGACATCAAACTTTGTCACCGAATGAACCGGCATTTCGAACTCGATCACAGCTTCTGCTGCTGGAGCTTCAATGGGGACAAGCGCTGCCGGCGCTTTGGTCGCGGGTTTGAGTCGCTCCAACGCTGCCTGCCCAACCACAGCCGTGTTTTCAGATCGGGCAAAAAGCACACTGAGTGACTCAAAATTTTCGGTGGCCAAAGCTTCGGCCAAAGCCTTGTCGGGCTGCACGCCCCCCAGCTTAATCAAACTGCGTAGCTCAGAGGCGGAATCCTCGAGCACTTTGGCAGACTCTCCAAAGACTTTTTGTGCTTTCGTTTTGACAAAAATTTCTTCTTTCAGAATCTGGTCCAAAAGTTCCGCTTCCGAAATATTATCCATGCTGTTCGCCACTGTCTTTAAGTGCTCGCGATTCTTAGTAACCCATTTTGACGTCAGGTAAAAACTCAAAGCCTTATTGGCATCATTGCCCGATTTGGAAATTTCCCAGATTCCTTTGAGCAGCCGAGCAGCAGGGCTCAGTGTAGGTATACCAATCACCTGCAAATACCAAGGCCGGTGCCGGACCATCGGATTTCCCGACTGGGCAAAAAGCACTCTTAAATCATCCGCGTTGATATGAGGGACGCTCGACGTCAGCTTGCCCTCAATGTCTTTGAGGTAACGCAACTGATTGAGCACTTTACTCTGGTAGGCTAGTAGCTCTGCCGACGGCGCGGCGTTTAAGGAACGCATGGAAACAGCATCTATTTCAGCAATGCGTGCACTGCTTTGCACCTGCATGCGCACATCTGCTAGCAAAGCGTCCACCACCGGCTGAGGGGGAACGAGCTCCCCGTCCGCTTCCCAGGCTTTCATGCGCTTTTGGAGTGCGTCTAACTCCTTCATGGATATTCGTGCCTCTGCCTCTACAGCGCTCAATCCTTCGAAGGACTTGAAATCGGTCCCGATTTTAGCAAGCTTAGCTCTCGCCTCTGACTCGGTGACCTCATAAAAACGTTTCTCCGCAGTCCAACCCCGCCGGCTCGCCTGCATCAGCCGCTGTGGAACGCGCGTCAGCCAACGAAGAATAGGTGCACCTAGCATGTCGACCGCGAGCGCCGCTTCGATCAACCTTTGCACCCAGACACCCGTGCTCATTTGTCGTTGAGCAAGAGCCTGTGTAGCGCCGTCGCGCATTGAGGCGGTTTCATCCGACATCAGAGGTAAAATACCCTGAAACTGGCTGTCGCGGATTTGGTTAAAGTCCGCGAGGTTCTTTGGAGCCGTAACAAAATCTTCCTGAACATCAGAATAGAGACGGTATCCAAACCATCCCCCAAAACCCCACCCCACAGCCCTAGGACCCCACGCTGTCCCCACACGTATCGCCCAATGAGGTGTCGTGGCTGCCATCCGAGCCAACGCCGGGTGACGGGTGGCAACGATAAAGCCCAAAAAGACTACTGCGGATCCCATTCCAATGCGCTGGTTCCACCACTCAGCGTCTTCTTTATCTTTTTCGTGCTGTGCAATCATTACTTGCAACATGCGCCGAGGCGCATCGCTCGATCCAGGAGGGCTGAGTTCTTCGGCTACTTCGAGCAAGTGATCCATCAGCGGTAGTTTCAGATCCCAAATCCGTTTTTCAGCTTTTTCGAAATCGGCCGGGCTCTCAATCTCTGAAATCAATTTGCGTTCGGCGCAAAGTGCACTGAGATTTTTTTGAATATTCTGACTCACCTGCAACAGCATGTTCGTATATGTATTCGCCTGCTTTTGATGCCGGAAATAGGTGTCTGCGGCGGTCAGAACGGCTTCGGTTTGAGCCTGTTCCTGCTGGCTCTTACCCAAGAAAAACTGCCCATACGCTAATTGAGAAGCGAGGTAAATCGCGCGACCAGCGCCGAGACGGTGTCGATCCTCAAGCCGCCATGCGCCTACTTCTATTTTGGGTAACTTCCCACTCCACTCGATCTGCTTCGCATAGGCCGAGACCATCGCATTGAGATCGTTTTCCAAAGCAAACCAGTCAAACCTCAAGAGATCGTGCTTATTCTCATGACCGTAGTGAACGAGAAGCTCACTGGCGGCGGCCCGCAACGCAACCAACGCTTCTCTCTCTCTGACAATCTTTCGCAACTCTTTATCCGACGGCAACGGCTTGGAAGACCGGGATCGTATTGCAGCCGCTTGCACCTCGGTGAAACCTTTTTCGGCCTCGGCAGTGACTTTGGCAAAAAATGCATTCCAATCCTTACGGCCTTCGGCAAAAAGGCTGCGGCGGTATCCCAGCCCCAACGTAGATGTCCCTTGGAGCTCCAGACCATCCGCAACCATTTGTTCGAATCCGTTTATCCGATCCCGCCCGGAATCCGCCACTCGACTCAGCGCCGTAAAACGAGGGTCCTGTGTTTTGGAGTACCAAGGGCCGAAATCTTCGTTGCTCGCTGCCTGGGTGCGCTCCTTTTCGGACACTAGGGGGAATGGCCGATAGTGGTAAGTAGCGCCCCAATAAGGGTTTTTCACAGTGGGAGCGTCGATCAGTGTCGAGAAAAATCGGTTGGCTCCCGCATTGACCAGAAGATTGCGTTTATTCTCAGCCATGACTAGCCAGTCTTCGGGTTGGCCTTTTTCGGCGAGAACTCGACGCCAGCTCTGAAAGTCGTCTAGTTCCAATCCCAGCTCTACAACAACCGCTTCTAGACGGTGTCCCAAGAAAGACTCGAGCAGAGGCTGCCTCGGCGACGACACGCCAATACTGAGATCGGGTTCGGAGTGATTTAGATTCCAGTTTAATAACGCCAAGAAGGCCGGATAAGTTTGTGCCTTCGATGTTGCGGAAGCATTTTGATCCCACCGAGCGAAGAAACGTACAAGTTCTTGGTACTCTCCTGAGGGGGACGCACGGAGCTCCTTGAAAGACGAGTACTTCTCCCAAAGGCGCACCCGATCTCCGGGGGTTCTTTTGCGTTTGCGCAAGTTTTCGAAGGCGCTGTCTGCACCATAACCAGCAACCAAATCAACCCACTTTTCAAACTGTTTTGACTGTTCAGCGACGGTGCCTGTTGGCTTCCAGACGTCCACAAACTGCGTGGGTTGAGTGGCGTAAGGATGAAACCCCAAGAGGGAACGGCGCATATACTCCTCACGCCATTGGATGGCGGGAGCTCCGGCTTCTTCTGCGGTCGGCATACGGGCAAAAAGACGGGAGTAATTCAGGTAAAAAAGAGCTGTCGGAGAAAGCTGGGCATTGTTGTCCGCCAAAGACGAGAGAGGCAAATCAGCGATGGTTTCGCGATGCGCAAGCACCGCGGCCGCTGCATTTGCCCAACGAGCCAAGTTGCGGCTCTCTACTGAGGGTGAATTCACCAACGTTTGCGTTGCGTGGAGCAACTGGCCATCCGCATCTGCCTTCACAGCGATCAGAAGATCCCCTTGAACTCGGTAAAGGGTTCCCCGCGCCAGCAGATCGACCAACTCTCGAGCGAGTGGCTTCCACTCACCCTTTGCAGACATCGATAGAGTATCGTCTCCGATCGAGGACCACAGAACCGACAATGCCTTTACCGAAGCAAACCACTTTTCTGGGGTAAGGGTTTCTCCTTTCTCTTGAGAAAGGGACACCCACTTTGGAAAAAGATCGGTTGCCTCATTGCCCTCGATCAGAGTTTTTCGCAGAAACTCTCTCAAATCGAGATAGCGTGTAATCTGATCCTGCCAAGAGAGTGCATTGAGCCATGCTGCTGGGTCTTCTATTTTTTCCTTGGGCCAAACCTTTGCAAGCACTGCCGATGATGGCTGCTGACTCAAAAACTCAGCCAATGCTGACGCTGCGATTCCAGTCAAAGCCAGGTCTTCGGAATAAGGAACGGAGAGCGAATCCGTTGGGGCGGTCTTCAACGCCCTTACCAAATAGTGATCCGCACTTTTTTGAAAAAATGGGCCAAAAGCGCCCGAGCGTGATTGAAAGACACCCGAAGCGAGATCCACCCATTTCCAATACGCTACTCGCCACTCGGCAGTAGTTTCTTCATCGGGCCGAAGAGATTCGATCCTCTTTTCGAGAACTTCTGACTGTTTTTCGACATAGGAACAAAACTCTTTCGGGGACGGAACCCGCCCTGTGGCGAGCGACCAGAGGGTCTGCTTTGTTTTGGACGGAACGCGTGCGAGGTTCTTCATGCGCGCCCTTGCCCCGGTATCGAATAAGCTCTCTCTCTGATCCGCATTCACGACGGCCGAGTAGGATTTTTCGAACGTTTTAATGAATTCGGCATCGGTACGTCCCGCGACACAGTAATTACGGATCTCCTGCAAATACGCTCGAGCCGTCGAAGCTTTGACCGGGAGTGTGCCCTTCGTCCCGGCTGCGATCTCGTTTAGATCTTGCAAAGTTTCTGCAGCTGAAAACCCAGATTTACCCTTTTTCTCCCGATAGTCGGCGTATAGCGTTTGAAAGAGGTCATCGCTCGCCTTCACCTGGACCAACTGTTCTAATGCTGGTTTAGCTTCGGGCAGATCCGCGCCCAACACCAACAGCAAGGACTTTAGTCTTTGCAGACTATCGTAACGAACGAGGGCTTTTTCCCGAGCTTCGCGCACTTTCCCAGCGTTTTCGGCAATCTGTTTGGCATCTGAAGAATCCTTCTTGCCCTGCTTCTCGAGCAAGCTCAGACCATCAGCGAGCTTCTGGGTTTGTTTTTCGAGCTTTAATATCTCTGCGGTGACCTCCGTTTGCGGGGAGGTTACTTGTTGGATCAGCTCCAAAACCCGAGATCGAAACTCAAAATACCCCGGCAAAAACTTCTGAGAAATTTTCTCATGAAAGGGCGCGCTCTTGACCGCATCGAGCGACGCGATGGTTTCTTTTGAGGAAAGTGGGCGCAGCTCAAACGGAAGGAAAACTAGAAATGCCGCAAAGGCCTCTCGATACGCCGTAGCGTCCGCGCTTTGGATGAGCTTTTCTAAAACCTGGACGAATTCAGAAAAGAGCAGACTCCATCTTTGATGAATTTCTGGATGTTCTGCAAAATAGGCATTCAGCGCCTTTCGCCATTGCAAGGCATCCCGTGCAACAGAAAGGTCTTGGCTCTTGAGAAATGCTTCGATGGATTGCAAGCTCGCCTTTGCGTGTTCCACTCGGTGCGCAACGTGCGCTTTGATCGCCTCAGATAGCGGCTGTAGCTTCTTTTTCTCTTCCTCTCCCGCGGCGGCGAGTTTGGCATCGATTTCTGATCCCCAGCTCGGGGGGAGGCTCCTCAGTGTCCAATTCCCAATAGCGACACGTTGGAGCTCGCTCGCCTGAAGTTCCGACTTGGGCCGCCCCCGAAAAATCGAAACCAAGATACGTGAGGCCGAATCTGCGGCCCGACTTGACTGAAGGCGTGCAAACCCTTCTTTCGCCGCCTGCTCCTCAATTGTCTTTACCCAGCCTAAACAAAGATCTGGTTGTGACTGACAAAGCTGAACCCAAGCTTCTGGAGTGGGCTGGCGCCCCTCAAAGAATTTTCGATCGGTGAGCTGTTGGGCGACAAAAGCCAAAGCCTCAGCGATGGCAACGCTCTCACCCGAAGACCCCACTCCGCCCGCATCATAAAGAGCCAGAAACTCGGCTGCCTGGGGTGCCTTGCTCAGTGGAAACCGACTCTGGAAAAGGGCTTTCAAACGCCCGTCAAAGTACGCTACCCAGGCGGATTTTTCTTCGGCGGTAGCTTTTTCTCCTGGCCGCATTTCAAGAAGCGGCCGTAACTCGGATTCAAAGAGCTCCTTCGTCCGAACTTCTACTAAGTTCTTATACCAAGTCTCGGAACCCGGTAGTTTGAACCAAGATTCTAATGGAGCAAATGCTTGCCGCCGAATCGACGCTACCCGACCTCGATCCCGGGAGTCTTCGGCTTCAAGGGTCTGCTCAAATTTCCTCAGCACTAGGCCTGCTAGAGTCGCACTATCCGCAACCGCGAACGCCTTGCGCAAAACAGAATCTGGGTACTGTTCATGCAGACGCTTTGCGATGGCTTTTTGGTGGCGTGCTGCAACGGAGATTAGCCCTTTTTTGAGATGATCGTAATCCGCATCCAAACTGGGATTGAGATTTCCAAAGGTGGATACTCCGTGGCCATGACCCTTTTCGTCAGGCACATAAAAACAGGCCGATTCTGTCCCATCGAAAACCCCGTCTTTAGCCGCGCGTGCAATGGCCGCTTCATAGGATTGACCTGGAACTAGACTCCACAATGGGTTTGCTTTCCACAATGCAAGATTACGCAAGTACTCAATAGTCTCTTGAGCGCGGGCAGCTTCATCGAGTGTAGACACTGTCTGGTCCAGGTGCGCTTCAATCTTCTCGCGGGCAACCCTATCGGGTTGATAGGCCGTTTTGCCCTTTATCGTTTTTTGGACAGAGGAGGTCGCAAACAAAGCATCAGTGACTTGAGCCGCAATCACAGCGGTGTCTAACTGCGCTTCTTGTTTGAGGAGAGCATTCCATTTTGACTCAAAACGGTGACGCCAGTAAACCAACCCAAGTTGTGCAACTCCAGGAAGAATCTCCATCGTGGTCCCTGGAACGACAAGAAGATTGGGATCGATAAACTGCACAGCATAAGTCGTCAGACTGTCAGCCAGTGCTGATTCAACGGCTTTTTGGATTAGCTCTTGGATGACGGATTTACGCTCCTCGACGTTAGAGTCGCTAAGCCCCTGAGCTAAATCTGTCCGGATTGCCGAAAAGAGGATGGTGAGTTTTTCCCCGAGAAGGCTCGCAAAATCGTCGTGCGTACTCTGCCCTAGCTGATGGCGCAGCTCCTCGCCAAACGGCCTTTCGTCCACTTTAGCAACGAGCGTATTTCCAACTGCATCCCACTGGGAAAGGTTGTTTGGTACCTGGCCCTTGTTTCGGTATTCCCTAAAAAATTCAGCTAACCACTCTTTCACGATCTCCTGCCCAAACTGGTAAAGAGCCCCCTTCTTCTCGCCGAAAAAAAAGACATGTGGGTGTTCAGGCGGTACTACTGGAAGTGCTTTGCGCAATTGGTACTGAGACACTAGCTCTTGTACACCGTGGTTGAGTTGCGAAACCCACCACTCAACTTCTTCCAGGTCGGAAAAAGTGCGGAGCACTTCACCGTATTCGTTCATCCCATCTTCCAGAAAAGTGACTTCCTTTTTGGGGACCAAGCAAGCGTCAGGGAGTTTTGTGACCCGCTGAGCGACGGGTAGCTGCGTATTAACGGCCGCGAGTTCCACAACGGAAGTGCGTTTGGCTAGCATCACCAACGCATCCAAGTATGCCCCGGGCTTGAGCTGAGGATCTTGCAAAGCAAGCGCGATTTTTTCATCCAGTGACTCGGCGGGGCTCTTCTCCCCATCCCGGAAACAATACTGAGACGAACCCACACACGGCGCGAACTGTGGGAGCTGCTTTACCACAACAGACGCCGTGTAAATTTTTTCTGCTTTGATGGCCGCTGGAGAAACAGGCCTGCGGATCCCCAGGCTTTGGCGCGCTGCTTTTTCACCCAGTCCATGCATCGAACCTTGAAGTTTGAGTCCCAGCGAACCGCTGACTTTGAAATCTGGCAATGCAGGCGGGTGTGCCTTAGCTTCTCGCAGGGCGTGGAATACCGCGACTGCTTGCCGAAATCTGCGTAGCAAGGCTACCCACGAGATGAGTTTTCGCGCTTCAGTGGCGGTCACTGCCGCGCCATCAGGCTTTTGGGCAAGTTCGACGAACAACGGTTGTTCTTCTACGAGCTCGGGGTTGAGCTGACGCGCCTGACGGGCTTGTTCGCGCTTCATGGTCCATTCCTGCCCATGTGGAGCGGGAACCGGGCTAAAGCTAGTCTGGGGCACGCAATAGCGACCATTCACGGTTACTGTTTTTGCTTTGAACGCACCGCCAACTCGATCTTCAAACTCTACTGAACCCAATTCTGCATGATGCGCTTCGAGATATTCAGATACCGCCGTCTGAGCCGAGACGACTAGAGCATCGATTTCAGCGAGAGGCATTTCTTTCAGGGCATCGATATCGGCCGGACCAGGTTCGCAAAAATGGTAGGGGCCAAAAACCAATTGTTCTTGATCCGCTTGTTGAACCAAAATTCCGGGAATCTGAGCGTGAAGAGCGGCATAGAGCTGCCAGGTTTTCTCGTGAAGCGTGTTCAGCAACGTGGAACGGGTCAGGTTTGCAGCAGGCTGATCTTGGGCTGGTGTGGTTGGATCCGAGGCCCAAACGGGGGCGGGAACCGCCATCAAAACGCATAGCGTGTATGTAAGAAAAGTTCGCAGCAAATCGCCCCCAAAAGCAAACTTCACGGACACCAATCTACAAGAATACCTAGGTGCGTCTGTAAGAGAAGAAAGCACTATAAAGAATTTAACGCAACGGGTCAATAAAAAACGGCCTAACCCCTTGAAAAACAGGGCCCTTTTTGGGCACCTGCCAATTTAGGCCAGCCTGCCTGGCCCGCTCCAGCCGGGGTTTCTCGACCCAGGTAACGCAAGGGGCCTAAAAATCCAAAAAAAAGTTACAAATGCCGGCCAGATCTGTTACAAGCGCCAAAGTTGGTATCAGAATTTTCCAGACCTGTTTTCTTATGATTCAGGCTGGGTCGTTGGAGGATCTCAAATATGAAGAAGTTCTTGGGTGTTCTTGCCCTTGTCGCAGCAATCGGAGTGCAAAACACTTCCTTTGCAGTAACCGCAGTTGCTGAAGAAGTTATCGTACAAAACGGCGTAGCCGCTGTTCGAATAGCACAGGAAATGTTTGCAAAAAACCTGACCGATGCGTCCTCGCTAGTTGGCAAGGAAATCGGTGGTGTTGTGTTGACTCAGCAAGCTGCCCAGCAGCTCGGAGTGCTCGCCAGCCCCCTTTTGGCTGCTTTGAAGAGCAACCCTTCTTTCAAACCAACCGCTGCTGATTTTGATCGCTTGGCAGAATTGGCTAACAGCAGCCGCATGATCAATTCGGCCACGTTGGAAGTCATGGCGAACTCGATCATCAAATCCAAGGGAATTGGCAGCGTCGAAGCCGACTTGGCCCTGGCTAAATCGGAAAACGTGGCAAACTTACTCCCCAGCGAAGTAAACGCCATGAACCCCACGACTGTTTTGGAAACCTACTCTCCTATCACGGAGATGGGCCGCGCAGCCCTTGCCCAACCGGCAATGACTGCGGGCGCTGAAGAAGCTCGTGCTCGTCTGATTCAAGAAGCTATCGCTACGGGCGCAGCCGTCTGCGAAGGCAACACGGGCGCTTGCGTTCGCTCCAACTTGCAAGTCGCTGAAGGCATTATTGCGAACAACCTCGAAGTGACCGGGCACCAGGCCTTCATTTCGGACTTGTTCCGCGGCTTCCCCTCGGAAGCAAACCGAGCACCGGTTTCTCAGTACCGCGCTGGTGGATACAACGCCCTGGCGTTGATGCACCAAGATGGCAGCCAACAGGATCCTAGCTTGAAGCCGCTGCGAAGCTGCTTCTTGACTGGAGCGCCGGCTGCAGCAGGTACGAATTAACTTACGTATCCTCTGATACATTCAACGGAAAAACGCGTTGGGGACGCCCAACGCGTTTTTTTTTGCTTTTTAAAAAGGTGTGCACCTCCCCCATGTCCCTGCACCTAGACGCCCTGTACACACCCAGCGTTCATTGCGGCACTTCCGGGAGTCCGGTAGACTGGAAATAGCCCCTTTCGAAAGGTAAAGACGATGCCCTTGCTCCGCCTTTTGCTTATCCTCCCTACCCTCATATCTGCTCCCTGCTGGGCGGATGAGGACCCCAAAGCGGCGCTGAATAAGCGGATTGGCAGTGTCAAAGACTCGCCCTCAACAACAAAGAGCCCGGCCGCCCCTCCCCTTCAAACCACGGTCGCCCCAAAAGACGCGGTTTCGTATCCCGCCCCACAGCCAGAAAAAGACGCCTGGGGAACCGTTTCTAAAAACCTTTGGAACCCCGTGACCGGTGGCATTGTCGCCACCTACGCCGTAGTGCAATGGCGGGCTAACTACAATGCACGACTTACGCGGCAGGCTGCCCGCGCCGTGCAAAACCAGCTTCAAAGGGCTTTCCCGAGAGGTCTGGACGGGCGCCTTGCCCCCCAGCTACGCCAAGTCCAAGCGGCGGAAATACGATTGGCCCAACACATCGCCCAGATTCAAGACCCCAAAGCAAAACGCTACTTTCTCGATAAATACGGAAAGGAAGTTTGTGCAAAACACTTGGCTAACTTGATGCGGGGTAGAGTCAATGCAGACGTCGCAGAGGCTCCAAAATGGGGGACTCCCGAAGAATCCGATCGGGCTCTGATTGCCCAAATCGAAGCGGAAGACCGCAACCTCCAAAAAGCCTATCAAGATTGGTTTGAAGAAATCCAAAAAATCGAACCGGAGTTCGCTCGGTTAACAGGCCAATCCCTACGCTTGCCACCGCGCCCTGAGTCCCTTGCTGCCGATACGGTGGCCGATACGCGCGCGATTAGGCAAGCTATGGAAGACTTGGAGCGGCATTTTTCGAGCATGGTAAAGCATTTTGATACCCTGGCTCAACGCACTTCGGTCGAGCGCGCTCGTGACGGTATTTCTGAAATGGTCGCTGAGGGGGTAGCTCCCGTTCTGTGGCGCACGGGTGCAAATATGGCCGCAGCCCTACGTGCCGGATTAAGACATCCCATCAGAACCGCCACACAATCGATCCACAATTCGTTGACCAACCCAGCGCCTCTTCTGAAAGCGGCCCCGCCGGTTGTAGCCCTGGTGAGTATTTTAGCGATCAACGGGTACATCCAGCACCGGGAATCGGAACTAAAACAGAAACACCAGACCACAATCGAAGAAATCGCCGAGGGACAACGTGCTTCTGAGCAAGCCGCTACCCCCGCCTTGCGAAAGTTCAATGACCAGATGCTTGCGACCGCGCTAGCTAGCACTTGGAAGGCTCTCGTCGATAAAAAGGAAATCGAAGCGCAACGCAGTCGCCTCCCCATTCTCATCCAGGAAGAAAGCGCGATGCCTGACCTCTCGCCAGCCGCGCTCCAGAACATACGCAATTTCGCTGCAGAAGGCGCTCAAGTCGCTAAAGACTTAGGAATAACTGAAACCGCCGGAATTTGGGTGGTTTTGTATCGCCAGATGGATCCAAATGCGGCAAAACCGAGCTACACGGAAATCTACAAGACTCACCAAGAAGAAATTCAAAAGCTTGCGGTGGGGCTAGAAGGCTTTGCCGAAAACGCGAGCGAAATCCTGTCTACATCCAAAGCGATAGTTGATGAATTCAATCGACGTAATGCCGAAGATTTAAAAAAGGCAGCCGCTGAAAAAACCAAAGCACAGACGCCAACCGCGCCCATGCCGCCCAAAGCACCTGAGTAGGGCTAGTCTATTTTTCCGCTTTTTTGGACTCAGTCGGGGTAACAGAGTCGATCGCAGCAGCGCGGAGTTTGTCTTTTTCTTTTTGAATGAGCTGGGTAAAAGCGTTGGGGGAGCCAAACCGCTCTCCGTCCAAAGCAACAATCTGCGCTTCGAAGGCAGAAGCCCCCTCGGGAATACTTAACGCTTCGTTGCGCTTAAGTTCCGCCATCTTGGTTTTGACACTCTCCACGCGCTTGGGGTCTTTTAGAATCGCTAACGCCTGCTCATACCCAGCAAGGCGCTGTTGCGCTCCCTGGATTACTTTTTCGGAGTAAACGCCTTTTGAACCCGGTTTCTCTTCTAATCGCAGCAATCCCAAAAAATAGCCAAAACGGTGGCCGTCCACCAAAATCGTATTCCCGACGACTTCTCCATCGGCAACATTGAGTGGATCGGCATTACCAATGACGATAGAAATCGCCGGCACCTGCGCGGCGAGCTTGCGATCTTCGACATGGTCCGCCAGATTGGAGAGTATAATGACCTTCTTGGCCGACGGCACTTGCTTAAGCGCTTTTTCAATCGATTTGGCTGGGTTTTCCACCCGCAACCCTTCAGACAACTTAGCCTTTTCAGATAAAATGGAAAGCACTGCGACGGGCTCGCCTGTCACGTCCACAAGCTGCACCGGAGAAAAAACGGGCTTACCCTTTTTGTCGACGACGTTTGTCGACACAAACTTAAACTTGGCGTCCGTCTCGGCCTTTTTGAGCACTGCAAGGCCAAGAGAATAGTCCGCAGCCCCAGGGCCAAAGACCTGAACCCCCATCTCACTCAACATCTGCACCAGAACCGCTGTTCGACCGCGATAAAACTCAACGGGTGCCTGGCGTTTCAGGGGAGCAAAAAGATCGCCAGACTCGACATGCAAAGTTCTGGGATACTTCTTACGGAATTCTTTTACTGCATTCCATTCTCGGTCCAATCCACCATAAGGTGTCGAGTGGCATCCGCAGGGCTCTATTTGACCTTCTCGGCCTTGGTTAAAAAGCACAGTCAGAGCCTCGGCAGGCAGTTTTGAAGCGGATTCTGTCGTGACTGACGGTGGAGTGCTGGAGCATGCCACAAGTCCCAAGACCGACACGCCAGTCCACAAGGACAACCACATATTCCTAGGTAGAAAATTTGATTTCATGAACCTGCTCCTTCTCGAAAATGGAGCGTATTTTTAACCCAAGCGTCGGTAGATGACCAGCGGTTTGCTCAAAACCGCCAAAAGACGATTCAAGGGGCATTTCTGAGAGAGACATCTTCTATGTCGTCTGGGGTAGGAATTCCCTTACCACACCCCGAGTCCAAACGCTGAGCACGCTGGTAACGGAAAGCAGCTGCATTGTACTCGTGCTCTCGATCCAAGTAGTCCTGAAAAGCCAAGACTTTCTTTTTATACAAAACCCGCCCGGTCTCCGCACGGAACTGAGCCAGTTCTAGTTTGGATTTTTCGACTGCGGCCTCACCACTACGGGCTCGACACCCGGCTTTCCACTTCGCCAGATACTCATTGTAAAGTTTTTTTGCGTCTAGCGCCTTGCCAGCCGATATTTCTGCGCTCAACTCGTCCACGCGCACACTGTGTTCCAACCATACCACCCGCTCTCGGAGGGCCATGGATAGAGCTTGAGCCACTTCCCAGTTTGCTTTCGCTTCGCGAAACTGATCTTCTGAAACCATGGCTCGCCGAAACAGATTTTCCGTCATCTTGTAAACGGTCGCATCTTTCTTTTCCTGGTCGATAGCAACCTCATACTCTGACTTGGCCATCTCCAAACCATAGGCAGAGCTGCGCCCTGAATCCACATCACTGAGAAAACCTGCGATTGCAGAAAGAGATTTAGTCGATAGTGGCGTCGCCGCCGCTTCGGATACACCACTAAACAAAAAGGAAAAGCAGATAAGCGTCCTCATACACTCCCCCATGTCCAAAGTATAAGGGGGAGCAACAACTGGAGCTATGGTTTTAAATGCTGGGATGCATCACGATCGTCCGGTGCCAGCCTTTTCTGGGATCGATGCGCGGATGTAATTTTCGACCTCAGTGGCAGTTTCTTCAAGCGCTTTTCCCGTAACATCAAACACGGGCCAGCGACGGTTTTTCTTGAACAGCGACAGGCAATATTCACTTTCGTTTAGAACATGTTCCGGACTGGCATAGGCACCGGAGGGATCCTCTCCCATTCGAATCAGGCGTTCGCGGCGAATCTGAATCAGCACATTGGGATCAATGGATAAGCCAATGATCTTTCGCTGATCGGTTTTAAACAGCTTTTCTGGCAATGGGATATCCTTTACCACCGGAACATTGGCTACTTTCCACCCCTTATAGGATAGGTACACGCTTAGTGGCGTTTTGCTGGTACGTGACAGTCCCACGAGAATAATGTCAGCGTTCTCAAGATTGTCCGCATAGCGCCCATCGTCATGCTTTACTGTGAACTCAATAGCTTCGATCCGACGAAAGTAATAGTCATTCACTTGGTGAAATAGCCCGGGTACCGACTGAGTATCCCTAACCAGATACTTGGACAGCAAGCCCATTAAAGGCCCCAAAAGATCCATCGCCGGAACGCTTTTTCGGGCACATTCCTGCTGGAGAAACTCACGAAGTTCATCTGATACAAGCGTGTAAACCAATACCGCTTTACTCAACGCAGCCTCTTCGACTACCGGCAGCACTTGGCTCTGCGTGCGGATATTTTTCTGACGCTGTACTTTGACACCCTCTCGCTTGTACTGAACCAGAGCTGCCTTAACCATTTGCTCAGCCGTCTCTCCGGTCCCGTCGGAAACGACCAAAATATTGAGTTCCTGTCCCATTGTCCCCACCTATTCTGCCGGAAGATCGGAATGCCGCTGTTTGTATTGCAACTTGAGCCAACTTGCAGTCGATCTCATGACACGGATTCGAAAATGCGCACCGTGTTCCAAATATTCTTTTTGCAAAATCTTGGAGTACTCATGCACTTGAGACTGCAGCCAGGTGTCTTGGTATGGAATTACCAGTTCCATCTCGACCATGTCCTGCTCAAAGAAATCGTAAATGGCGTTGCGAGTTCGCATCATGTCCTCTGGTTTGAGGGCAGAGACGACCACGCTGCCGATATAACTGCGTTCCATGAGCTTGGGGAGGTAGAACTCTTTGACCAAATCCGCTTTGTTGAACACCAGGAGACTAGGTTTGTCTCCAGCTCCAATTTCTTTCAGTACTTCAATAGTAACTTCAATCTGACTGGTAAAATTTTCCGACGACAGATCGACTACGTGCAATAGCAAATCGGCTTCCAGGACTTCCTGTAGAGTGGATCGAAACGAAGCGACGAGGCTATGGGGGAGCTTTTCAATAAAACCCACCGTGTCGCTCAAAAGAATGGGCGGGCGGGTTTTGGGATCGATAATGCGCACAGTAGAATCGAGCGTGGCAAAAAGTCGATCGTCTACATAGACCTCGCTCGCCGTGAGCCGATTCATGAGAGTGGACTTGCCCGCATTGGTGTATCCTACAATAGCGACACGCAAAAACTTGTCGCCCCGATGCAGACGCTGGGTACTGCGATCTCGGTTAAAGTGTTCTAGTTCTGCTTTGAGCTTTGATATCCGCGCCCGAATGAGACGCCGATCCAATTCGATTTGTTTTTCGCCGACACCGCGCATACCAATGCCGCCTTTTTGGCGCTCCAAGTGCGTCCAACGTCGGGTGAGATGCGTCGCCAAATACTCCAAGCTGGCAAGCTCCACTTGGTTTTTAGCCTCTTTGGTGCGCGCATGCTGTGAGAAAATATCCAGAATAATGCCCGTCCGATCGACTACACGGCATTGAATCGCTTTTTCGAGGTTTCGCTGCTGAGAACCACTCAATTCACCATCAAAAGCAACCAACGAAACGCCCAGTTCCACAACGAGTTTGGAGATCTCAGCGGCTTTACCCTTGCCGATATAAAGCGCGGGGTCTGGTCGCTGACGTTTTTGCACTAACGAATCTACTACCTGTCCACCGGCAGTAGTAATCAGACGTTTTAATTCTTCTAGGGACTGCTGGACTCCACGATCCGTATCAGTCCCTAAAGCCAGCGCCACCGCTAAAACTTTTTCCTGACTTTCGGTGGGAACACCAAAGTGTTTTCTCACTCGCGCTCCAGACTATCCGAGCCCAGAATAACGCTTTCCACTCCGGGTAAGTCCTCTTTGAGTAGGCCCTCTTCGATCCGAGCAATGTCCGCGCCTTCCTCACACAGAAAAAGCAATTTCTTAAAACCCATCCCCCGACAGCAGGCTCGAAGGCCTTCCCAATTCATTTCCACACCCGTGTCAAGAGCCACTAACGGCGTCGAAAGGCGTTTCATCGTTGGCAAAAAAGTGGGCGAGGAGAGTTTTTCTCCCGACATTAGGTGCCGCGTTAATTGGCCCTGAAGCCGCCAATCCACCCACTGGAGAGACCGGCTGGACAGAGGGCTGGGCGCCGTGCGATCAGAAAAACGCACCCAAACACAATCAAATGGTTCTAAAACCACCTGTTCGGGATCCGTTCCATAGGTTTTTCTTTCTATTTGCATCCCTATTTAGCTTTGTTCGGCCTATCTAAACCTGCGCGCACCTTATCCAAAACCCCGTTCACAAAAGCAGGGCTATTCTCCGAACCAAACCCCTTGGCCAAATCCACCATTTCGTTGATCGAAACTGTCGCTGGAATATCGTCACAAAACCCGAGCTCAAAAGCACCCAGCCGCAAAATATTGCGATCCACTGCCGCCATTCGTTCCCGTCGCCAGTTTTCAGCAACTTTAGAAATAAGCGCATCGACTGCGGCGAGGTTCTCGGTAACTCCCGTTACCAAGCGCCGCGTAAACTCATCAATAGGAGTACCATCTGGATTAAAGTTTTTTTCAAAATGTGCCAAACCAGCGCCTGGCGTCAGGGTGTTGTTCATATCCAGCTGGTAGAGCACCTGCAAAGCGTCTTCCCGAGCCCTTCTTCGAGTCCCTTTCATCTAGAGTATTGCGGAAACTGCTTACAGATTTCCAGCACCTCGTGACGAACTTGATTCAGTGTATTGTCGTTGGGCTCCTTCAAGACGCGTGAGATCGCTTTTGCTAGCCATTGCATCTGCGCCGTTCCCAAACCCCGAGTGGTAATCGTCGGAGTTCCAATCCGTATCCCACTTGTCACTGTGGCCTTTTCAGTTTCAAAGGGCACCGTGTTCTTGTTCACCGTCAGACCAACCTTATCCAACCACTCTTCCGCCTGTTTTCCCGTGATTTTCTGAGGACGCAAATCGATCAGGATCAGGTGATTGTCCGTTCCTCCGGAGACCAGCCGAAAACCTTCCTCCTGGAGTGCCTGCGCCAAACTTTGGCAGTTTTTCACCACACGGGACTGATAATCTCTAAACTCCGGCAGTGAGGCTTCTTTGAGAGCGACCGCCTTTGCCGCGATCACATGCATCAGGGGACCACCCTGGATGCCTGGAAATATTTTGCTGTTAATAGTTTTTTGGAATGGCTCACGGCAAAGAATCAATCCACCGCGAGGCCCACGCAAGGTCTTGTGAGTAGTACACGTAACAAAGTCTGCATGCGGGACTGGTGAAGGGTGAATTCCCGCCGCCACCAAACCAGCGATGTGTGCCATGTCAACAAAGAGCAATGCTCCCGCTTCTTTGGCAATTGAAGCAAAGGCTTCAAAGTCGATCACCCGAGGGTAAGAGCTGGCTCCTGCAACTAGCATTTTGGGACGAACTTTCAGAGCCAGATCGCGCACCCGATCATAATCAATACGTTGATTGTCCTCGCGAACGCCATAAAAGTGGCTCTGAAAAAGGATGCCAGAGAAATTAAATGGCGAACCGTGTGTCAGGTGGCCACCATGGGAAAGATCCATCCCCAATATCGCATCACCGGTCTTGAGGGAGGAAAGGTAAACTGCCATATTGGCCTGCGAACCGGAATGGGGTTGAACGTTTGCGTGCTCGGCACCAAAGAGATTTTTGGCGCGTGAAATGGCGAGCGCTTCCACGTCGTCGACAAAGTGGCAGCCCCCGTAATAACGTTTTCCTGGGTACCCTTCTGCATACTTATTGGTAAGAACACTCCCCTGCGCTTCCATCACAGCTTTGGAAGCCACATTCTCGCTCGGAATTAGCTCCAGACACTCTTCCTGTCGGCGCGCTTCTGATTGAATGGCTCTAAAAATATCCGGATCGGTTTGGGACAGTGAAGCGTTTGTCATTTTTTTTCCATTTTCCCGATGAGCTCTAAACGAACGGCGTGTCGCCCACCTTCAAATTCGGTTTTAAGAAAGGTTCTCACAATATCTAGAGCGACCTCTTTTCCGGTGAGTCTCGCCCCAAAACACACAATATTTGCGCCGTTGTGTCGTCTCGACAGTCGGCTGCTGGTCACATCCCAAACCTGGGCCGCCCGAACACCGGGAATTTTATTGGCCGCGATTGCCATTCCAATACCCGACCCACAGATTAACACTCCTAATGCCGCGGTGCCGGCCACCTTCTCTGCAACGCGTTTTGCAAAATCCGGATAGTCGACTGGTGAGGCGCTGGACGGGCCGCAATCTTCGACCTCCCATCCCGAAAACTCTTGGTTTAACAAATCGACTATCGCGGACTTGAGTTCAAACCCGGCGTGATCGCTCCCGATGAAAAGTCGGCCTGAGGCATGCATTCAAAAGCCTTTCTTATGTAGGACGACGAAAAACTAGACTGGCGTTCGTCCCACCAAATCCAAAAGAGTTGGAAAGCGCCGCATCGACCTTGGACGCCTGGGGCTCATTTGGAACGTAGTTCAAATCACACTCTGGACTGGGATTTTCTAAGTTGATGGTCGGTGGCAACACTTGGTGTACCAGGGTCTGCACACAATAAGCAGCTTCCAGCGCCCCAGCCGCTCCCAAAAGATGGCCCGTCATCGATTTAGTGGAGCTTACCGCGATTTTCTTTGCGTGGTCTTTAAAAACCGTTTTGATGGCCTGGGTCTCAAGCCCATCGCCCACAGGTGTGGAAGTGCCATGCGCATTCACATACTGAACATTCTCTGCGTTGAGTTTAGCGTCTTTCAGAGCCAGGTTCATGCACCGCGCAGCGCCCTCGCCTTCTGGGGATGGGGAAGTTAAGTGGTAGGCATCTGCATTCAAGCCATAGCCCGCCAGTTCAGCCAAAATATTCGCTCCGCGCTTTTTTGCGTGCTCCCACTCCTCCAAAATTAAAACGGCTGCCCCCTCTCCCATCACAAAGCCATCTCTGTCCCTATCAAACGGACGGGAAGCTTTGGTTGGTTCATCATTGCGCTGAGACAAAGCCCGCATGGCACAAAAGCCACCTACGCCTAATTCGCAGATGACGCCCTCGGCGCCACCAGAAAACATGATGTCCGCGTCACCCCGTTGAATGAGTCGCATCGACTCTCCCAAAGCGTGCGCGCTGGACGAACAGGCCGTCGTAATGCAGGTATTGGGTCCCTTCAAACCGTACTTCATGGAAACATGGCCCGCGGCGAGATTGCTAATCACCATCGGGATGAAGAAGGGTGAAATACGACGAGGGCCTTTTTCCAAAACCGTTTTATATTCCGCCTGGATTTCGAGCAAACCGCCTAAACCAACTCCAATACTGGTCCCCATGCGTTCGCCCTGCTCTTTGGAGAGGTCGAGACCAGACGCCTGAAGTGCTTCACCCGCTGCAATAAGCGCAAACTGAATGAAACGATCCATGCGTTTGAGGTCTTTTGCAGCGAAGTAGGACTCCGGATTGTAATCCGAAATCTCTCCTGCAATCCTAGAGCTATACTGGCTTGCATCAAAAAGAGTGATGGGCCCAATCCCGGACCGCCCTTTCATGAGCGATTCCCAGTTTTCGGGTGCCGTCTTTCCGATAGAAGTAAAAGCTCCCAAGCCTGTGACTGCGACGCGTTTCATACGCCTCAGAGCTTAGTTGACTTTGGATTTGATGTACGTGACGACGTCGTTGACCGTCTTGATTTTTTCGGCGTCTTCGTCAGGAATTTCGAGGTCAAACTCTTCTTCCATGGTCATTACGAGTTCAACGATGTCTAAAGAATCGGCGCCCAAATCATCGATAAAGGAAGCTTCTGGGGTAACGGTTTCGTTATCCACCCCGAGCTGTTCCACAATGATATTCTTCACTTTTTCGTCTACGGTCATAAAAAGATACCCTCCCGCTGTCAAAAGTATCCGGGGAATCTAGCAGGCAACGGGGGGGAGAGCAAGCGCCACACCATGGAAACCTTTCAGGAATTAAAGCAGAGCATCCTAAACTGCCAAAAGTGCCCCCGGCTCCTCCGGCACTGCCAAGATATCGCCCATATCAGAAAGCGGGAGTTTCGGGATTGGGAGTATTGGGGAAAGCCCGTGCCAGGTTTTGGCGATCCGGATGCCGTCTTGTGGATTGTCGGACTGGCCCCTGCGGCTCATGGAGCGAACCGCACCGGGCGCATGTTCACGGGAGACAGTAGTGGGAACTGGCTATACAAAGCTCTCTATCAAACTGGCTTTGCCAATCAAGAACGCGCTGTCTCTAGCAGCGATGGCCTCACTCTTACTGGGGCTTTTATCTCCGCCGCCTGCCGATGTGCCCCACCAGACAACAAACCGACGCGGGAAGAACTCTCCGCATGTGAGCCCTATCTCACTCAGGAATTCGCGCTCCTTCGCAGGAGAAAACTCACCTTGGCGCTAGGCGCTATTGCCCTCGATTCTCTATGGAGAGTGCTCAAAAATTCAATGCAGGCAAAGGGCCCCAAACCAAAGTTTGGTCACGGGGCGACTTATGAAATAGGGGGGGAAAGAATTCTGTGCTCCTACCACCCAAGCAGGCAGAACACGCAAACCCATAGACTGACACCACAAATGTGGAAGGAGATCTTTGAACTGGCTAGAAAATCATGCCACGAGTGAATGCGATCTGGTCACTGCCCTTGGGACGAATGGCTTCTAGGTACCATTGATCCTCTATTTTGAGCATCTCCACTTCACGCTCATTTGTTTCTTCAGTAACGTCCTGACCATGGGGGTTTTCGATCTGAAGCCGATAATGGACCCTGGCTAAATTGCCATCTATCGCAGATTGAACAATTTCAAACGACTTGATTTTGATAGGTTGGTTTACATACGAAATTGCAAACGCATCTTCGGAAATAGAGTCGATCGCCTTACGGATTCGGCCTTGGCACATCTGTGCGAGATGAGTTTTTGTGGCGACATCTTTTACATCCGAGCTAAGGTACACAAAATCCTTTACCAGCTGATCCGGGGTTTGAGGCGCCTGGGCGTGCTTTTGGGTACAAGCGGACATCACCAGCACAAGGGCGAGAAGAGTGAGTTTCTTTTTCATGTTCGAGATTCAATTATAGCGGCTTTTTAGCTAGAGTGCGAACCATGAAGCAGTCAGGCATCGTCGTAGGGGCTGGGATTATCGGCAGCGCGGTCGCTTATGAGTTAACGCGTCGAGGTATAACTGACCTTCGGGTACTCGATGTAGATCTGAATGGTGAATACAGCAGTACGGAGCGCAATGCAGGCGGGGTGCGGCACCTGTGGATGAACCGTGTCAACATGGACCTGGCCCGTTGCTCCATTTCTCTTTTTTCTGAACTGGGAGACCAAATTGGATTTCAAAAAAAAGGGTACCTGTGGCTGTTTGACAAAGCCAATCAGGCAGAAGGTGAAAAAACGCTGCAACGTGCCCTGAAGAACGGCTTGGAGTACGAACAGCTCTCAGTGGCCGAAATTCGCAATCGATACCCTTTTATCGATAAAACGGATGACCTTGCGTTTGCGCTTTTTGGTCCTCGGGACGGCCTCATAAATTCTAACGGCATCAAACAATACTTTCGTGAACAGGCGCGAGAAAAAGGGGCGATTTTTGAGGACCACGCCTGGGTGGAAACTGTGCAGGAAACCCCACAGGGAATAGAATTGTCGGGAAATACCCTGGCCGCTGCTGCTGCCACAGCGGCCCTACAACATCCTAATCGCGCAACAGGCGAGCCAAAATCTTGGCGCGCAGACTTTGTGGTCCTTTGCGCGGGCGCTTGGATGAAACACTTGCTCACACCGCTGATAGAAGAGCCCTTGGTAGAACCTATTCGACGTCAAATTTGTTTTTTCAAAGCAGAAGACCTGGACCTTTCACCCTATGGAATGGTCGTGGATTCCAGCCGTGTCTATTTTCACGCAGAAGGGGGCAACGCCTTGGCTGGATTTGTGATTAAAGACGAAAAACCTGGATACCGCTTTGACTACTCATCGGATTTTTTTGAGTCTCATATCTGGCCTGCTCTCTTTGAACGTTCTTCCAGATTTGAACGCCTTAAGGAAATCAGCGGTTGGGGAGGTCTCTATAGTTACACCCCTGACACCACTGGCATTTTAGGGGTGCTCCCAGGGTACCGCAGAGTTTACGAAGCCCACAGTTTCACGGGCCGCGGAGTGATGCAAAGCTATGGCGCGGGGGTGGCGATGGCGGATCTCATTCTGGAAGGAAAAGCCGTACATCTGGACGCTTCGGTATTGAGCAGAGAGCGTTTCAAACGCCCCCCGTCCGAGTGGCTTTTTGAGGGCCTACATATCTAATTATTTTCAAGATCTTACGCGTACCCACTTTTCTTTCTAATGCTGTGCGTCACCTGCTCCGATAAAGGGGACAGGAGGACATCGATGGAAAAGAAGTCGGGAACTACCAAGAAAGCGGCGGCAGCGAAGAAAGCCCCTCGCGAAAAGAAAGCGGCGCGCAGCGCCTCCGCAACCAGCGAGAAGAAAACGGTTCAAGCAAAGAGCAAAGCTCCTCGCAAACACCGTCATGGAAAATCTTGCAAAGTAAAAAACTGCAACCGCGGTTACCGAGCCAAAGGCTACTGCACCGCTCATTATCGCCAATGGCGGCACGGCAAATTTGCCAAAGCCCGCTACACTCGGTGCCACGACTACGGATGCACTAAAGCGATGGGCATGAACCGCCATGGCTACTGTGAAGAGCACTACACGAACTACTACATTAAGGGCATGGAAGTAACCCATGCTCCGGTGGCGGAACCGAAGAAAGAAGCCGCCGAAACTGCTGCTTAATTATTGTTGGTACGCGGGTATCCACTACCCGCGTACCCACTACAAGTCTGGTTGCGTTCCCTGTCCAACAAAAGTAAATCCTAGACCATGGCCTCTTTGATTCGCACCCCACTCCACTCAAATCACCTAAAAGCTCGCGCACGCATGGTACCGTTTGCCGGTTACGAAATGCCTGTCCAATACACAGGGGTTTTGGACGAGGCGAAGAACACCCGAACGCATGCGGGACTGTTCGATGTTAGCCATATGGGGCAGATTTCCGTACGAGGAAAAAGTGCCTTGGAAGAGGTGAACAAACTCATAACGAATGATCTTTCCAAAATCCAAATAGGACAAGCCCAGTATAGCATGCTGTGCAACCCTTCGGGCGGAGTCATTGACGATATTATTTCGTACCGACGATCAGA
The DNA here is from genome assembly GCA_964611895.1 of uncultured Pseudobdellovibrionaceae bacterium. Lineage (GTDB taxonomy): Bacteria > Bdellovibrionota > FAC87 > UBA2466 > UBA2466 > JAIEOG01. The sequence goes on from CAZTDN010000002.1 coordinate 116,376, forward strand.
AGAAGAGATTTTTATCTGTGTCAATGCCTCGAATCGCCGCGAAGACTTCGCCTGGTTTGAAGAACATTTACCCAAATCAGTAACCCTAGAAGATAAGAGCGATTACCTCTCACTCCTGGCCATTCAAGGACCTCAGGCGGAAGCACTGGTCGCCGCTTGCACCAACGCCAACCTAGCAAAAAACCTGGAGTACTACTGGGCGAGCGAAGCAAGTATTTTTGGAGCAGCCTGCTACCTTTCGAGGACAGGCTATACGGGCGAAGATGGCTTTGAGGTCTATCTCGACAACGCACACGCCTCGAATGTTTGGAACCTTCTGCTTGAGTTGGGCGCGAGCAAGGGCCTGACGCCAGTGGGACTCGGCGCGCGCGATACCCTGCGCCTAGAAATGGGATACCCTCTGCATGGACACGAAATCAACGCCTCCATCAACCCGTATGAGGCGGGGTTACAATGGGTTGTAAAACTCAAAAAGGCTTCGGATTTTATCGGGAAAGCTGCCTTAGAAAAGGTGGCATCGGCCGGGCCAAAGCGCCAACTAAAGGGATTTGCCGTAGAGGACAGACGCATGGCGCGCCAAGGGGCAAAGATTTACACGCCGGATAAAAAGCTCGTTGGAGAAGTTACCAGCGGCACTTTTAGCCCACACCTGCACCATCCGATCGCTTTAGGCTTTGTAGAATCTCACGTAGCTGCCGGCACCGATTTTTTGTTGGAAGTGCGCGACGAGTTTGTTCCGATGCATGTTCACCCAGTCCCTTTTGTCCCCTCGCGAACCAAGAAGAAAAAACCAGCGTAAAAAGTTTGACTTAAACCTCCAAGGACCGGTTTTATTTATTTTTTAACAGAGGTGCCTCCATGGCGATTCCATCCGATCTAAAGTTCACCAAAGAGCATGAGTGGGTGCAACTCGATGCCGATCACATTGCAACTATAGGCATCACGGACTTTGCTCAGGAGTCGTTGGGAGATATCACCTACGTTCAGGCTCCCAAAGAAGGGGAAGAAATCCGAAAAAATGACCCCTTCGGGGTTGTAGAATCAGTCAAGGCTGTGAGTGACCTGTACGCTCCTGTGAGTGGTCGCGTCGTCGAAGTCAATCAGCCGCTCCTTTCCGCACCGGAGCTGCTCAATGAGGATCCGTACCAAGACGGCTGGATCATCAAGGTAGAAGTAAAGGAACCCTCTGAGCTAGATGACTTGATGTCCCCAGACGATTACAAAAGCTACGTCGAAGAGCAGCAGACCTAAACGCATCTGTTTCCTTTCCAATAGACGAGAAAGCGGGTATTTCTTACGAGGGAGATCCCGCATTGTCTAAGCGTTCAATTCAACTCATCTCTGTAGGGAAGGATCCACTTTATCTTTCCTTGCCCAGCTTGGGAACCTCCGGAGCTGTGCTCGCTCTGTTTTTTTTGACGATCTTTCACTTTTGGCTGGCCTGGTTCTTACCCCCCAGTGCGGATGAACTCTATTATTGGTCGTGGGCAAAATCGCTCCAGTGGAGTTACTTTGACCACCCCCCTATGGTTGCCTACTGGATTCGAGCAAGTACGGCAGTGTTTGGGGATAGCGTATTAAGCATTCGGCTGCCTGCGATTTTATCGAGTCTACTCGTCTTTATTGCACTCTTGTTTTTGGCGCCAAGAGAAGGGCTGATCTGGGGACTGCTCTTCACTCCCATTGCATTGCTAGGTTCGGTCTTGATGACCCCGGACATTCCTCTAGTTTTCTTTTGGCTCCTCTATTCGATTTGGTTTGCCCACTCAAACGCAAGTCTGGATACCTGGAACCAAGATCCCATCACCCGGGTGTATCAAAACTCTCCGGTGGGCTGGAGCCAGTGGATCCTGGGTGGCGTGATTCTAGGTCTGGGATGCCTGAGCAAATACACCATGTTTCTCGCCATCCCTTGCGGGCTTTTGGTTCTAGCGACACGCACGCGCTTAAGAGCGTGGGGCACAGGGTATCTTGTCCACCTTGGAGTAGCGGGTATCCTGCTGTTGCCCGTTCTGCTCTATAACTGGCGTTTGGATTTTGCCCCCGTGCTGTTTCAGTGGAATCATGCGAACGCTTCTTCGGGTTTTTCATTCTCCCAATGGTTTTATTACGTCGGATCCCAAATTCTGCTGATTGGAGCGCTGCCCTTTGTGCTTTTTCCGTGGATCTCGGCAAGGTTTCGAGATCTCGGTGCCGATGCGAAGTCACATGCGTATTTCTGGTTTTTCGTTTTGCCTTTTGTGTTTTTTCTCTACAAAGCCTTTACCGTAAAATTGGAGGCCAACTGGCCTTTGGTAAGTTACCTCACTTTTTGGCTGGTCGCTGATCGACTGCTCTCCTGGAGTTCGTTTCGAGGTCTAGTGCGCACAGTCGTGATCCTAAGCTTTGCGTCCGCTTGGATAATGAGCTCCCTCATGTTGTACCACCTCTTCAGACCAGTGGCCGCGCTCCAGCCCCGCTTTGATCGAGTTGCAGTCCTGGAAGGGCAGTGGGCAACAGCCCAAGAGGTGGTCAATTTAATACGCGAAACCGGTTACAGCTCCAGCTTCTATGCGCCCAACTACCAATGGGTTTCTTACTTTCGTTTTTTAAGAGTTCCCACCGAGCAGCTAGGAGCAGAACGGGTAAGCGAGTTCTCGATTAGAGCTTCATCGCCCTGTCCCCAAACTCAAAGTGAACAAAAAGAAATTCTCACTTTGGAACTACGTGATAGTTTTTCCCCAGAACTTACCTGTTTCAGTAAGCGGGAAGTCCTGAAAGGATTTAATGTCCTATCGCGAGGTAACCCTGTGAGCCAAGTTTGGCTTACGCGGTACAGCAACTCATGAGCCGATTTTTCTGGAATACCCTGCCCTACCTTTTGGCGTTGGAAATCTTCTCACTCCTTCCGGTCAGGGTTCCCTCCGTGAAAAACACACAGCCCCATTTTGCTACCGGAGTGGTGCACTTGCCTTTACGGCCCGGAAACATTCAGCGGAAACTCGATCACCTAAGCCAGGCTGCCAATAAAGCTGGGCTGGATTTTGTGGTGTTAACGAATCTCGATAAGGTATTCCCTTCTGGAACAGCGGGTGTCCGCAACGGTGTAGATATCTATACAGAGATTGAAACCTCCACTCCCGCTGGCCACGGAATCTATTTCTATTCCCACACAGACGCGGCCGAGCTGAACGAGAAAAAGCTTAGGGAACAGGCATGGCAACATTTCTTGGGAAAAAACTCGCATCGCGGCGCCTTTTTTGTCGTTTCCCATCCTTCCAGCTTTTTCATTCCCTGGGAGCGCCTGGACCGCTTCCCGGACGGGATTGAACTCATCAACTTGCGTGCCCTCGTTGAAAGGTTTGCATTTGATTCGCCGCTGTCGTTCGCATTGACGGCACTCTTGTCTCCTTTTAACCCTTACCTTGCTACGCTCCGCGCATACGATCCCGTCTCCCGAGATTTCAAAGGCTTCGATGCAGTTAACACCGTAGCTCCGGGACATTTTGGGCTGACCGCTACGGACGACCTTTCAGACTGGCCGCTTTTAGAACACGCTGGCATTCCCATTCCCCCGTGGGAACAAACCCTAAAATCCGCGACCAACGTTGTTTTTCCTGAAGCTGCGCTCAGCGAAGATTTTGGAACTCGACGGCGGCAAATATATAGTGCGATTCGAGATGGCCGCAGCGCTTTGCTTCTGCAAGCAATTCACCCTTTTTCGGGAAATGATTGGTATTTGGAGTGTGGCAAATCCTCCTACCGCAGCGGGGATAAATTTGCTCTACGAGAAGCGGGGTGCGAATTTGTCATTAAACTACCCCCTACTTTGAGTGGAACCCGCAAGATCGTTCTGATTAGAGACGGAGAAGTGGAACTTGAAATTCCCCGAGCCAGGGATGAAGAACACATCCCCGTAACTCAGGACGGGGCCTACCGCCTTGAAGTTTGGGTGCGCCGTTCCACCTTGTTCCACGTGCTTCTGGACAAGGAGATCCCCTACCTGTTCTATAATCCACTTTACGTACGATAGGCAGGGCAGTTGAATGAAAACGAGGAAACTTCCATGAGTCTAAATCACCTGTGGGCCCCTTGGAGAATGGAATTCATCAAAGGGTCCCAACCCAAGGATTGCATCTTTTGTACTCTCCCGGCTGACACGCGCGACAAGGAAAACCTCATCGCTTACCGCGGAAAAGAAAGCTACATCATCTTGAACAAGTTCCCTTACAACAACGGACACCTGTTGATAGTGCCAAACCAACACGTGGCGACTTACCTCGAGGTTCCCGATTCTACGCTGACCGAAATGCACGCGCTCTCTAAAAAGGCTCTGCGTGCGCTCGACAAATGCTACCAACCCCAGGGTTATAATTTTGGAATAAACCAAGGTGAGGCTGCGGGAGCTGGAGTAAAGCACCACCTCCATTTACACATCGTGCCCCGCTGGGCAGGAGACACGAATTTCATGCCCGTTATTGGAGAAACAAAAAGTCTCCCCCAACACCTTTCGAAAAGTTTTGAGGATCTTTACCTCTTGCTAAAGGAGTGCTGAGCCATGAAAGGACTTAGGATTATACCGCTGCTCGTCATCTTGTTGGTCTTGGTCTATTTTGGAGTCATGTTTGTCGAAGCAAACCAAACCTTGGTAACCGTTTCTATTTGGGGAAAGCAAACCACACCTACTCGTCTTGGATTTGTGGTGATGACTAGCGTATTAATCGGGATTTTTGTGGGCGCTGCTTTGGCCACTGCCCAAGTCCTGCTGTTGTTTTTCCAAAACCGGTCACTCCGAAAGAAACTCCCGCTATGAGGCTTTTTTTCGTCGGTTGCCGTCCTGGCTCGACATTGGAAACAACACTACAGCAGCATAGCCTTGTCCACGAGCTGCGCACTCTAGCAGCGATTGGAGTGGGCCAAACCGACTTGATCGTGTGGAAACTCCAATCGCCTCAAGAACTCTCCCACCTAAAGAACGTTCGCCTTTCTCACCCGCAGGCTTGGATAGCCCTGGTCATACCCGACGCTTGGCTTTCGACGCCAAATCATTACGCAGACATTCTTGGAAACCTGGAAAAGGACGACGTCTGGTTAGAATCGAGCTGGGAAAATGGATTTTGGATAGCCTTGCAGCGAGCACTCCAAAGTCGTGTTGTCCGTTCACGAGAGGCCGCTCTCCAAGCCGAGGTGGAAAAAATCCGGGAGGAACAGGACGCGCTCCTAAAAGCATCCACATCTTTGATTGAACGCCTCGAACAAAGTGTCGAAATGGCAAGTCAGGTACACCGAAAAATGTACCCCCGATTCTCGCCCGATGTTCCAGGGGTACAGGTGTTTAGCAAATACCTCCCCGCCTCAGGAACTGGTGGCGATTATTTTGATATTTTTGAATTTGGAGACAAGAAGCGCTTTGGATTTCTATTAGCGGATGGGACTTCTCATCGAACGGCGGCAGCGCTGTTGTCCGTGCTGTTACGACTACGTCTGGACGATCTCAAAGGGCAGTTTTCAGACTCTGCCTCATTCGTCCGCCATCTTAATAACGCGATTCTTGCTGAACTCCCCAAGAGCACAGGAACACTCAAACTCGCCTACGGTGTTTTTGATCGCTCCAGCTTGAACCTGGATCTCACTCTTGCCGGAGCGCTTCACCCAAGAATTTTTTCTAAGCACACGGTCACCGAAGTCCAAGCGACGAGCAATGGGCCCCTGACCCAATCCGATACCGAATGGAAATCGGTGCAAATTCAAATGCAACCCGGCCAAACCTTCGTCCTATTCAGTGATGGGTTAGAGCAAGCGTGGGGCGGTGGCACAGGCAAAATCGACGCTTTCCTAGACTCAGCCAAAACATTATCAGATCCTCTGGAAGTGAGAAACCGGCTGCTAGCAGAAGTGGATGCCCTCAAAACTCGGGCACCGTTGAAAGATGACCTTACGTTTATTCTATTAAATGTGGATGAAAAAGCGCTGTATGTTCAACCCGCCATCCCATTGAAACGACGTTAGTCTAGATACACTCGTGGCACACGGTCCGAAATGCCACACAGAAGTTCATACGAAATAGTACCCGCCAGACGCGCTAGTTGCGCCGCTGACAAACTTATCCGTCCTTGACCGCCCAAAAGAGTGACCAATTGCCCCTCTTTTATTGACGCTAGCGAAGTAACATCCACCGCCATCAAGTCCATCGAAACCCTACCCCGAACGGCACAACGTTTGCCGCCAATGAGCACATAGGATTGATTCCCCAATGCCCGCGGATATCCGTCCGCATAGCCGACGGGTAGTAGCGCAATTTTTTCTTTCTTGCTCGCCACATAGGCGCGCCCATACCCAACAGTTTCTCCACGCAGCAGTTCTTTGATAGCGACAACTCGGGTCTTCCACTCCAACACCGGCAGCAGATCTGCAGAATGGGGCAACCGTTCATTCGGCGAAATGCCGAAAAGAGTTATACCGGGACGAACCGCATTTGCGATGCTCGCTTTGGAGCGAAGTATCCCCCCCGAGTTGGATAAGTGAATACGCGCATCGGTATGAAGAACGCGCTTTTCGAGGAGTTGTTCGTAGACGCGTTCAAATACCGCAGTTTGCTGGTCTATAAAGGTACTTTCAAGATCCTCGCTTTCAGCAAAATGAGAAGCAAGTCCAGAGAGTTTAACCGGAAGTTTGGTGAGTGTTCGCGCGGCTTCTTCGGCTTGTTTAGGCAAAATACCCAGGCGGTGCATTCCGGAGTCGATTTTAAGATGAATATCGGGAAGTTCGCGTCTTCCCTGCAGTGACTTCAAGTGGGTGAGCGAGTGGATCATCGGCGTAAGGCGATACTTAATGTACGCATCAATCTGGTGTGGGAAAAAACCCGACAGAACGAGGATACCCACTCCTCTAGGCGCGATTTCGCGTACTTCAATTCCCTCCTCAAGCGTGGCCACGGCCACCATGCCGCAAGAGCCTCTTTTTATAAGCGCTTTTGCGATGGGCACAATGCCGTGTCCATAGGCATTGGCCTTGATGACAGGGATGATTTCTTTTTGAGAAATGCTTCGTAAGGTGTGCAAATTACGCAACAAAGCCCTAAGCGAGATTTCGGCCACTGTTCGGTAGGGAAATTGAAAAACCGTACCCATACGCGTGGGTAGGATGGCTTGTTCCCGCACCATCGTCCACCTTAAAAAGCTACGCATCCACGCTCGACCTGAGTTATATAGCCGGGTGGAAGGGTTTCTGGGTGATCGCTGGCTTAGGTAGTATTACTAAGCGGGAGGAAAGTCCGGACACCAAAGAGCACCGTAGCGGGTAACGCCCGTCCAGCAACAAGCTGCGGACCAGCACAACAGAAAGGATGTACAGGGCTTTGACTCCTTCCCTTGGCAAAGGAAAGAGGTTTCAGAGATCTTTACCGATCTCCGAGAGCCGCTGTAGTGAAAACCGGTAAGCTCTACGGGGTGCAAGGTCAAACAGGGGACACAAAGCTTAGCTTTGTTTGGGTAGCTCGCCCAACGTTCCCCGGGTAGACTGCTCGACTCTCTCGGTAACGAGGGCGCTAGAGGAATGATCGCCAGAGTCCTGGTGACTCTGACAGAATCCGGCTTATAGGGAACCCTTCCCTTTTTTTTGGAGAGGTATCGTTCATGGGAGTAAAGTACTTAATCCGATCCATGCTCGTGGGTGGCGCGATAGGCGTTATCTTGGTCACGTGGTTGGGCCCAGGCTACCTGGTCTGGTATTTCAAACCACCGGTGAGCAATGCACTCAGCTGCGAAATCCCTATTGAGTGGGCGCTGACCCGACTTCGAAATGCCCAAATCATTGCTCTCGCGCTAGGCAGTTTTGCGGGAGTGTTGGTGCTTTTTGGATACCAGAGACGCAAAAAAGAAAAACACCAGCGCACCTAACAAACACCATAACGGAAATCGGTGTATCCCCCAGTTTTGGCACTCTAACCAGTGACAAGTGGTTGGGTTCAAAAAACCTATGCCGAACCACAATACCGAAGCTGCAACGAGGTAAAGCCTCGCTGCTACACCTTCAGTCTGATCCCACCTCTGTGCTACCCAGTAGATCCACGGAGTCAAAAGGGCGTAGTTCTGAAACCAGGCCATCGGTGTGAACAAAACAAAACACGCGCTGGCACAGGCCAAACCGAGTAGCGATGGTAGCCACGCTGCTGCCAAAGTGGCCAGCAGAAGCCCTGCCGCCAAAAAAACGTTTGGGGTCAGAATAGAATTCCCACCAAAAACTGAAGGGAATCCGTGGTTGTCAAAACGCAGGAGGTGTTTTGCCGATGACTCGGGCAAAAAAGCGGCCCAGTCTAGCGTGTCCTGAATGAGCCTTGGGCCCCCGAAGAGCAACCCATACGCACCCGCTAAAATTAATACAGCCGCTACAGCGCCAATAAAGGCACGCTTCCATGAAACGCAATGGCGCGCTACCCAAGGCGCGAAAAATAGGAAGGTAGGCTTAAATAAAATGCTCAACGCCAAAACACCGCCAGCAGAAAACGACCTACCACCCCAAACAGCCCACAAAACCAAGGTCAAAAATAGAACGTTGTACTGCCCCAATCGCAACTCTGCATTGAGGGGCGTCAGGAACAAAAAAGTAGCCAACAAAACGAGGTTTGCTCTCCGAGTCTTTGGCACTTGCACCTGTTCGAGGAACAGGCGGCAAAGTGTGAAATAGGCGATAAACTGCAAAACGTCCCACAAGCGCTCCACCCAAAACTGGGGGAAATAGGTCAGAGGAAGAATTAACAAAGTTACCAGTGGCGGTTTGGTATGCTCGTTTGCGTCACTCAAACGATAAACGGACTCACCCTGAAAAAGCCGCTCTCCGGCGAGATAGAGAATCCCCAAGTCCGTTCGCCCGGTTTTTTGGAAAAGTGTGGGGAGCACCACCCCGACCATAAACACCACGAGCAAAACTTTCCCTTTTTTGCTCATCTGAAAAACGCCTCGCCGCTGAATGCACGCAAGTCTGCCAATCGGATTTCGTGGGAGTTTAACAAAGGTTTTGGGGCCTGCTCGGGCTCAAACCAGCCCCACTCGGAGACTTCCTCATTTGGGCGAATTTCCCCCCGATACTCTTCAAAAAGAAAAACCGCGGTGACAAACTGCCCCATGCCACTGGGGGATAAGGGGTGAGCAACGACATTCAGCGCCGGATCAGAATAAATTCCGACCAATCTCCCGCCCCGCACTTCAATCCCCACTTCTTCATGCACTTCCCGCACGCAGGCGCTCAACCAAGTCTCCCCCGGGTCAAAGTGCCCACCCGGGAGACACCAGTAACCTGGAGCTCGAACTTTCGCAGAACGCTGGGTGAGGAGTACCCTACCCTGAGAATCCACGACAGCTGCGTTTACAGCAGGGAAAAAAGTGATTTTCAGATTTTGATCGACTCCCACATTGCTCTTCGTACCACTCTCCTTTAGAGCTGTCATAGCAATGTCCTTTGAAGTCCTAAAATCTGATGGCTTTGCCCGACGGGGCCGATTGACTCTCACCCATGGCGTCGTGGAAACCCCGACTTTCATGCCGGTAGGAACTTTGGGTGCAGTCAAAACCGTCGCTCCATGGGAGCTCGAAGCCATGGGCGCGCAGATTATTTTAGGAAACACCTACCACCTTTACTTGCGCCCCGGGCTCGAAGTGCTGCGCCATTTTGGTGGACTGCACCGGTTTATGAAATGGGACAAACCGCTTCTGACCGATAGTGGGGGATTTCAGGTTTTTAGTCTGGATGCCCGGCGTAAAGTGACGGACGAAGGGGTTCTGTTTCGCTCGCACCTCAATGGAGATGCTATCCACCTCACCCCCGAGTTATCGGCGCAAATTCAACAGGCCATCGGTTCGGACATCGCAATGCTTTTTGATGAATGCGTTGCTTTGCCTAGTCCCAACCACGTCTTGGAACAAGCGGTGAAACGCAGCCTAGAATGGGGAAAGCGGTTTTTGGATGTTCCCCGCCTTTCGGGACAGAAGATTTTTGGAATAGTCCAAGGCGGGACTTCCCCGGATCTGAGAGCACAGAGTTTGGAAGGCACTCTAGCTTTAGATATTGATGGCCTCGCAATTGGGGGCCTGAGTGTGGGAGAGCCGCATTCGGAGATGATTGCCGTTTTGGAAGGCCTCGCGCCAAAGCTCCCCACACACCTCCCTCATTATTTAATGGGCGTAGGAACACCGCGAGATCTTTTGGAGAGCATCCGGTGTGGGATCGATATGTTTGATTGTGTTTTACCCACGCGGAATGGGCGCAACGGAGGTTTTTTTACTCACGATGGCTTGATTAATATCCGGAACCAAAAACACCAGCTGGATGATGCTCCAATCGACCCCCAGTGCGACTGCCCCTGCTGCTCACGGTACTCTCGCGGCTACCTGAGGCACCTCTTCTTGACCAAAGAAATACTGGGGTGTCGCCTTGCCACACTCCATAACCTCCACTATTATCACCGCTTTATGTCGGCCATCCGGCAGTCCCTTGAGAACGGTAGCTTTCCGGTTTTGTACGGAGAGTGGGCGCCCCGCCTACGGGCAGCGTACCCGGATCGAGGGAAGTCTCAAGAGGAGTAGGAATAGAATGTTGAACTGGATTCCCGCGGAATTTTCTCTGATAAACCACGCAATGGCCGAGGCTGCTTCACCCGCACCTCAAGGCGTGACCCCATTTGTTCCGCTTATTTTGATGTTGGGAATTTTTTATTTTCTCATCATTCGTCCCCAGCAAAAAAAGCAAAAGCTTCACGCGCAATTTATCACAGAGCTCAAACGGGGCGATATGATCGTCACCAACTCTGGCATCATTGGAACGATCAAAGTTCTCAGTGAAAAGTTCGTCACCCTAGAAATAGACGAAGGCGTTAACATGAAAGTTTTGCGCAACCACGTCTCTGAAAGTGCCAATAATTTGAAAGAAGAGTCCAAGCCGAAGGCTTGATAGACAGAAGGGGATTTAAATATGAAGGGGCTCAACTGGAGAATCAGTGTCGTCGTCGCCTCGATTCTTTTTGGCTTTTACCTGCTCGTTCCAACTATTCTCAAATTTGGATACGGGAAGACAGTACCACGAGCCCCTAAAGCGGATGATCCTTGGTACTACAGCATCCTCCCCACTGAAACCTTGAAACTAGGCTTGGACCTTCAGGGTGGATTGCACTTAGTCCTCGGGATCGATTTTGACGAAGTCAGCCGAAACGGGGCGATCAAAATCAAAACACAAATCCGCGAAATCGCCGACAACGCCAAAATCAACGGAATCGCCTTAGACACGAACTCGAAGAACGAAATTGAAGTTCGATTTGAAAGTGAAGCGGAGTGGAAGAAACTCGATGCCGAGATTGGGAAAAGCCTCGGTACCTGGGTCGATTTTGTTTCCCAAGGACCTAAATCCGCACTTCTACGGCCCAGCGAAACGCGCCAGCAGTCCATTCGTGATGAAGCGATGGAACAATCCCTCGAAACGCTTCGCAACCGAATTGACGAGTTTGGCATTGCAGAACCCATCATTCAGCGTCAGGGTGAAGAAAAAATCCTAGTCCAGTTCCCAGGAGTCCAGGAAACAGGCCGCTTGAAGGACATTATCGCGCGTACCGCAAAGCTCTCCTTCCAGATCGTTCTCACCGGCCCCGAAGCTCCCAACGGCACCCCTTCAGAGTCTCAGTTGAAACAATGGGTAATGGACTTTGAAAAAAGCACAGGAACCAAGCCCGATCCTACTCAGCCAATTTCCGATTATCTGCGCAAAATCAACACTCACTTGGAAAGCAAGCTACCCAAGGGCTCGGATCTTTTCTTTCAAAAGAAAGTCGATATCAACACCAAAGAGGTCCAGTACATCCCGTATCTTCTTGCCGAAGAAGCCCTGGTCACTGGGGAAGATCTCGAAGACGCTCGATACAACTTTGATCCTAAAACCAATGACCCCATCGTTGAGTTTCAGATGACCCCTACTGGAGCCACTAAGTTTGAGAAAGCAACGGGAGAGAACGTCAATCGCTTTATGGCGATCGTTTTGGATAACAACGTCCATTCGGCTCCTCGAATCAAAAATCGCATTCCGGGTGGAAGAGCGATGATCGAAATGGCTTCTGGTGGACGCAGCGTTCAGGAGCTGCTTGAGGATGCCAAAGATACCTCTCTTGTTCTGCGATCAGGGGCTTTGCCCGCTCGCCTACTCTTTTTAGAAGAGCGCGTTATTGGCCCATCGTTAGGAGCGGACGCCATCCGAGCCGGAATGAACTCTTTTATCGCTGGACTGGCTTTAGTTTTCCTGTTCATGGCGGTTTATTATAGGGCCTCAGGTTTCGTGGCGTCCGTTGCACTGGCTCTGAATGGACTCTTTGTTTTGGCCATGATGGCGGCATTTGAAGGGACACTCACTTTGCCAGGCTTGGCTGGACTGACCTTAACTCTTGGCATGGCGGTAGATGCCAATGTGCTTATTTTTGAGCATATTCGAGAAGAACTGAAACACGGAAAATCTGTGAGTTCTGCAATTTCGGAGGGTTTCAGTCGGGCTTGGTCTGCAATCCTAGACGGAAATTTAACCACCATGGTGGCTGGCCTGGTTTTGATCAGCTTTGGTTATGGACCCATTCGAGGATTTGCAGTGACTACGCTGATGGGATTGACTTGCTCCATGTACACTGCGGTCTTTGTCACTCGGGTTGTGTTCGACTGGTGGGTTGTTTCTCAAAACCGCAAAACTTTGAGTATCTAATAAGGGACTGAAATGAAATTTTTTGAACTCGTTCCCAACAACCTGAACATCGACTTCATCGGAAAGTTTAAACTGTTTGTGGTGATCTCTTTGCTTTCGGTCAGCGCCACTATCGTAGGGATGTTTACCCGAGGCTTCAACTTTGGAATCGACTTTACTGGAGGAACTTCGATCCAGCTTAAATTCAAATCTCCAAAGTCGATTGAAGAAGCTCGGAAATTTATGGAAGAACTGGGCGTTCCAGACGCTTCGGTGGTCGCCATGGACAAAGTGAACCAGGAGTATTTGATTACTGCCCGTACAGTGACCGATGCCAAAGAAGCCCCCTTGCCCAAACGCATCATTGAAAAAGCTGGGGCGGGTGAAGTTAGCATCTCCCAAGCAGACATCGTCGGCCCCAAGGTGGGCAGTGAGCTTAAGGCCTCGGCCATCCGCTCTCTCGTTTATACAATCTTGCTAATCATGGTCTATATCTGGTTCCGTTTTGACTTTAAATTTGCCCCGGGAGCGACCGTGGCGCTTGTGCACGATATGATGGTGGCTGCCGGTTATTATATTTTGACTCAGCGCGAGTTCGACATCACTGCTATCGCGGCGCTACTAACCATCGCCGGCTATAGCGTCAACGACACGATCGTGATCTACGATCGTGTGAGGGAAATGATGAAATTGGGTGGCGACCAGCTGCCCCTCGGACCTACGATCAATAAAGCGATCAACCTCACGCTTTCGCGCACGGTAATTACTTCAGGCGCAACTTTTCTTGCGATCATTCCCATTGGGGTATTTTGCGAAGGGCCCATCCAAGATTTTGCCGAAACCATGCTGATAGGTATTTTTGTCGGGACTTACTCCACCTATTACATCGCAGCGCCCATGACTATTTACGTGGAGCGCTACTTAAACAAACGCAATCCCTCGGGACGACGGGTCGCCACGGTTTAGAACAATGGCATTCGCACGCATCCAAGAGCTTGGCGCCCACATAGGGTCTTCAGTTACTTTACGAGGCTGGGTTTACGCAAAGCGGAGCAGCGGCAAAATCAAATTTCTTATGCTGCGCGACGGCAGCGGAATCGTTCAAATCGTTTTTGTCAAAACGCAGGTTTCCGAAAAAACGTGGGACGACTTCGAAAAACTCACACAGGAAACCTCTGTTCATGTCACAGGCAAAGTAAAGCCCGATACACGCTCCAAGCTAGGTGTTGAGCTGGAAGGTGAATCCATTGAAATCTTGCAAATTGCCCAAGACTATCCAATCGGCCCCAAAGAACACGGGCCAGATTTTTTGCTGTCAAATCGACATCTTTGGTTGAGAAGCCAACGTCCACACGCGGTCTTGAGAATTCGAGATCGCTTTGTCAAAGCGGTGAGAGATTTTTTTGATAAAGACGGCTTTGTACTAGTGGATACGCCCATATTTACTCCCGCGGCGTGCGAAGGAACCACCACACTTTTTGAAACAGAATACTTTGGAGACAAAGCGTACCTCTCTCAGAGTGGTCAACTCTATGGCGAAGCAGCAGCGATGGCGTTTGGTAAAGTGTACTGCTTCGGGCCTACGTTTCGAGCTGAAAAAAGCAAGACCCGACGCCATCTCACCGAATTTTGGATGATTGAGCCAGAGGTTGCGTTTAACGACCTCGAAGACAATATGCGCCTGGCGGAGAGATTTTTAGAATATACGGTTGGCTTTGTCTTAGAACACTGCAAGACGGAGTTTGCGACCCTAGAACGTGACACCTCCGCACTCGAAAGGGTCAAAGCGCCTTTTCCTCGAATCTCCTATACCGAAGCAGTAGAAATTCTGAAAAAGAAAGGCATTCCTTTTGAATGGGGCGGAGACTTTGGCGCCCCAGAAGAGACGGCCATTAGTCAGGAGTTTGATAGGCCTGTTTTCATTCATCGCTTTCCCACAGCGATCAAGGCATTTTACATGAAGCCCGATCCGACCAACCCCAAAGTTGCGCTGGGCGTAGATTGCATTGCTCCGGAAGGGTACGGAGAGATCATCGGAGGAGGACAGCGAGAAGAAAACCTCGAAGCGCTTCGACAAAGAATCCACGAGCATGGGCTCCAAGAAGAAAACTTTAACTGGTTCCTCGACCTTAGAAAGTACGGAAGCGTACCTCATGCGGGTTTTGGACTGGGGCTCGAACGTACCATCTCGTGGCTTTGTGGGTTAGAACACTTGCGAGAAGCAGCAGCCTTTCCCCGCATGATGTACCGAATCTACCCCTAGCGAACCGGGGCAGCCGAAGCTACGGAATTTTTTTCTACCGGGGCCGCAGAACCTACTGTTTTCCCTGCATCGGAAGACTCTTTTTCGCCCTGAGAGACGGCGGGAGCACCCTCTTGTGCAGCTTTGGCCTTTGCCGCCTCTTCTTCGAGCTTTTTATTTTTTCGAGTCGCGACTTCCTCAGTAAGACGTTTCACCGTCTTTGCTACGAGAGAAGGGACTATATTTTTTTCCACTTCGTCGAGGACGCGTTCATCTGTAATACCCCCGAACAAGTTAGCAGTAGATTCGCGGTACACCAGGGTGAGATACCTCTTGAGAATCGTTTCCTGAGTGACTTTGTCCTCAGTAAAAACGAGCGACATAACACGGTCCAAGGTAGACATTTGAGTGCGATTGGCCACCACCACTACGGCCTCTTCCACACTTTTTTCCACCCGGTTGATCTCCGCAGCTGGATTCGCCAAGATTTCGGCAACGCGCTTGTTTAACAGCTGCGCCTTGCCACCCTGTGCGTCATCCATGAGAGTCAGCTGACCGCGAATGAGTTCCACGATATTGGACTCCTCAGCATGCAGGAGATTGGACGCAATTTGCGTGAAGGGAGCCATTCGATTTTGGCTCAGTTTTTCACTTTCCCACTGTCCCTTCAGATCAAGCTTGGCATTTTCATCAATAATTTCTTTTCGACGCGCCTGCGCTTGGGTCTCTTGAAATGTTTGATTGTGACGGCGCTGGTAGTAGTGGCCATAGACACTCAATGCTGCTGCCGACAACCCCAGGGAACCAAAACTCGTGATCTGACTGCGATAGCTAGATGAAAAACTAGATGCTTTGCGGGCTTTCTTCACATTAGCTGCCAAGTACCCTAAACTCTGTTGGCATATTTTACTCACCCTGTCAGGCACGTCGTCTCGATGAATTTCCTCAGCCCCATGCGAGGGGACCTCAGGAGGCAACAAGAACTGATCCCCCGTTGTGCCGTGGTGCGAGGTGTGAACCGACATCACTGCCACCCTCGCATCGGCATTCGCCAAGCTATTGTGCTCGGCTGCAACTTTGTTATAAGAGGCCGCGACACTCTCCGCAGCCCGATTCAACAAAGCCATTTTTTCCTTGTAGACGCTCATCCACTTGGACCCGTCTTTGGTTTTGATATATTTCTTGCCTTCAGGTGAGTCTAAATACTCTCCTATATAATCCGGGCGCTTGGTCGCGTTCCACAATCCAACGGACTGACCTGCTTTGTGCTTTATTTTTTGTATGTGATCGTGGAGATTTTCTTCAGCTTCCACCACGCTTTTGATCGCTTCCGCAATGAGTATTGCAGGGATCTTGCTTTTCATATGAGCAATCCAGCCATCATTCTTCTGAATTTTACCTCGCAATACCTCGCCATCCCTAAAGCGTCCGAGTCGGGTACTCTCTACCAACTGTTCTCGAAGCTGGCTGTTTTCTGCTTCCAGTTCCTGGATTTTTTGCGGGTACCTGAGAAGCTCTTCCCTCTTAAGCAGGTAATCTTTTTCAAGCTGGTGGTACTTGGAAAGCAGCTCTTTACGTTTGCGCCAAGCCTCGGCCGTCGAAAGCGAAGCCTTAAATGCATAAGTCAACGACGTCGCCGTTCCTGTGATTAGGATTGTCGCAATTCCAGCTTCACTGCCTAGGTCGCGCACCTGCCGTGTGATGTAGTCTAGCAACCCCACGCCCGAAACCAATGCGGAAGGATCGGCGGCTTGGGCTGCAGAAGGGAAAACACTCTGCAACTGAGCTACTGCCAAGAGCACGACCACTGTTTTTTTCCACGCACGAACCAAACCCAACTCCATTCCCCCAGGGAGGCACTTAGCAACCCGCATACCAGTGGAGCACAGCCCGTTTACCGCAGCGACAAGTGTCAATAGGTGGGGGGGCGCGTAACTTGGCACCCTATTCTGCCTAAGAACCCGACAGACTAAGGGGAGATTTCGGCGAATATCGCGGATGGAAATTGACTTGATGCAGCATTTTTAGTATGCTGCGTTCACTTCCCGGGGGACAAATGAACCAGTTTTTTAAACAGAGTTTTGTTTTAGTCTTCTGCTTGCCCGCAATGGTTTCAGCGGCCCATCTAACCCTTCAATCCGATAAGACAAAGTACCCGGTGACAAAAATCGGCTCCGAGACCGCTCAGGCAAACTTGAATATCGTCCTAGGCGATTTGAGCTCCGCTAGCGGGACTTCACTCCTGCTCAATCTGAAGAATTACACCACCGTGCTTGAGAATGCCCGCAAGGCCCAAGCCGAAACAGAAAACCCTGAACCCCTAAGCCTCACCTTTGATTTAGATGGCTCGACAGTCGGAGGCGCTTGGCTCAGACACAAAGGAACTCAATACGTAATTCGCCCCGCTATCGAAAAATCTGGCTGCCGCGTAATAGTAGAACCTTCTCGGGAAACGGACTTTGATCTGTTTGTGGAGTGTAAGAACCTGGTCCCGGACTCAAACGCGCTTACCCTTGAAATGAAGGCCGAGCTGAGTCAAAGCGTAGCGCTGAGCGAAAAAGTTCACTTTTCCCCTCCGAAGAAAAAACAATAAGCTGTTCACACTAAAAACCAGTCCCATCGCCATATAGCATAGCCGCCCCTGAGTCCAAACGCTGCTGTCCCACTCCCCAGCTACTTGAATCATCTGCCAAAGGAGAGAACCGGCTTGCAAAGCAGCAACCAGAACGAAAGCACGCCTCCCAAAAATATCTCCCCTAGAAAAAAAGTAATACATTCCTAGAAAACCAAGCCAGTTAAAATCCCATACGAAGTCGGCGCTTTCCAAATCTCTCCAAACCCAACACGAGAGGTCATTCACAAAGGCGAGCAGACACAATGAGATTACAATCGCCCGAAAAGCCGGCAACCGACTTTTTGCCCGGCCCAACCGAGGAACGGGAATCAACGCGGCAAACGTTATCGCCAAGACAACCCCCAGCGTTCGCAGCGTGTAGAGCCAGGTGGAGTCCGAAGCGTAAACAAAAAGAGGAGAAAAGGGCCCCAGGATATCTTCAATGATAAATAGGGGAACGAAAAAGATAGAGGCAGTGAGCAGCGTCAGTACGGCTCGTTCTCCAGTACGCCAATACAGAATCAAAGGCGCAACCAGTGCAGCAAAAACAAAAAGCACTAGATCATACGCATGTAGGTTATTACGAAAATCGCCCAACCAATAAGCGAACGACGCCAGTGGCAACGCCCAGAGCGCGAAAGCGACCATAAGCCGTTCGGGTTTTTCTTCGGGGACCAAGAAACCAGAATGTAGAAACGGCGCGATAACCGTCAAATAAAGAGCCGACGCAAATACCACAAAGGCGACAGCCGCTTGACCGAGACCGGAACCATTCCCCTGCGAAGACACAAAAAAACGCGCCCAAGAAAACACCGCAGCCAAAGGCAGAAAGGCGAACAATACAACCATTATCCCAATCGCGATCCCCCAAGCTCGAACAGAACGATCGCGGTCCAATTTCTCTAATAGGTCTTCCATGCGATTAGTATACTGACCAACTGAAGTAAGGTACAAGATCTGCATGGGCACTCCACGTACACTCCCGCCAGAAAGTGTGTTTTTCAGAGGAAGGAACGGAGATCTTCGTTTAGGGGAATGGGTTATTCCCACGCTCCAGTTAGAAGCAGAGACTTCCAAGAAAACGGTAGCCGTGGTCTTGGGTTTCCCGGACGATCAAGGCGTTACCATAAATAGAGGGCGAGCTGGAGCGGCTCATGGACCCGATAGTATTCGACGGCACTTGTACAAAATGGCCCTCCCAGCCAATGTGCGCTGGGAGAATCGACTCGCTTTTTTTGACTACGGCAATTGCTCCACGGATAAAAACCTCAACACAACGCATTCCCATGCGGAGCGCTTAGCACACGAAGTAGCCTCCCGAGGAAATGTCGGCATCGCGTTGGGCGGTGGACATGATTTTGCTGCCCCTCTTTTTCGAGGGTTTCACGCCTCTCAGCCCAAAAAGAAGTGGGGTTTACTGAATGTCGATCCTCATTTGGACACGCGAGAAAAAGAGGGGGACTTTACCCATAGCGGTAACCCGTTTCGGACCCTCATCGAAGGCGGCCAGCTCAAAGGCAACCGCCTCATACAATTTGGATCGCGGCCAAGCCGAAATACCCGCGCCGCCTGGGAGTTTTGCCTGAGTAAACAAGTCCAGATTCAGCCCTTTGAACAGATCCGCTCCAAAAATGCTCCGACTTCGGCGATCTTTAACCAAGCCCTAACCAAACTCTCACGTGCTTGTGATCAAATCGGAGTTACTATCGACATCGATTCCTGCTGCGAGTCCGAAGGGGCGAGCGCGGCACCGGTATTAGGATTTACGGCATGGGAGTTGTGTTGCTTTGCAGCGATGGCGGGTGCTCACAAAAAAGTGCGCTACTTGGAAATTGCAGAAGTGGCCCCTTCTCTCGATCCTACAGAACGAAGCAGCCGCGTCGCAGCCGAAGTGGTCTATGCGTTTTTGAATGCGCTAGTCCAGCGTTCCAGGTAAGCCTTTGCACGCCTTTTAAAATTCTAAAAAACTCTAATAAAACTCAAAAAAGCGAAATAAATGAAAAAACTGTTTCATCCACAGCCTGTGGATAACTCTGTTATCTATTTGAATTGATGTGCTTTAAGTCGTTTTTTAATCAGGAGAGCCAGGATCACGGCTCTCCGAGCAACACACTCTGTCATTCGACATAGATTCAAACACTTAGCGCTGTGGACAAAGCACCACAAGAGAAGCAGAAACCCGGAAACCTGCCGGCTTTGCGGGAATAAGGCACCTTCCTATATAAAATCGGTTTGCGTATTGGGTATCATGCAGCTTGATTGGGACGCCGCACTAAACTCTATTAAAGAGTCTCTATCCCAGAACCAGTTTACCAACTGGCTCTCAACGGTGGAGTTCATCCGCAGTAACGAAACGAGCGTCGTCCTTGGTGTGCCTAGTCGTTTTCACGAAGACTGGTTACGCAGCCACTACGCAGAAAAAATCCAACAAGCCATTCAAAACCAGTGCGGCACTGCGCTACAACTGGAGTTTGAAGTTCTTGTACGTGAAGAGAACGAACAGGCAGCTCTTGCTCACCTGCCCAAGCCTGTTCCACCAAGCCCCCTCCGTCCCACATTGCGCATCGTCGAACCCAATACGCAAAATGAGATCGACGAACCTCAAAAGGAGTCTCTGAACCTCCCCGTATTCCACCACCCGCTGCACGAGTTGGGCTTCAATAGCGTGGCCTATCAATGCGTAGGCATGTTTGTAGAATCACGCGAACTGATGTTCAACCCGTTAGTCTTCCTGGGGGGCATCGGAATGGGAAAAACCCACCTGCTGACCGAAGTGGGAATGAGGTTTTATAGGCAAAATCCGAACCTGCGCATTCGGTACACCAGTGGCGAATCTTTTATGCACGAGTATGTCCGCTCCATAAAAGCTGACACACTAATGCAATTCAAGAATCTCTACATCCAAGATACAGACCTGCTCTTATTTGATGATGTCCACGCCCTAGAAGGCCGTATGAAAACGCAGGAAGTTCTGCTGCATGTTTTCAATGAGATTTTGGCGCGAGGTGGCCGAATTGCTTTTACCACCACCACCGCACCACAACGGCTCGAACGATTCCTAGATCCACTTAAATCTCGACTGACTTCTGGGGTTACAGCAGAAATCAAGCCATTGGACTTTGAGGAGAAAGTAGAACTCCTCGCCAAGGTGGCCGCTCATAATCAGATCGCGATTGAAGGCCCGGTGTTGAGATCCCTCGCTGACAAAGGGCAAAAAGATATCCGAGAACTCATTGGGACGCTTCTGCGCGTACACTTGCAATCGAAGCTCGAAAATCGCCCACTCACGGGCGATTTTGTGGCCCAAGAGTCCATTGGGCATGAGCCGTGCCGAGAAGCAGTCACTATGGCGGAAATCGTCTCACTGGTAGAACATCACCTGGGGGTTCCCCGTGTTGAATTGGTTTCAAAATCGCGGAAAGGGACTACCAATTGGGCCCGACAAGTAGCAATGTACCTTGCTCGTACTGGAACGATGCTTTCCCTCGAAGAAATCGGCAAGACCTTCGACCGAGATCATGCAACGGTCATTCACGCATTTGAAAAAGTAAAAGAAACTATGGTCAGTCAACCCACACGCCGGTATGAGGTGGAGTACCTCAAACGCAAGCTGCAGTCGCGTAGCCCCCGTGTACAGGGTGGAGAGAGTGAGCTTCCCCTAGGTTAAGATGCTGACCAACACCTACCTCATTCTAAAAAGTCTCCATCTCATTAGCATTGTTGCTTGGATGGCTGGGATTCTTTACCTGTTCCGGCTTTTTGTTTACCACACGGAAGAACCCGTAAAAGTGGTTAAAGAGCGCTTTCAGATCATGGAATGGCGCCTTTATCATTACATTACTTTACCTGCGATGATCGCCTCCCTGGTTTTTGGAGTGGGGTTGATTGCGCTAGAGCCGTCGTTGCTTATGGCCCAGTGGCTGCACCCCAAACTCCTGCTCGTGGCGATCTTGGTTGCGGTAACCGTCTTTGCTGGCTACCAGATAGCAGAATTGGCTGCGGGCACCTGTCAGATCTCTGCACGCATGTTTCGCATTTTAAATGAAATTCCTACCCTACTGCTCATCGGAATTGTTTTTTTGGTGGTATTGAAGCCTTTCGGCTAGGCCTACAGAAAATCGCGATCCATAACGGTCTTTCGGCCCTCTGCACGGGCGACATCAATCGCAGCATCACACAGTATTTTGATTTTTTCGGTAAGTGCATCATAGACGCTGGCGCTTGTGTTCATTTGCGCCCTATCGGCGATGTACTTTCGAACCTTCGTCACCACTACCAGCACCTCACTCTCCATCGGCGAACTGCTAGAAGAAGACGAGACGATTTTTCGGACCGCCGGAGCCGCTTCAGCATGAGCTGGAGCACGCCGTTCAATGGCACCACTGCTGCCAGAACGGTGGCGTTCCACGGGCAAGTGCGCGTCCCAGCAAGGAACGGAGCAAAAAGCGTAATTAGTGACTTTAGACTGGCAAGTGGAGACCGAACAGGCAAAGTAAGTCTCCCCACAAAGGAGATCTTTTTTGCAACTACTGCACTTGCGCCAGACTTCGGGATTCACAGACACACTATATCCTAGTCGGGGTGGCCTACGCCACCCCGACCAGAAAAACACCTACTTCTTAAGCGCTTCTTCTACCTGCGCTTCGAGTTCCGCCATGGAACCAACAGGCATTCCGGCGACTTTGCCGTCTTTTCCAATAACAACGAACGTCGGAATCCCTTGAATTCCAAACTTCTGTAGAAAAGTGGCGCGTACCTTGCGACTGGCTTCGAAAAGCACAGTCCAAGGAATTTTATTATCGGAAACCGCTTGTTCCAGAGCGTCCACATCGCCATCGATGCTAACACCGACGATTTCTAAGCCCTGGTCTTTGTAGTCTTCATAAAACTTCAACATCTCTGGCATGCCATCGATGCAGGGCTGACACCAGCTTGCCCAGAAGTCCAGAACGACCACCTTGCCTGCAAGGCCTTTTAGGTCGAAGTCCTTCCCGTCCAAAGAAGTACTCTTGAGTTCAACCTCTTTTCCCGGGAGGCTCAAACGAACCAAAGTGGGTTCGGTGGGGTATTGCTTAACGCCCTCATCCAAAGCCTTCTTGGCGTCGTCGGTTTTTTTAAGAGAAATACAAACCGAGACGTACATACTGAACAGAGTCGCCGGCATGGGGGACTTGGGATATTCCTTTTGATACGCTGCTATGCGGGTTAAAAAATCATCCGAACTCAGCGTAGCCATGTCCAATTGGAGAACAAATGCTTCACCAATGGAGGCGACAGGCGAACCCTTAAACTTGGAAACCGCCGTCGCACTCCAGGTGCGGATTTTGTCCCCATAGACTTTCCCATCCACCCGCATCGACATCGCGAAGGACATAATCGCATAGTACACACCGACTTGTTGTGAATCAGAGACTATCGAAGCATCGGAGAGCAGTTTTTCTGCGCCCAGCTCCACTTGCTCCACCAGCTTTGCGACTTCTTTCTCATCAGGCTTCGAATTTTTTTCATAGTAGGCCTGAAGCGTTTGAAATGCCTTACTGATGTCTTTCAACGCCGGGTCGGCTTGTTGTGCCGGCTGCTCTGGGGCGTTCACCCCGGGCGACAATACCCCCTGACCCAAAAGTGTATTGGGCGATAACAATATGAATGTGAATAGAAATAACGTCCGAATCATAACCCCTCCCCTATAGACATTTAGAGCTAGCATGCTCATCCACACCTGGGAAGACCTATTTCACCCCCGTAGGCGAGGTTAATTCCTCGTCTTGCCAAGCTCGCCCTGCATGGGCTTAGCTCACTCCGACGCATGGACAGCTTTTTGGAAAAAGATTTATTCGTTTCTCCTGCCACCCCTGCCCCCAACAGCGACTGGCGGGCACGTGTCCCCACCGTCTCCCAACTTACCCGGCGCCTGCGCGGACATTTAGAAAGCACCTTCTTTGACGTGTGGGTTCGAGGGGAAATCAGTACTTTGAGAAAACCTGCTTCGGGACACGCCTACCTTGTCCTAAAAGACACCGGCGCGCAGCTCAAAACCTGCTTTTTTCGCCAAGCACTCTCCAAACTCAAATTCCAACTGGAGGAAGGGATGGAGGTGCTCATTCACGGAAAGATAACTGTGTACGAAGCCCGCGGGGAGTACCAAATGGTGGCGGACGCCGTTGAACCCGTGGGAACAGGGGCTCTGCAACTCGCATTCGAACAGCTGAAAAAGAAACTCGAGGCCGAAGGGCTTTTTTCCCCTGGGAAGAAACGCCCGCTGCCAACCCTACCCAAGCGCATCGGAGTGGTCACTTCCAGCACCGGAGCAGCGATACAAGATATTTTAAAAGTCCTCAAGCGCCGCTTTCCCGACCGAGAAATTTTGATTTTTGCCACTTCGGTGCAGGGCGAAAAAGCGGCTGGGGAGATCGTCCAAGCTCTAGAACGCCTTGAATCGTGGAATCGAGTTTATCCTGACCGCGCTGTGGAAGTCGCCATAGTAGGTCGCGGAGGGGGCTCGTTGGAAGATCTCTGGCCCTTCAACGAAGAAACTGTGGCCCGAGCTTTGGCTGCGTGTCCCGTTCCTACGATTTCTGCTGTGGGCCACGAAACGGACTTCACCATTGCGGATTTTGTTGCCGATGTTCGAGCCCCAACTCCGAGCGCAGCTGCAGAAGTCGTCCTTCCACAAAAACAAGATCTAGTTTATCAAGTCGGCATGTTGAATCGACGGTTAATCTTGGGGTTTACGCGTTCTTTGGAACAGAAAAAGCTGCATGTCGGCCACCTTAGCCGAAGGCTAATAAGCCCCTCCCAACGAATTGCCAGTTTACGTGAACGGTTTTTGCTTTTGCGTAAAAGACTACAAACAAGCATGGAAATGCAAGTTAAGCACCGCCGACACCAGCTCGCAGGTGCTTCAGGCAAACTCCAAGCACTTTCTCCCCTGCAGGTATTGGCTAGAGGCTACTCCATAACCTATACCGACAACAAACCAGTGCACAGTGCGTCAGAACTGTCCCAGGGGGTTCGACTCACCACCCAACTTGCCGATGGGAAAGTGTATTCGGAAGTACTTTCGGTGGAGTGCAATCGGAGTTAGACTAATTCTACTCCATGCAAAACCAGCCCAAGATTGAGATCCTTTTACCAATCTTCAATGAAGCGGCGAACCTTTCGCCCTTGATCCGAGAACTTGACCGTGTGACGCACCCCCTTCGAGCGGAGGCAGTGGTCTCGTACCTGTTTGTAAATGACGGTTCAACAGATGGTTCGACGGAAATCCTACACCAGCTTGCCGCTCAGCGGGACGACGTGCGCGTGATTGATCTGATTCATAACTTCGGACATTCGGCGGCCTTGGTCTGTGGTCTGGATTACTTTGAAGGGGATGTGCTTGCGATCATGGATGCAGATCTACAAGACTCACCCGACGCTCTGTTGCCCATGTACGCGGCCTGGAAAAACGGGTCAAAAACTGTCGTGGCAGAACGAGGCAACCGAAAAGAAAAAAATCGCCTGCTCTTCCAGGCATTCTATTTCGCGCTCAATAAAATCACGACGCGCATGCCTCCTTTGAATTTTGGCACCTATAGCCTATTGGATAAATCTATCGTCGCTCGACTGCGAACGCTTTCGGAACGCAATCGATACCTTCCCGGGCTCATCGCATTTAGTTCGGGCCCTATCACCTCCATACGCGTGGATCGCGAAGCTCGGCTGCATGGGGAGTCCCGAGTAGGCAGTTGGGGGCTGGTGCAGCTCGCAGTGACAGCGTTGATCAGTTTTTCGAATACGCCCATCCGACTGGTTTCGTTCTTTGGCCTGTTTTGCTCCGCAAGCAGCGTCCTAGCAGGGATGGTTTTTATCGGGGTTCGAGTATTTACCGATGCGGCTATTCCCGGCTGGGCATCGATGATGACTGCACTGGCCTTCACCAGCGGCATCCAGCTCCTCTGCCTGGGGCTTATGGGGGAATATGTAGCGCGCATTTATGAGGAAGTGAAACAGCGCCCCCTCTATATGGTGGATGCCCTCCACGAGAAGTCCGCCACGGTCGGCAAGATCGCTAGACAAACCTTCTAGATTCCTCTAGTTTTCACTGCAACGCCGACGTAGCACAGCGGTAGTGCAGCTCATTCGTAATGAGCAGGTCACCGGTTCGAATCCGGTCGTCGGCTCCATACTGCTTCGTGTAACCATGCCAAAAACTTTTCGTCCGACTGAATTGCGCTTTGAATGCCAGGGATCTGGCCGGTGCTGTGTCTCCCGAGGGGGATATGGTTTTGTTTATTTATCCCAGCAGGACCGTGTACGCCTAGCTCGCCATTTGAAAATCCCCACACGCGAATTCACCCGACAATACTGTTCCAAAACCGACGGTTGGTACCACCTAAAGGAACTGAGTGGCCCCTGTCGATTTCTAAAAAACAAACGTTGCACGGTGTATGAAGCTCGCCCTGTCCAGTGTCGTACCTGGCCCTTCTGGCCAGAGAACATGAATGCTAAGGTCTGGGAAAAAGAAATCGCACGTTTCTGCCCCGGCGTAGGCAAAGGCCCGATCCGATCGGCAAAAGAAATTGCAAAACAGGTACGTTCTGCCGCCTGGCAGGACTGATCCAGGCAGGTACGCGGTTACTTTTACGTAAAAGTAACCGCGTACCTCCTAGAATAACCAGGACAGCCATTTTCCAATGTAGCTAAATGGTAAAAGAAGCGACGCCTCTTGGGCGTCGGAAGTTCGGATCGGCGTTGGTGATATGCGGTTTCCTATCGTTCCATCCCCCAGCTGCCCCGCATGATTTGCCCCCCAACACCTCACGGCCCCATCAGACTCGGCACATGTGTGGAACAAGCCCCCAGTAAATGAACTCACATTGGAAACAGAACTAATACGCACCGGGGTCAGTGCCGTGGTCAAAGTTCCATCGCCTAACTGCCCGGCATCGTTGTTCCCCCAACAATACAACCCTTCTGCGGAGTTGACACAGTTGTGGTATCCACCACACGCGAGGCTGGTAGCCGTCACAGAAAGATTTACCAACGTTGCTGTATTAGTATCCGTCGTTCCCCCATTTCCCATCTGACCAAACTGATTTTGCCCCCAGCAGTAAACTGCCCCTGAAACCAACGCACAGGAATGGTAGTAGCCAACGCAAACGCTCGATGCGGCCCCAGGCAAGCCGAGCACTTGAATAGGCGTGTGACTCCCATTGGGATTTGTCCCGCCACCCAACTCTCCGTACGGCCCGTACCCCCAGCAGTAGACATCCGCATCTTTTGCGGCGCAGCTATGAATTCCGCTATCGATATCCGTCACTCCCGTCGTCAGGCCCAAGGGAGTAAGCGCTGAGTTGGAGTACGTATAGTTGCCGGTTCCCAGCTGTCCCGAACCGTTGTACCCCCAACAATAAGCCTTACCGCCCGCAATGCCGCAGGACATAGTGCTTCCCGCGCTCACTTTGGTGACCACACCGACGATTCCTTGCACTTGAACGGGAGTCAGCGAATCCAGGTTCGCACTATTTCCCAACTCGCCACTGATTCCTGAGCCATAACAATACGCCGCACCTGAATCGACAAAACACGCGTGGGAAGATCCCAGATCCAAGGACGTCGCGGTAGAAGGAATCTCGGTCGCCAGAGCGGGGCTATGACTCGACGTCGTCCCCCCATTGCCAACAATTCCGGTATTGTTCGAAGACCAGCAATAGGAAGATCCCGAAGTCGAAGTGGTACAGGTATTGTACCAACCTGCGGTGACGCGATTAAAAACCACTCCCGAGGTATGGGACGAAGATTCAGTAACCTGAGCGCATTGGGCCAGCATCAAAACCAAACCCACGAAAAGCAAACGGCGAATGCAGTTCACCATAACCCACCCACCCGTGTGGGAACTTTCGTATAGCCATGCACTTTGCGGTTGCCCAAATTCCCGATACTGTGCCTCCCCCAACAATACAAACTGTCTGGAGTTATAGCGCAGGCTGTGGAAGTTCCCAGTGTGATGTCTTCGACAAGACCATCCAAATCGTAAATTCTGGCCGCCTGAGCGTGTGAAGTCGTCGTATCGTCTCCCAGGTACCCGTAGGTATTATCGCCCCAACAATACGCCGTCCGCGCTTTGACACCGCAACCGAAAGCTGTAGCAAGATCCAGATCCGTAATCCCGTCAGTCATATCCAAAACCGAAACAGCTGTAGAACGGTTTGTGGTTGTCCCGTCTCCCAGTTGCCCGTAGGCATTGTTTCCCCAACAGTACGCACCGCCATTCATGATCGCGCAGGTTGAATCCACTTTTGCCGCCAATGCGGTCACTCCACTTGTGAGGCCCGTCACCTGAACTGGTACAAGTCTGTTTGTCGTCGAAGAATCCCCCAACTGCCCGCTGGCGTTGTACCCCCAGCACCAAACGCCGCCAGACACTATTGCGCACGCATGCGTGCCGCCCAGCACAAAGTCAGTCACTTCTCCCAAAGCGTTTACCGCGGCAGCATCTACGGGCACATGGCTCTCGGTTGTGTCTCCGGTACCGAGTTGACCACGGTGATTTCTGCCCCAGCATTTCAAGGCACCGCTGCTAAGCGCACAGGTAAAATTGTCACCGCCCTTAACGCTCGATACTCCCGACAGCCCCACCGAAACCGGCGCGTACCGCGTGGTAGTAGACCCATCTCCCACCTGGCCGGTCTGATTGAATCCCCAACAAAACACTTCACCTGATTTGAGCGTGCAAAAATGGCCATTGCCCCGGGCCAGGAGCGAGACACCTGAACTCATGCCGTTAGGAATGACGGCATCAAAGGACTCTAACGGTGAGTTGTTTCCCAACTGACCCCACGCATTGGTTCCCCAACATCGAGGTGCGCCTTCGACTAAAACACAGGTGGCACCACTCGTGAGTACTACCTGACTAGGGGCTGTGTCGGAACTGGTGGGCGTGAAAGCGCGGCTATCCACCGCATCGCAAGACCCGATGCCTAGCAAAACAAAACCAGAGACGAAATATAAAAGTGGATAATATCTTCGCAAAATTCGGCTACTTCCTGGTTCTAACGCTTATCGGCAGAAAGTTACCAGGCATTGAGCCAATTCCACGCGCTAGACCGAGCGATCTTTCTCAATGAATACAGGCTCTTTGGCTTCTGCAGGGCGAAACCACCGACTCAAGACCGCTTTGCTCCACAAGCGGAAGCGATCGATGTATGAAAACGCTGCTGGAACCACGATCAATGTCAGCAGAGTGGACGTAATCAAACCGCCGACGATCGCAACCCCCATGCTGGTGCGTTGCTTTGATGCCTCGTTTAAACCCAACGCAATCGGCATAGTCCCCGCGATCAACGCCATGGTGGTCATGAGAATGGGACGCAGGCGGTTTTTCCCCGCTTCGATCAGCGCGGTGGTGCGATCTTTCCCATCCCGAATGAGTTGCATGGCCTGGTCGACGAGTAGAATTCCGTTTTTGCTGGCCACTCCGAGCAATAAAATCACGCCAATCATCGAGAACAGGTTAATGGACTCTCCTGTCACGTAGAGCGCGGCAAAAGCTCCACAGAATGCCAGCGGCAACGCAAGCATGATGGTAAACGGCGTAATGAACGACTCGTACAAGCTCGCAAGCACGAGGAAAATCAACAACACTGCCGCGGCGATAGCGAGCAAGATACTGCGTCCAAAATCTTGAAAGTCCTCTGAGCTACCCACATAAAGCATTCGCACCCCTGGGGGTAGCTGTACTTTTTGCGCTACTGCCCGATCGACCTCGCCCATCGCGTCGCCCAATCCTGCTCCCGTCGCCAAATCAGCATTGATCTGAATGTATCGGGATCGATCCTGGCGGCTAATCGCCGAAGGTCCCGTGGCCACCTCTCCGCTCGCGACATCGGCCAGCCGGACAAGGCGGTTGTTCACGTTAGGGATAAAAACGTTCTTAAAGTTCTCTCGCAAGTTGCGCTGATCTTCCTGGAGCCGTACGCGCACATCGTACTCTTTCCCGTTTACTCGGAACTTTGCAGCAACCATTCCCTCCACTTGCGCTCGGAGTTCCATGCCATAAGTGCGCGAATTGATACCGTAGGTCTGAGCCAACTTTGGATCCAATTTAAGTTGAAACTCCGGCTGCCCTGGGCGGTAGGTTGAGTCTGGTCCTTTGAGTTTTTTGTTGTCTTTGGCAATTTCAAAAACTTGTTTTGCAACTCCCTCCAACTCTTCTTGATTCTGGCCCATGATATTAAGCATGAACTGACGATTCCCGCCCGCCCCGACAGCATCAAAATCTTTGACTAGCGGGTTTGCCTCGCTAAATCGAGCGAGTTGTTCCCGAAGTTTTTCTTTAAAGCGCCCCGTATTGATTGTTCGCTCCCTTGCCGGAATCATGTGAATGTAAAAGCTCGCCTTGTTTGGTTCTCCGTTCCGCCCCCCCACTGTCAGTGCGGAAACCTGCGTTTCCTTATTTGCGCGAACGACTTCATCCACTTGGGTAGCGATAGCCGCCATCGTGTCCAGGTTAGTTCCAGGAGGCATGTCCAAGGTGATCGTGAACTCCCCCTGATCCTGCTCAGGGAAAAAGCCCTTCGGAATCCCCACCACCGTGGCCATAAACCCCACAAAAACGACAAAGGAAACGCCGAGTACGAGAATAGGCTGACGCAGCGTGAACTTTAAAATCCCCTCATAGCGCGACTCCAACCAATCTTGGAATGCCACAAACCCTAGCACTAAACGCCCAACCGTCTTGCCCCAAAGAGTATTCTTGTTGGGACCATGACTGCTCCCTGCAAAGTACGCCGACAACATGGGAGCTATCGTCAACGCATCAAACAAACTAATGGCCATCGCAAAGATAATTGTCAGACCAAACTGCTTCATGAACTGGCCGATCATCCCACTCATAAAGGCCACAGGACCAAACACCGCCATGACAGCCAAAGTAGTAGCCACGACTGCCAACTGAACTTCGGCCGTACCCTCTTTGGCGGCAGCCAACGGATCCTTCCCCATTTCAATGTGACGAAAAATATTTTCGCGAACGACAATCGCATCATCGATAAGCAGCCCCACCGAGAGGCTGAGTGCTAACATCGTAACGATGTTTATCGAAAACCCCGCAAGCAACATCAGGATGAATGCACCGAGAAGCGAATTGGGCAACGCCATTCCAGTAATAATTGTTGACCGACCACTCGCCAGAAAAAAATACACTACAATGATCGTCAACAAGATGCCGAGTAGGATGGATTCTTTTACGTCTTTCACATTGACATTGATCCACCAACTCGCATCCCGAACCAAATCCAACTTAGCACCGTTTTTCTGGCTCTCGAGTTCTGTCTGAATTTTCTGGACACGCGCCTTGATCGCATTCGCAACCGACACGGTGTTTGAACCAGACTGCCGGTAGACATCTAGTAAAATCGACTTTTTTCCGTTTACAAAAGTGCGCGTCTTTTCGTCCGCTAATCCGTCTGATACGGTCCCCAGGTCCGCCACCCGTGTGGGAACGTCGTTTCCAAACAAATTCACTACAACATTACTCACGTCGTCATTAGACTCAAATTGCCCGACAGTGCGGATGATCGTTTCGCCTTTGCCTTCTGAAACTTTCCCACTGGGTATATTTTCTCCAGCGCGGCCAAGTGCGGCCGCGACGCCCATCACCGGGATTTCGCGTTGTTTGAGTTTTGCTCGATCCAACGTCACCCGAATCTCGCGTTTGCGACCTCCCAGAATCTCCACTAAGCCGACTTTGTCCACCTGCTCGAGTCGCGGTCTGACAAAATCATCTGCAAGGTCAAAAAGCTCTGCCTCAGGAAGGTCTGCATTCAATGCAATAGTCACAATCGGCAAGTCGGCAGGATCAATTCGACGAATAACCGAGTCCTCGGAGTCATCAGGCAGCTTGCCCTTCACGGCACTCACCCGGTCTCGGACCTGCTGCTCTGCATATTGGATGTTGGTCTCTAGATAAAACTGGGCCACTACCTGACTGACCCCTTCTACGTTGTTCGAAGTCACCCGCTTAATGCCCGAAATTGTGACCAACTCGTCTTCTATGGGTTTGGAGACTAAGGTTTCGATTTCTCTCGGACCCGCGCCTGGATACACGGTTGTAACGGTAACAATGGGGAAATTCACATCGGGAAAAAGATCCACCGGAAGCTTTTGGAGAGAATAGGCCCCGGCCACAAGCCCCAGGATCACCACACATGTGATGAATGTCGGCCGCTTAATCGAG
The DNA here is from genome assembly GCA_964611895.1 of uncultured Pseudobdellovibrionaceae bacterium. Lineage (GTDB taxonomy): Bacteria > Bdellovibrionota > FAC87 > UBA2466 > UBA2466 > JAIEOG01. The sequence continues at coordinate 148,134 of CAZTDN010000002.1, forward strand.
AGATTCGCTAAACTCATGTGTTTTCTCCAAACAACTTTATCTGGGTGAGCGCACGGACCAGTTCTAATTTGGCATTGATTTCGTTTAAGCGTGACCGCGCATAATCCTGCTCAAAACTCAAGACCTGAAACGTCGTCGTTCTTCCGGTTTGGAGACGCTTTCTTTCTCGATCCAGTTTTGTTTTTTGCGTGGCCGAAATGCTCTGGCAAAGCTTGAGACGATTTTTTAGCTCCGCGACCCGCTGCCCTAGGTCCTGCCAATCCTGGAGCTGGTCTTTTAGTTTTTGCTGATACTGCATTTGCGCTGCCATTTGTTCCTTTGCAACACCCGCCATCGCCGCTGACGCAAGACTCCGATCTAACGGCATATTAAACCTCAACCCAACGGTGTAAGTCGGCCTACCCGCTTGAAAAGAATTTCCTATCCCCAAACCCAGAGCAGCATCCCGCCCGTTCAATCCATACAAGCCGTATACTTCAAGGTTGGGCCGATACCCCTCCTTGGCAATCACCGCACCTGCGATGGCGGCACGCTGTTGTTGTTCTGCGGCCTTGACGTCATCTCGATCGGGTTTGATGTCAGGCACGGCTTGTGAGAGCAACTGCTCGCTCTTTAGTGGGGGCATCTCGCTTGGAACCTCGTCTGAGACAATTCCGCGGAACTTGTTCACCGTGCGAGAGGCTTGGCGTTGGGCATCTACTGCTGCCTGGTGTTCCATTTCACTGAGTTCAAGGGCTGCTTTGGCCTGAAGCGCATCGACTTCGTCAGCAAGACTTCGACGGACTCGCTCCGCGTTCCATGAGTAGATTTTTTTGGCCTGTTCCATCGCTAGGCGCGTGACTTCTTCGCGCTCACGGGCCAGCGAAAGATTCCAGAAGGCCTCTTCAGCGCCCGACATGAGAACCCGGCCTTCATGCCGAGACCTAAAACTATTGGCCAGATCGGCCGCTTCCGCCTGTTCTTGGCGCGCTCGGGTGGTACGACCAAACCCGCCGGCCCAGAGCTGTTGGGTGAGTTCCAGCGTGGGGCGCACGTCAAAAAAATCGGGAGCCGTAATACCGCCGAATGGAGAGGTCATGTTGACGTACTTGGTGTGAAGCATCAGGTAGTAAAGCTTCGCTTCCATTCCAAAAGTCGTCAGCTTCTTAAGACCCAGGGTGTACTTTTGCATTTCAATTCGGTCCCAAGAAGTGAGGGCGATTACGGGAAGTTTGCCGTCGCTATTAAATTCGGCATCGGCAAAAAGCGCTGTCGCGGTCGATAGCTCCGCTTCTTTTGACCGCTGTTCACTGCCCTCACTCGCCAAAAATGCACCGGCCACCGCCTCGTTCTTTGAACGAACGTCCTTGAGGTAGCCTTCTAGCGAGAGCGGCTCTCCAGACCATGCCGAACCAGCAACCAAGAAACCCAAAAGAACTGCGCTACGGGACTGGATCATGGAACGACTCCGTTGAAAATTAGTAAGCATTCACTTACTAAAGAGTAGCATTTAGGGCAGGCACCCGCAATCAAACGAATGTTAAGAAATCTACATAATTGCATTATTTCAAATATTTATTAAATTTTCATGGTTTAGTCTATAGACAGCTAGGCTTGTGGCGTGACATAGTAATCATACGATTACTTAAATCGAGGTTAGGTTGCTAGGTAAGTCCCTAAAAGACAAAGTGATTTCGTTGGGAAAGAAGCGGCGGCGCGATCGCGAAGCGAGCACACAGGCACTCTTGGAAGCAGCCATCCAAGTATTTTCAGAGGTTGGGTACGATGCTGCTACCACACGCGAAGTCGCCAAACGCGCCGGGGTGTCGGAAGCACTGATTCAACGCTACTTTGAAAGCAAAGCCGGGTTGCTTCTGGCAGTAATGAAAGCTTTCGCTGAAAAAGACGGGGGAATGGGGTTAGCCAGTTTACCGTACCAAGAAACTCTCGAAGAAGAACTTTCGCAAGTACTTGCGTTTGCCTGCAAAATGCACCAAACCCACCAGACTTTTTTGAAGGTGGCTCTTTCCAGAGCCATAGTCGATCCGATATTGGGGCAAGAGCTCCGAACGAGCGTACATGAAATCCGCCTGCCCATTCTGGTAGCGCGCCTCCGCCATTACCAAAGCAAAGGACTCATCGCCGCCAATGCGGACCTCGACTCTCTGGCGTATGGGGTTTTTGCGATCGGTTTTTCTACAGGGTTCATGGGCCCTTTTGTTTTTGGGTTCGACGAAAGCAAAATGAAGCAAGTGGTTCGTTGCATGACCCAAGCCCTGGGTCGAGGCTCAGCGCCTTAAAATATTTGCCACGCCGCATTACTCATGCTATTCCGGTCCCCTCAATCACAAAACTTACAACTGACCGGGACGGAAACGTGCACCTATCAAAACTATTTTTTGTTTTCTTTTTCTTCCAAGCTTCTGTTGGAAGCGCGGCACAACCGGGGTTCATCTATCGGACATTCCAAAAACAAGCCCAAAAAAAGCGCAACCGCCCAGTTTTTATTCTGGACCAGCAATTTGAAACCCAGTGGTCGACAGTGGAGCGCCCATCGGGAAAGTACGAGTTTGCGATCATTGAGGGCAGCTGCAATCAAGAAACACAGTCACGCTTTTTAATCGTAAGCCGAAACAAAAAAGGGTACTTCGTCCAACTCTTAGAACAGGCCGAATTTTACTCTTCAGTGGAATGGCAAATCGATCCCCGGTCTATGAAACCGGCGCCCTCCCAGATCTACCAAGAATCGGGAACTCTCTTCACTCAAAACAAGGACGGCGTGGGACGCCAATTTAGCGTGCACGGCGGCAAACGCGCTTTCAAGCGGGGATATTGGCTCGAAGTCCATTTCGATAACACTGAAGAAGTGCGCGTATGCCAGTTTCACAAAGTCATCGGCAAGCCGGAACACCGCTGGTTCAATGAAAAAGCCGAACACCCCAAAGACGCTGACGAACTCTTGCAAAAACTCAAACAGGACAAAAGCGAGTACGCTTTTTATGCCGTGGGAAATCTTGGCCACTGTCCACCCTGCCAGGCCTTCGAAAAACTGATTCAACCCTACGCCATCCGTGGACATGTCTTCGCTCCCGGGGAACAGACCCCCATCGCGACAAGTTTTTACGCTTCGGACTACGACGCTCTATTAGACAACCGCACACCAGTGAATGAGTACTTCCGAAATTTGCGAGTAGGTTTTCCCCAACTGCATGTTCTGCACCGCAACCCCAAAGATGGTAAGTGGTACGAAGTCCATATTCCAGACGAAGATAGAGAATCTTCCAGTGCTCCAGGAAGTCGGCTGGCGACCTTTGAATGGGCCGAGGACAAAACTGCCTCCCATTTGGACGAAATGCTCAAAAAACTGGTGCACGATCCGCGCTACAAACACGAAACACTCGTCCCCGGACAAGAGCCCTAGCCTCGCAGACACCGCCTACCGCGTGTTTAGAACCTAGTGAAATAGGTCCCCTAAAACCTAGGCAGTTTTTTGTCGTTTGGATTCAAAGAGTTAGCCCTTTGGGCAAGGGAATACGACTTGCTGTATACACCCAGCGTCCGCAATTTAGTCAATGCGGCCCACCCCAATAAATCGTATATATTACTGTATTTATTGATTATTTCATCAGAAGTGCTGTCCAAGAAGTCTCCACGGCACCCTCCTTGCAAATCAAACAGGCAAATGGGTGAAGCTATGAAATCGACCTCTTTTAAAACAGTGACCTGGTTTATCCTCGGCCTCTTGTTTCTAGCGGTGGCAGCTTGTGGCCGTACTGAGGACGGGACTCGTGGCCTGTTTGGAACTCCCTCCAACGGGGGACAAGTCACCCAACAATCCAATTCAACAACGGGTCTTTACTGCATCGCCGAACCCCTAAAAACTCTGGTGAAGTCTGAAGAAGCCTTCCAAGTACGAGTGACCGTTTACAACTCCACCGGCACCGTGCGGGTAGTTGGCTTTGACTCCCCTGCGGAAGACTCTGTGATTTTGATTTCAACTTCCTACAATAATAAATATGGAACCGATGTGCAGTGGCAACCCACTCTCACCGTCCAGGACACATCGGGCACTGCAAAGTGCGGCTTCAAGATTTTGGTTCAAAGCACCGTCTACCGCCGCTTTTAGTCTCGAAAAATTTCGCCAATACCTGCTTTCCGATCTAGACTGACTCCCTTATTAGGGGGTTTGTCATGGGGTTAATTCCACTCAAACAAATTGAAGAAGCGCGTACCCGCATTGCGCCATACATTCGCAAGACACCGTTTGTACCGCTCGATATCCTCAGCACCGAGGGACGAAAAGTTCTGATGAAGTGCGAGCTTTTCCAAAGAACCGGATCCTTCAAGATGCGAGGAGCAACAAACTGCATCCTACACAACCTCGAACAAGCCAAACGCAGCGGCGTAGTCGCAGCGAGCGCCGGTAACCATGCTCAGGGCGTGGCAGCCATTTGCAAAGAACTGGGTATCCGATCCACTATTGTCATGCCCACCGGAACGCCCCCGGTAAAAATCAAAAACACTCAAGACTGGGGCGCCCAAGTAGAACTCTCAGGAACAGTATTCGATGAGTCCTACCAACGCGCGCAAGCTATCGCTAAAGAAAAAGGCTACGTTTTCATTCACCCCTTCAACGACCCGCACGTCATCGCCGGTCAGGGAACCATTGCTCTGGAAATGGTCGAAGACCCAATGTTCCAAGACATTGAAGCCGTTGCGATTGCCATTGGAGGAGGAGGACTTATCACGGGCTGTGCGAGCGTTTTCAAAGCTCTCCGACCCGACATTAAGATCTACGGTATCACCGCACAAAATGCCCCCACCGTGCACTCTTCTTTTCAAAAAAAATCGGTCACCGAAGAACCCGTCCAGTACACACTTGCAGAAACCATCGCCACAAAAAAAATGGCTCCACAGATGCTGGAATATATTCTCGAGGGGGTAGATACCGTTTTTGGGCTCTCTGAGGAATCTATTGCGCACGCCATTTCGCTCCTAGCCGAAAAAGCGAAAATGGTAGTCGAAGGGTCAGGGGCAATCGGCGTTTCAGCCATTTTAGAAAACAAAATTCCGGAGAAAAAAGTTGCGGTCATCTTGTGCGGGGGCAATATCGACCTCCCCTCTTTTGGGCAAATCCTCGACAGAGGTATGGTCGAGCAAGGCCGGCTAGTTCGCCTGATTATTACTATTTCGGATCGCCCCGGAGGACTTAACGCCGTCACGCAAGTACTCGCCGAAAAGGGAGCGAATATCCTCCAAGTGTTTCACCAGAGAGCGAGCTTGGAAGCCGCTATCGGCAAGGCTCAAATTGAAGTGGAAATTGAAACTCGCGGGAGCGAACACACCCAAGAAATACTAGGCGCACTCGCACAAAAAGGGTTCCACGTTCGGCATGCGATGTAAAACGCTCCTACTCATTTGCTTGTGTCTAGGAACACGAGGCGTTTTGGGGCACTGGGGTTTTGTTGGGGATAGCCGCTATGTCGTGCAGCAATCCAGAACAGACGAATTGATTCATACGTTCGGATGGCGTGACACGGGGGAGACCAGTGCGTTACACCTGTTTGCGCGAGTGAACCATTCCGGTTTTCATTGGAATGGGATGACCTATGGCGGGCATTTTCACTACTACCCTTGGAGCTGGCTTCACCTTAATACCCTGCTTACCCAGCGCAATTGGATGCCCGACCCTAGCTCCACGGCAAGCCTGCTCGTCTCGGTCGGCCTGGAAAGCCAGCTTCCCTCCTGGCTCAAAGGCTATTTCGATTTGGGACACTATATTCGCTTGCACCACCCTCGAGCAAACCACTTGCTACCTCCGATCGCGGGAGGCTTTATTCAGTCGGACTGGGCGGTGCGCTTTGGACTCAGAGTAATTCCCACTGACTCGCTATCCTTCAGCATCTCAATTGCCACTTTTGAATCGGTGGATGTTTACAATCTAAACAATCCCATCACCGAGGTGCGTGCGAATTGGATGGGGACTGACTATTCCCTGGGAGCCTATCTGCGCCATCAAATGCTCCTCGGGTTTGGACTACGGGATGCGTGGGTAATAGGCGCTACTATTGAACTTCCTTACGTTCGAAACTAACCTGGCTGCCGTTCACCGAAACCCGAGCATAAAAATACCCCAAAACAGGAGGCATTCTTCGCCCTCCGCCCCCTCCTGCTACTAAATAGCTGACGCCATCGATCGCTTGAAGGATGTAGCTATGGTAGTGTGCGCCCAACCAGCCTTTCACCCCGTTGCGTGACGCCAGCGACATCAGCAGATTGGATTCGGTATCATTGGCAAGTCGCAAGTACGTCTCCACACCAGGCACCACAGGTAAATAGTGGCTAAATAGAAATATGTTTTCTTGGGTCGATTGAGCCAACTCCCCTTTCAGCCACTGTATCTGCCGACTTCCCAGGGTACCGTCCGCTGTATCCAACCCGATAAACTTGGAATTTCCAGCTACAAACGAATAGGTGCTCGATCCATTATGATTTTTGTAGTTCTCCCAACCGTCGTAAAAAATGTCATGATTGCCCGCTACGCAAAAAACTTTCCCATCCCAACCAGTATCCTGAATCGCTTGCCGCATCGCCAAGACATCTGACTCTTTTCCTTCGTCTACAAGATCCCCCAAGAGCAACACAAACTCATCCCCATCTGCGGCGGCCGCGTTGAGGATATCCCTAAAGCGATCGGTTCCACCCCCTCCGATGTGCAAATCTCCCACAGCTGCAAAAGTAAACCGAGCAGGATCCCCAGAAGCCAAAGTAAACGTGCTGGAGGACGCTAGGGCAAGGCTTTCGGTCACCCGACGCTCAGGCGTAGTGCGGCTGACACAGCTTAGAACGACCACCAAACCAATCAAAAAAGCACTTTTTCCCAATTGCCGTTGATTTTTAGCAAGCATAGTCTCTTTAATCTGAACCAGGACGGTACATTGGACAACTCTGAAAATCAGTTCCTCCAGCACGAATACCTAAACCTATGGCGTTTTTATGGAATAGATTTGGGACCTGAGGTGGCTTGGCCTAAGACTGAAAACGCGTGGGAAGTTGAGGGCCGCGCTGGAGCTCCCGTGCTTTTTTTGGGTGAAAGCTTATTGGAAGCACCTTCCAGAAACTTGCTTCTGAAAATCGCTCAGGCCATTGCATTACCCACAGACGATCTTTTGCTAGCGAGTTTTTCTTCAAGCGCAGAAAGCTCTGAGCTTTTTCGCCTGGCCCCCTCTCGCGTTTTGGTTGCGTTTGGACAAGCAGCACACGAATTGGTGCGGAGCATAGACAAAGGCGTGAGTTTTTCGGTGTTTTTTACGCACCACCCAACTGCATTACTTGAAACTCCTGAGCTAAAGAAAGAAACCTGGGAAACCATGAAACAAGTACAAGAAGTCCTGAGGAATGCGTGAGAAACAAACTCCTCCTTTCCCTCGCACTACTCTGGAGCCATTGGGTTTTGGCCAGCGCTGCGGTGCCCATGCTTACCATCGCCGATAGCATCAACCCCGGAACAGGCGAATACTTGATCTCTGGAATTGAAGCCGCTGAGAAAAACCAAGCGCCCTATGTCGTCGTGGTATTGGACACTCCGGGGGGATTGCTCCATACAACCCGACTCATTGTGCAAAAAATGCTTTCATCTCCAGTGCCGGTAGTGGTTTTTGTTGGACCTCAGGGTGCACACGCGGGCTCGGCAGGCGCCTTGATCACTTTTGCTGCCGATGTCGCGGTCATGGCGCCTGCAACCAACATCGGGGCCGCTCACCCCGTTTCGGCCGGTGGTGGCCCAATGGATGAAACCTCCGACGCCAAAATCACGAATGACACAGCAGCATTCGCCGAGAGCATCGCAAAGGCGCGAGGCCGAAATCCCGAAGCTGCTATCCAAACCGTGAAAAAGAGCTCGTCTTTGACTGCGGAAAACGCGCTCAAACAAGGAGTCATCGATTTCATCGCGAAAGACATCATTGAGCTTCAATCGAAGCTGGTGGGTTTTCGGCTTCGAGTCGCCAAGAACGCTATTGATAGCCTGCCAAAGGAACCAAGCCCGCTTACCCCTTTGCCACCATCGCTTAGACACCGGGTTGTTTCCTTTTTCGCTAACCCTAGCTTGGCTTATATGATCCTCAGCTTTGGGGCGCTTTGCCTTTGGATCGAACTCACACACCCTGGACTGTTTGTTCCGGGCATTACGGGAGTCCTCTGTCTCTTAGTCAGCTTAGTGTCTTTTCAACTTTTACCTATCAGCTACGGTGCGCTCGGGTTGATCTTGATTGGGTTTGGTTTGATTATCGCTGAGCTTTTCCTGCCGGCATATGGTTTGCTTGGACTTGCAGGGGTCTTGAGCTTTGTCTTTGGCAGCCTGTTTCTCATAGACACCCCTTCACCTGGATTTGAAATCCCCTTAAAACTGATTTTCCCCACGGCGGCTACTTTGGCTTTGGTCGCTGCCTTTCTCGCCTATGTGCTCTACCGCAGTCGCCGCGTGAAACACCGCTCAGGACTGAGCGCCCTTGTGGGAGAAACGGGAGAAGCGATGGAACTCGTGAACGCAAATCAAGGCAAGGTTCTTGTTGGCGGAGAGCTTTGGAATGCGGTATCAACCGATTCAACTCCGATCCCCAAGGGGGCCCGAGTACAAGTCCGATCGGTGAATCGATTCACGCTGGTAGTAACTTTGAAGGAGTAGAGAATGATTTTTCTTTCGTTTCCGGTTTTTATTTTAGGCTTTCTGCTTCTGTCGTCGATCCGGATTTTGCAAGAGTACGAACGAGGAGTGATTTTCCGGCTTGGGCGTTTAATAGGCGAAAAAGGCCCGGGTCTGGTCATCGTGCTCCCGGGGATCGATCGCATGGTTAAAGTCCCTCTGCGGGTGGTCACAACCGATGTTCCACCCCAAGACGTAATCACTCGAGACAACGTATCCATTGTCGTGAACGCGGTTATTTTGTTTCGAGTGGTGGATCCCATTAAGGCGATAAATAACGTCGAAAGCTACTTGGAAAGCACCTACCAGTACGCACAAACTACATTGCGCTCCGTCCTGGGGTCGGTGGAACTGGACGACGTTCTATCCGAACGTGAAGTACTCAATAAACGCATCCAGGAAATCCTGGATCTACACACCGAGCCCTGGGGAGTGAAAGTCTCTGCTGTTGAAATCAAACAAGTAGACCTCCCCAAAGAAATGCAACGAGCCTTAGCTCAACAGGCCGAAGCCGAAAGGCAAAGACGCGCTAAAGTGATCAACGCTCAGGGGGAATTCCAGGCAGCCGAAAAACTTTGCGAAGCCGCGGGAATGATGGAACGTCACCCGGCAGCACTTCAACTACGATATTTACAAACCTTGACCGAAATCGCGTCAGAGAATAACTCTACGACACTTTTCCCAATCCCCATTGATATCTTTAAACCGTTTTTGGATTCGATGGGCCGAAAAACTAAAGAAGTCTAGAGCGTTTCTCCCAATCCATACCGCGCTGACGATTGGTAGGTGGCTAGATTTTCCAATGCGACTTTCTCCAATGTCGTTGCACGATCAGCGCTGGATGGATGCGTCGATAAAAAGGGGATGGATGCCCCGCTATACCGCGCAAACCGCTGCCAAAAACGCGCAGCTTCCCTGGGGTCATAACCTGCACGTGCCATGTATCGGACCCCGATCAGATCTGCCTCGGATTCGTTCGCTCGGCTAAAGGGCAGCGCTACCCCTACCTGCAATCCAATTCCCAGTGCCGACAAGAGCAGATCTTTCTGATTCGATCGCCCCCCACCTAAAATAGAATTCAAACCTTCAATAGCTAGCTGCGCCCCGAAAGCCATGGTGATACGCTGACCCCCATGCCGAGCAACCGCATGAGCGACTTCATGGCCCATCACCGCCGCCAGACCCGCTTCATTTTCAGCGACAGAAAAAATCCCAGAATAAAAAGCCACTTTCCCGCCGGGCAGGCAAAACGCGTTTTTTTGTCGAGATTCGATCAGTTTAAACTCCCAGCTATACCCTGACTGACGCGTCACCGAAGCCACCCGCTCTCCTACTCGGTTCAAGATCTGAATCCAACGGGAGTTGGTTGAAAGCCTTTCTTTTGAAAGCACTTCTGCAAAGGCTTTTTGCCCCAACTCACTTTCTTCTGTTTCGCTTGTGATGATAAAAGCGCTACCCCCGGTTTCGGGTGTGGTCACGCAACCTCCAAGCAAAATGCTGATAACCAGTAGCGACAATGCGTTTTTCATTTCCCCGTTCCCTTTGCGCAATTAAGAGTCTTTTTAACCCCAAAAACCCTCTGCGCGACCCAAGCGTATTTGCGCTCGGCAATCGGCTTGCCCTGAAAACAAAATCTTGAAGGTGCAAAAATATAAGCCGCAATATGATCGGCGAAGTCTTCTGCAACGTCTCCCGTTTTGATGGTTTCTCGCACGGCGTGAGCAAAAACAAATCCATCCGCCTTTTGGGCAGGGCCCGCCAAAGGGAAAAGCACCGGATCAGGTAAGAGAGTAAACCCTTCCAATGATGCATCCCGATGGTAAACGTCATTCCAATCCTGTGCGACAGGTTGTACAGGGGTGGTCCACCCAGAGGCCGTGCGTTCCCACCCGGAAAATCGCGCAAACTCTTTTCTCCAATCTTCCCCTCGAACCTCCGCCTGGGCCTGAGCGATATGCGCTAGCTCATGAGCGAACACTACTGGAGCGAGTGCGCTGCCCTGCTTGAGCAGGCCTTGGGACAAACGCAAGACCGTCAGCTCTGGAACGTAGTGCGCTACCGAATGGACTGGAAACAGGCTCACTCGACTGATGTAGGAAGAGTTCCAGAATTTGCAGGGGTGTTTGGGGCAAATCTGGTGAACCCACTTTTCCAAAACCTCAGTGTCAGAACTTCCCACCACAAGCACACCAGAAACGATTTTGGCCGCCCCATACAAATCCGCTAGAACTTCAAGAGTACTTCGCTCGCGTTTTTCATGCGGCCAACTCTGGTAGACTCGCGCGAGAGCCATCGATTCATCTGCAGTGTTCAGCAATCCCTTGAACAACCACTTAGGATCGCGGTCACTCCCCTCCCAACCCACTTTTTTCAAGTAGGCTTGCTGGAGGCCTTGCAGCGTCTTTCTCCAATAGGCGCCGTTTCGAGCCGAAAGATATTTTTGCTCCACTTCCAGACTGGCGGTGAGCAAGAAGTCTGCGCTCCAACCTGGCACCAGCTCAGTGAGTGGCGCTTTGAGTGTCGCATCATTTTTATTCTGTTTTAAAAAAGGCGTTAAAACTGCAGCAGACGCAGCACCGGCTGGCACTGCCTCCCCCATCAAAAAAAACAGAACCGCAAGAAAACAGCTACGCAGCGGCGGAACTGTAACGCCGTTCGACGCCATCCAGAAACTCATAGAGTGCCTGGCAGGTCTCTTCCACAACGGCCAAAGCCCGCGCTTGAGAGGATTCGTCCTTACAAAGTGCTTGAAGTAACTCACCTTCAGTTCTCGAATGCTCCACGTCATACTTCTGGTGCACACGGAAAAATTCCAGTGCGGAGTCTGATGTTACATCGTAGTGACAAACAAGTCCCTCAATCTTTGTTGCCGCGACTTCTGGTTGTTGCTTTTCGTAAGCGTAAAGAGCGGCAAGTCCGTCGATAATATTATCGCTCGTCACATGCTTGCGAAAGACTCTCAACAAAAACTCGGACTCGTCCGAGTAGAAATGCTCTTCGACAGAACTTCGGGGCACGCCCAATCCTTCGGCAAACTGGAGCCAAAGTTCCCGGTGATTCTTCTCACCATATTCTTCGTGGATCAGATTATCCAGCAACTGTCGGCGCAACTCTGGAGACTCGCAACGACTATGAATACTGCTTACGAACCGAGGAAACTCCCTTTCGAAAGGATAGTATTCTTTTGCGTAGCCTTGCAGTTCCCCGAGGGAAACGCAGCCCTCTTGCCATCGAAGGTAAAAGCTATGCTTCAACAAAGGTTTACGTTGAATCTCGTGATTGAGCCTACCCAGAAAAGACGCCATCGGACCCTCCCCCCATTTGCCGAGAATCTAACAACACGGCTGGAAGCGGTCAATTGGCAAGGCTCTCCGGGTGTACCCCGCCAACAGCGCGGCGCATCATCGACATCCTCATGCCCAATCGCGCGTCCTCGGTGCCCCTAATCGGCACTCCCAACCCATCGCCCACGGGTGCCCCACTGGAATCATTGAGATTTTCCACGTCCTCCTCCGGCATACACTTTGCGATGTTCCCCCATCGGTGTGATATCGCCGGGAGGGCGCATGAGCTGGAGAGTTCGACAGTTTTTTAGAAAGTGGACCCCGATTGCCTTAATCGCGATCGTGGCCTGGGTGGGGTATACGCATTGGCAGCGCGGCGGCCGATCCAACATCGGCAGCGTGCTCACCAGCGCTCGCGTAGCGGCTTTCCGCGTACCAGTTTTAGGTTCCTATTTCCGCAAATCAGGTGTCTTCGCCCCGTCCCGCTCCGGCGGCAAAAGTTATGCTTACCACTCTGGCAAGCGCCGAGGTAAAGGGCACCACCATCGCAGACATCACCGCCGCGGCCGACGTCGATAAGCCTCTTTAAAATCGGAGCCAATCTCCCCGTTGCCTCACCTTGCTCGGAATGACATAGTTCCGAGATGGAAATAACTCTGATTGTGATTGCTGCGGCCTCGCTTGCCGCGTTGGGTGGTTTTTTTCTCTTTGCCCTTCGGGGCATCCAAGGAAGCTTGGATCGCTTTCAGGGCCAGCTGCTTACCCAACAAAAAGAATTCGAGCGTACCGAAGAAATGAAGTCGGCCAATCTTCGTGCCGAGCTGGGCCAGCACCTACTAAGCAATCGCCAGGAACTACAACTGGGCTTGCAACAAAGCTCGCAAGCCTTGGAAAAGCGTTTTATGGCGATTGATACCCGCCTAGACACCCGGCTCAATACTCTCACTGAAAGCGTTCAGACCAAACTCGAAGCCAACCTCAAAGAAGGCTTTCAGCATTTCGCCCGAGTTGAAGATGCGCTCAAAAACGCCCAAGTGCAGCTCCAGGATCTGAATCGAGTGGGCCAGTCGATTAACGATTTGAACGGCCTGCTCAAAATGCCCCATTTGCGCGGGGGATTTGGAGAGGCGACCCTCGAAAGACTTCTGAGCGATTTCCTTCCCCAAGGAGCGTACGAGCTTCAATACCGCATTGTCCCGGGTTCCACCGAACGCGTCGATGCGGTGATAAAATACCCCAAGTACGTTTTGCCTATCGACAGCAAGTTCCCTCGCGAACAGATACTTCCGCTCTTTGAGACCGAAAACCCTGAGCAGCTCGAACGAGCTCGAAAAGACTTGGTAGAAGTCATTCGGGTATTAGGAAGGTCCATCCGAACCAAGTACATTCACCCCGAGCATGGCACCACTGAAATGGCGCTGCTTTTCGTTCCTAGCGAAACACTTTACTTTGAAGTTCTACGCAATCCGGCCGTATTTGAAGAACTTTCTCGTCAAAAAGTCTTTGTTGTATCCCCGAATACTTTTTCGGCAATGCTACACGCCGTCGCGACAGCCCGAAATTACTACGAAATGGCCAAAGGGGTAGAAACCACGCTAAAGGAGCTTCAAAAGGCCTCGACCCATTTGGACAACTTCCAGAGCCGCTTCACGGATGTCGGGACCGCGCTCGAAAAAGCGCAAAAAACTTTTGATTTTGCTACCACGCATCTGTCGCGTTACACCAA
>CAZTDN010000003.1:0-117929 GCA_964611895.1 uncultured Pseudobdellovibrionaceae bacterium
GTAGCCTCCGCCGCCACCGCCGCCGCCACGGCCACCGCGGAATCCACCGCCGCCGCCGCCACCGCTACGTGGTTCTTGAGGACGCGCTTCGTTTACAGTCAAAGCGCGGCCTTCGAATTCTTTGCCATTCAATTCGGAAATTGCTTTTTCAGCATCTTCATCCGAAGCCATTTCCACAAAGCCGAAGCCCTTGGAACGACCGCTGTCACGGTCAGTGATTAATCGTACAGAATCTACTCCGCCGATCTGCGAAAAGAGATCGCTTACCGCGGACTCCGTAGCAGAAAAGGGAAGATTCCCGACATACAACTTTTTACCCATTATCTTAGACCTCCAAAGAGTCTTTATTGAGCGCCGAACGGAACCATTGAGCGCCCTGCTCAGAGGCCAGTATCGACAGAATGGGGACTGTAGCACAAGACTTTTGGGTTGGCTAAGGAATAAGGCGCAGGCGCGTCACAGAGTACGTTTTCACACTAGCAAACTATTTCAACCATTACAAACACTTAGAGAGGACCAAAGCGCATGGTATATTAGCGCTGGTAAATGGAACTCTCTCAAACTCAGTTTAGAGCTCTGGTGACGGCGGTAGTTTGGGCGTTGCTGCTGGGAGGTACCGCGTATTTTTTCAGCTGCCTCAAGGAAACCGCTCAAAAGAAACGAGCCGTTCCCTGGGCGGCCGCGCTGCTTGGATTGGCCCTGTTGGGACTATCACTCTATCTCGGACTTCCGATTGAATCGCTGTTGCTCACGGCACCATTAGTGCTGGTGAGCGCGTGGTTAAATGCACGAAAAGTGGTTTTTTGCACGAAGTGCGGTGCCTTTCATTTTGCGCACCCACGTTTTCCTTCTCGATTTTGTCGACTGTGTGGCACACCCCTCAAAAAAAGCACTTTATAAGTAGGTTTTCAGGCGGTACTTTCGGCATCCAATCAGCGGGGTGTAGCGCAGGTGGCTAGCGCGCTTCGTTCGGGACGAAGAGGTCGTGGGTTCAAATCCCGCCACCCCGACCATTTTGAAATCTGAAAGAACCACCGACCGGCTCTACTCCATCGAAGGGGGCATGGACCCTGAGCAGTTAATTTCTGATCGCAAATACCCCATCCCAACCGCAGTGAGCAAGGACTCGGTTTCTGTAGTTTTGAAAGTTTCTGAAGCCGGCTGGACCGCCCGCACTCCACTAACGAACGTTTTTCTCTCTTCAATATTCTCCCCAGAAACATTCCCCCGTTCATTTTGCGCGAAGCTCTTCCACTGCATCGCATGCCCAGAATGAGCTACAAGCGATCTGGTACTTGTATCTCTTATCCAAAGTTCCGACCGAAACGCCGAAATCGGAGAAGCTGTCTTTAGCAAGAACCGTAGAACCCTGTTCGTTGCTTTTGCTCAGTACGAACGAGAGGCGGGTTCTGTGATCTCCACTCGTCTCCACATCCGGCACAAAACGTCCATCCACCGTGAGTCCAATATCGTCGTACAGGGTAGTATCACTAGATATACTAAGCATTGACACGTATCGAGGGGACGAGGGGCCCACACAATAGAATGCGGACTCCAAAATGTCCTCGGCGTTAAGGGCCTTGCGGAGCTCTAGCTTCGTTTCTTTCTTCACAATCGACACTCGGCAACCCAGCGCAGGATGGTATTCCACGCCGCTGTTCTCACATTCGGAGAAGAACTTTTTCATTCGTTCCCGTCGAGCGCAGTCCTTTCCGTTTTGAACAGGGTCCTGAATATTGAAGCACATTTCAGCGATAGAGCTAAACTGCTTTTTGCCGGTGGTGCACGCGGCCGAGTTTCCATCCACTCCGGTGAATTCATATCCGTAGTGAGCCGTCTTGCTGATATTTTCGGTCGATGCCCCCTCTTGAGTCACCCCCGCCTTTCCACAAGCCAAGATACCGATTGTGACGACTCCCAATGTTGCGATTAAGTTCGATTTCATTTTTTCCTCCAGTCCGACCTAATTGCAATGATTGGGCCAGCTGCATTAGGGGAAAAGCTCGGGGAGAACCAGTTTTTTCATTTCAAAAGTGAGAAACCGGATTTGGAGTGGTTTCACGGGTGACACATACGGAAAAAGGCATGCCAGATCAAACTGAAGTTCTTCAAAGCGCCCAGGATTATCCGGGTTCAGCTTCTCTTTTTTTTAGGCCAAACAACCGAACGGGTCACAATCCAAGAACGACACCGAGGGCAACAGGTGTGGGGCTCGTTTAAGTATCCATGAGCAGCATCTTCACGCCCATGAAGACGAGAATCGCCGGCAACCCTAGCTTTGAATGATGAAATATTTCCGCCAGGTGGCTTTTTTTGATCAGGCTTTCATCACGCAATTCATTGGAACGCGGAAAAACCTAGGGAAGCTTCCAAACTAACTTCGTGTTTACCAGTTTGTATGGCGAACCAGAGCCCCCGGTATAGCTGCAGCTATACGCTTCGATGACTTTGGAAGCCGACTGAGACATGTCCAATGTAATTAGAGAGTTGCGAAGAAGTCTCTCCGGAATTTCGAGACTCGGCGCTCCACCCATCCCATGAATCAGATACGCATTGGCAGAAGGCGCCGTTGTCCAAATATAGCTCCAATCTCCTGCCGGTCCTGCCGACTGCATCACTTGATAGCTTCTCCAGGAGGTTTGACCAGTCGTGCCAGTAACGGTCGTTTGCGTGTCCGACGCGAGATCGTACTCCCTGTCAGCAATGGTAGCGAACTCAGTGAAATGAAAACTCTTACCGTCGGGTGTGAACGGATCGTGCGACGGGAAATCTGCTTGAAACGTTAAACCAGCTGAATTCGTGATACTGGTTTCCTTTGTGACCTTTCCGGCTTTCACATCCACGACCGAAATTACGTTGTAAGAGTCCGCCGGGTTCCTACTAACACCCCGAAACAGAAAGAGGCGATTGGAGTCATTCGGATCAAAAAACCCTTTGGTGATCGTTTCATCAGCATTCAGAACAAAGTCGACAGACTTAAAAGCCCTCGACATAAACCCATTATATAAGAACACCGAGTCACCGGCGATCTCGGCACGGTATCGCATATCATCGGAGTAAACGGTCCACTTAGAGCCGACCTTTGCGGGCGAGAAGAGAACACTGCCGGTGCTTAGGTCGATTACATAGTGAGAACCGACGTAGCCTTCCGTTTGAAATTCAAGATAGGGTTGCGACCGGTGAAACAGAAGAGAGTTACGTACTTGGATTCTTTTATCTGTTTCGGTGTGAAGGATCGTTGAAGCGTCCTTGTCTCGAAAGGAGAGACTTCCGTCTCGAATATCGATATTGCTTTTGCCGTCCGGCGTTACCAAAACACAACCATCTTCGAACGAAAGCTTGGTCTCCGAATCGACGGAAACCGCAGCGTGGCCCAGAATCGAAAACGCCATTGCAAAAAACATCTGTATGGTTCTGTTCGTCATAGGTTCCCCCATTAGAAAAACAGTGTAAGGCGAAAACAGTACTTAGTCTATAAGACTATAAGAATATACGAACACCTACAGAGCCGAAAACGTTGATGAGAGGATTGGGGCGGTGGTCGTTTACTCCGCATGCAATCACTTCTGCTTCAAGCGCGCGGGCGTTTACGACACGGATGCGGAATCCTAAACCAAAGTTTGCTGAGATCCCGGTTTGAGTGGCTTGCGTCATCGGAGCTTCAAGGTCCCCGAAACCGAATCTGCTTGGATACTCAGTCGGTTCTTCAACGAGCTCGCGTTGGTGTAGCAACCTGACCTGGCCAGGTCAACTGGGCACAATACCTTGCAGCCTATCTTGTAATCGCTCCAAAACCGCTGTTTTGGAAATGCCTAACGCCACCCCGATTTTAGAGATTAAGATCTCGAACGGTCGTCTTAAGACAAGCTAGATAGTCTTTGATGGAAACCTTGAGATCGAGAATTAGGTTCGTGTTGGTATTCACAAACTGAATCTCTCCAGACTTGTTTGACCCAATAACATAAAAATCAGAAACTGCTGTTTCGGCTTCAATAAGCTCTTTTGAGGCATCATACTTGGGAGACCAATTGCGGTAGTAAATATAGGGCACGTTAGACGCAGTGAAAAACCTCGACTTCTGACCGGAAATGAAGCTCGCCAGATGCAATGTTGTCCCTTCTCGACGAAAAGTCGTGGCAAAATTCTGTCCAAACGGAAACTGACGTGAAGGGGCAGAACGAGAAGCCACCTCCCAACTGTCCTCCTCAAAAAAACCAGAAGCTCTCTGAAATGAAACATTCGCAGGCGCCTGCGGCATAATGAAATGCCGAAACTCCGGGATGATGCCATCTCTTTTGAGGTCTCCCACAAGACACTTTGCGTTTGCTACCTTAAACTCTGACAGAGAAATAGTCTTGGCGACCGCTGATAAAGAAAAAACAAAAAGCGTTACACCGGTAAGTAAGAAGCCTCTCATAGTCACCCCCAAAAGTTAGATAAACAATATCCGGTAGATTAGCCAACAACAATGAAAAATCTACTCGCAGCTCAAAGTCGCGGGGTAACGACTCAACACTAAATCCAATCCGGCGGGCAAGTGGTCTTCGATCCGCTTTAAGCTTTTTTGAATCATGCGCAAATTTTCAGACTCCGAATACTCCTCAAAACTTGCGGTGACATCCCCTGCTACGTCCAGGTCCATATCGTAAATCAACGCCCTTTCGCTCGTCGCGGAACAGTCCCATGCGATCCGCGTCAAATCCACCGTCTTGATCTTGCGCGCTGCCCGAGTTCGAAAATAGGCGACTTTTGCAGTCGGATTATAAACCAAGTGAAATTTTGAAAAGCTGGTCCCGCCCACAGAGTCGAGAATATCAAACGCGTCCTGTCGGGCGTCCCCCCCCACGGGATCGTGCGCCGCTGCCAAGCTCACCGCCCTTGCAAATCGATCCAAGGAAGTCCCCGAGGTAGGAATCGGTCGACCCGAACTTTGCAAAGCCTTCAAATATCGATTGGACTCAGCAAAGGTATTGTTGGCTAGCGCTGTCGCAGCACTTTGGACCAGTTTGCCACTCAAAAACTCAAATGCGCCACATTCGCCGGTAGCATCACACACGAAATAGTGCACGGCAGCGTACACGGTATGGACGCGGATTTTTTCTGCGTTCTGTTTTACTTCTTCCAGACTGGAATAGTTGTCTAACTGGTACTGGATCCACTGCAGCTCATTGAGCTCGGGAAGGGTTTTGTCATTGCTCGTTTGGGTGCTGCTCAACCAAAGCGCTTCTACTATCAAGCCCTTTTCGTTCATGCCGCTGACCGGAAACTCTCGCCCCGACTGATTGAACGTCAGGCTGCCATACAACGACTTCCAGCTAGCAGCCTTTGCCCCTGGATCTAAGACGATGGCCGACTTTTTCAGCCCCCGAGGATTGGCAATGACCATGCCGTGGCCCTCGGTCCAATCATAACTTTTTGCAACAATCTTGTCGTAACTAGTGGGAAGAGAAAACGCAGTACAAGCCTGAGAACCCGGCGCAAAATAAAGCGCCGCAAACAAACACAATCGAAAATAAGTGAGAATATTTTTCACAGCCCCTCCCCTTCGCCAAAACCATGGCACGAAGGAGGACGAAGCTCAACAGGAAGAAAGGCCCGGGCTAAACCCGCTCTACTCCCCAATCCAGGCTTCTAAGATAGGACTAACTGGCTCGGTAACGGAAGGTGGTTTGGAATACGGCTTCTCGGTTCGGCAGCTCACGGCGGCCACTTTGGCCCATGCCTGCTCATCCCGACTGACAAAAGAGGTCCCCGAAATGAGGGACAGATTGGTTGGCCCCGAACTGGTATTGCGACTAAATTCTATCGACTCCCAGTCCGAACGCTTGTTCAAGTCCTGGCAGTAAGATTTGAGAAGAGCGCTACAACAGTCAAAAAAACGTGTCCCCGTATTCACAAACTGGTTCGCTTGCACACTCACCTGTCGGACCGGGATGGTAATATGTTTATCGCCAACCCCGTAATCCACGTGAGTATCAAAACCATTCTGCAGATTGATCCCATGCCAATTGCGTCGAGTCGCCCTGGGAAAAACAATTCGATTTCCACGAATGAGTGTGTCCTGCACACCAGAGGCTAAATTGATCGCCCCACCCGCCTCAAATGCTGCCACATCGGGAGACTCAATCGTATTAGACAGAATCTCCACGTCACGAATGTAATGCAATTTCATTGCGGAGTGCGCAACAAATCCGCCCTTCTTAGAAATGCGGATTTTGTTTCTGTGAATGCGGTAGCCACTCCAGTTTTTTGAAATCGAATCTCCCAAGACCTCCCATTTAGTCGACGGCTGAGTACTAGTGAGCGCCGCAGCCATGGGGACCACATAGAACACTGGAGCGTGTGTGTCTATTTGGTTTCCGATAAAATCCACGTTAGCGATCGCGCCACTGCAAGCTCGGGAACCGGGATTCTTATTCAAGAACTGGGTGAAACGTTTCTGACCAGGACCGACTCCGAGTTTCTTTTTGCCAGTGCCGATTTCTTCCAACTTGTCCGCAGACAGAGTGTTTCCTATCAGCACAAGATTGTCTGCAAAGCCGGAGGCGGCAAAATAACTCAATTGAAATCCCGCTAGGACCTTGCCGGAGGTCGCACATAGCCCTATTCCTCTTTGGCCCGATAAAGGGAACCCACCCCCATCCACAGGCCCAGAGAAAGACACGCCTTGAAGCACAAAGCCACTCGAATCAATCACGCTCAAAGCAAAATACCGATCGTACTCACCCGTGTTGCGCTCAACTGCAATGACTGTCGCGTTGCCCGCCCCCAAGATGTGGATATTATCGCGGGAATAGACAAACCACGGCTCGGTGAGCCGATAGTTGCCAGCCGCGATATTAATGGTAAGTCCCGCAGGATCCGCACGCTCAACCAGCTCGTTGACGCACGCGCCCAGAGAAAAAGTCGCTGGCTGACACTCAGCCAGCGTAATCCGCGCGCTTGGGATAGTTAAAGAACCGGTCAATCCCGCCTGGGACACCGTAGATAAAAGACACAAACTCCCTACAACTACGAAAGAACGCAGTGATGGAGGCATGCCCTCATTTTAGCACAACCGAAAGCTGTTTACTTTTCGCTTACAAACAAGAGCCCACGATTCTCAACCGTATCGTGAGTCGCCATTGCATTAAGAAGATCCGATGCATCTACCCAAACCCAAGGCCCGGCCATGGGATTGACATCCAGAATCAAAAAAGAATTCGACTCCTCATCGTACGCAGCCACTGGCGAAATATGGCCCGAACCATTTTGCTTCAACACACCACGCGCATAGTTCACGATGACGTAATTGTCCGCCTCTGAGAGATTTTTTTTCATCTCCTTCACAATCTGAGCTGCGTCCCGCTCGGCAAGCGGCACGTCCTTCAGCCCGACGGTGACTTGGGCAACATGCACTCCGTGAGCTTCTTCTAAAACCCGTCGAAACTGAGCGAGCTGATACCCTGGGTCTCGGCTCTCTTTCTGAGGGTTAGCAGGATCTTTCTTGGGTCTGGCATAAATGTCGGCCAGCGGCTTTAACGACAATGCCTTCGGGTTGAAGAAGTTTTCGGCAGTGTACATTCGTAACTGGGGATCAAACCGCTTTCCATCCTTGCCTGTAGGCATTTGTTTGAGGAAGTCCGAGTTTACTGCCACTAAGGGGGCCTTGTCGGTGCCGTAGCGCAAAGCATTCAATACAATAGCGCCTGTCGTGGGCCCGCAGGTAATGCGATCGCGTTGGTTCAAGTAATGTACCGAAAGCTTGGCAAAGTCGGTCTTGTACTTAGACCGGGCCAAACGCTCAAGCCCTTCCTGAGTGGCCATGGGCACAAGCTCAGCCGCAAACCCAGAAACAGAAATCAGGATCCAGCTCATCAACGCGAAAACACGCATTTTTTTTAACTCCTTGAGTTTTCCTAAAAATAATGACGCATCATAGCATTTCCCTGCTGCGAGGGTCAATCGGAGCGGCTTGAAAAATTTACCCACCCCTTTAGGCCAACCAAGCCAAATCGCACCAGAAAATGGCCCAAACACCGCACGAATCCCCTGGCATGTGCCTTGCTCTATTAAAGAGGCGTGGGAGGGAGAAAAAATGAAAATCAAGACCGCTCTGATAACGCTACTCGCTCTGTGTACTCAGTCCTATGCCGGAATTTGGGGCAATTGGATCGCAGGAGGTACTGCTTGCAATAACTACAACGTGGGTGTCGTCGAGAATGGAGACACGCTCTCTGTGCTCTTCGATGAGTTTGGAGTCAATATGCCCGAACGCGACGTCGGCGACGGAATGTCTGCGCGCAAATCCTGTACATTCCGAATCACGCTCACGCCGCCAAGAGGCTTTTACTTGGCCGGATTCAAGCAAGTCTACTCGGGTGGCATGATCAAAAGCGCACGCTCCAGTGCACAGCTTAATATCCGATACAACGTTGGAGCGGCAGTAGGCCGTCCCTTGCCCATTGTCTTTCGCGAAGGGGACACTATTCGCCCTCAAGACAATGACTCGCTCTTCACTCGGACGTACGACAATAATCTCCTCGTTGCGTCGTGTGGGGCGAGCACGGTGTATGGCCTGAACATGTCGCTCACAGCGACGAGACGGAGCTACTCGGATCATTTGATGGGAGGCTTAGACTCAGTCGATGCTGAGTTCACTCAGAAAATGATCCTCATGCCAGTGTTCCTGGCCTGCGGCCGTCCGTAAACCAAGAAGGGGGGAGCTACGGCTTCCCCCTTTTTTTTCTCCGGAGATCACCATGCGATATGTTTTCCTATTGATGCTCCTCATCACCCGGTTGGGCCAACCAAACGCTTTCGAAGACGTGGATATTCAAGGCCACTGCTCTAAACGAAACACCCAGATACTCGAAAACGGCGATGCTCTGGCAATACTTTTCAACGACTTTGGCATCGAAATGCCTGCGGGCAGCGAAGGCGATGGGCGTAATGCCCACCGCGAGTGCGTGTTTCAGGTTCGTATCGCCTCACCAAAAAACCAATACCTCACCAGTCTCCAACAAACTTTTAGCGGTGGCATCCTCAAGAGTAAGGACGCCGTAGGTCTGCTTAAACTCGTCTTCAATGTCGACGAGCGAGTGCGCATGCCGGGCCTGAAGTGGGAAAAGGGGATTGAAATCTCACCAGAGTCTCCGGAGTCCGCTTTTGTTCACAAAGTTGAAGATATCTTGGACGAACCTGTCAGTTGCTCCAAGAAAACTCAATATCGAGTGCGAGTCATTTTAGACGCTTCTAGAAAAAATCTCCGGGAACACTTTGTCGGCGGGCTGGACTCATTGGATTCTGAGCTCACTCAGAAACTGGAACTACGCCCCAAGTGGAAAATCTGCTCAGCCAAAAAATCCAAAAACTAGCGATATCGCCAGTAAACACCCTCAGGCGAGGAGACTTTCTCGACCTGCGACCCATTTCGGTCTTCGGGCCCCAGAAGGCACGCCGGATCCTGAATGAGAGTACGAATCTCGCGAATCAATGGCTCCTTGGCCGCAAAATACCCGTGCCCTAAACGATCCCAGCGATGATTTATCGAGTCCACATCGAAACTTTGCACGCCGACAACAGGCACGAAATGCGCTCCAGCTCTCTTCTCAATTTTTGCAAAGTTGGCAATGCGAGAGGCAAACATGGCGGTGTCTAAAGAGGAAAAATAATGGGTCACTTGCGCCGAACGCGCCACGACGGTAGGTACCCATTTTTTGAAGTCCGACTCCCGTACATCCGGTGCAAACAACATTACTTTGCCCAAGATTTTCTTATCAAAAACTGGATCTTTTTGGATCAAGTTCATTGCTTGTAAAAAAACTTCGTTGCCCATGCTATGCACGACAAAATGGACGCTCCCCGAGGGGCGCAAGTCGACAATCTGACGAATAAAGGCGCCTAAACCACGACTATATTCCCGCAAATGATCCCGATCTTCGTAGTAAGCACTAAGCATTCCTCTGGACTTCCAGCGATAGGACCACATCTGAATAGGAAACTCGCCGATTTGCTGAAGGTCGTATCCCAACTGGGCGGTTTGAATGAGCGCTGAATCGAAACTGTTATTAAACCCATGCACAAAAACGAGAAAATCTGGCTCGTCGGCTCTTTCTGGAGTGGCTAATTCTTTGAGAGACAGGGGGACCGGCTTGCCATGAACTCGAAACTTTCCAGCTTCAGATCTGCCCGATACTTCCAACTTTCCAAAAACATGAGTTTTTCCCGGAATGTCGACGTAGCGCCATCCGAAATACAGATGTTTGGCGGCTTGGTCGACGTCGTAGTCGTCCTTGCGCTTGAGATCGAAAGCGTACTTGTTTCGATCCTGAAGAGGGCGGTCATGCTCCGCAAAATTGACACTTGTCACGACATTGGTCTTTGATCCGGGCGGCGCAATGCGTATTTTTGGCTCTGCAAGAATAGCCGGCGCGCAAAACAGCGCCAGGCATGTAAACAATCGGGTTTTCATGGCGCGCAAACTAGCCCAAACGAAGCAACCGCACAAGTTACCAGTAACAGCCCCGCTCTACTTGCAGATAGCTCGCTGGCCTTTCCGCCAGGGAAGGATATACCCAATAGCGATTAGAAATGCTTTGAATTACAAGATCTTGTTTCCAACGAGCGCCTAGCACCCCAAATAGCAGCTGGGTCGCTCCGCCGAGATGAATGCCCTGCCCCCCTAGCTGTTTGGCGCATCGGGCAAGTGGAAGCCCCAATCCCCCGCAGCCGATAACCGCGACGTCCCATCCCCATGTGCTCTTCAGGTCAGCAAGTCTGCCAGAAAAATCCTCGTACACATCAAACACAGACCCATATTCTTCGCTGCCTTCAAACAGATAGGGGAACTTTAATACTCGGACCTCGCAATCGGGCAAAACATCTCGATGGGCACCCCAAACCAAATCACGGTTTTGAAACTGCTTCGAGATGGAAGCTTCAAAGGGAGAAATAACGACAATCTTTTTCCCAATCAGAGCGTCCGACCACGGCCGTTCAGCGCGAAAGGGTTCCAATCGGTTGGCCTCTGCGTAAAAAGAACAGGGGCAAAAGTGATTATAAATCTTGGTCTCCACCCAACTGACCAATCCACCAATGATATCCACCTCTCCAAGTGAGTCGATTAGCAACTGACTAAATCTTTTTAGCGTTGCCTCGTTCACGGGAAAAATACCGGCCAATTGTTGTGCGATATGCAGATCATCGAACGTGGGCACCCGAAACTGCAGTGTGTGGAACTGACGTGTCGGGATGCCTAAGTACCAACACAAAATAATGCGTTCGGTTACACCAAGCTTTCCGACCAGAAACGGGGTGTTTTGTTGCAGCGCCTCTCGGATTCGATCTCCTACTTCGCAACGATTCAAAACAGGAAGGCGATTTTTAGATTGAACGATTTTTTTCTGCAGGCTTCGCACGGGAGAAGAAGTTCCTACAGCTCGAGCGAGACGATAAAAGAACTCCATCATTAGGCAGTGTATCACTGTCCGTAGAGTTTTCCCTCAATGACTCTCTGCGCCAGAAGCGATTCCAACCCGCCTCGCCGCATCAAAAAATAACCTCCCTAGGCATGGCCACTTTTCCGATAAGAAGAGGGGGGGCTACGCACTTGCGCATCCGTTTTTCACTGAAATGGACCGGGCTTCGCACGGCGCTAAGCGCTGCCTATGCCAAAGTCTCGCGGTTCTTTGATGGAAATCACTCCGTCTCCAACCAAGCCCTCGATCAAATTATCCGCGCGCGTCGCTGGCCATTGCTGGCATTTACACTGTGTTTCAGCGCTTCGATCGCAGCACTGCTAGTCACAAAGGACCCTCGTTCTACCGCCCTGCCCGTCGTACGGGCCGGGGAAATTGCCGAAAGTTCCGTCGTATCGCCTCTGACCATCGAACTGGAACCTAAGGAAACCACTTCCAAGAACAGAGATGAAATTTATCGCAAAATTGCCCCTATCTTCGACTATGACGACACAACGCTCGCGATCTGGGTGCAAAACTGGTCCCAAGCGTTTACTGCGATTAGGGCAAAATACTTCACCAGCGGCGCTCCCCGTATATCCCAAATTCAACTCCTCGACCGACTGGGAGAAATTGTACGCAAGGAAACTGGGCAAACGCTCATTGCCTCCGATCTGCTGTATCTCGCCAAAAATCACTTTTCTAAAGAGCTAGAAGGGCTCTTCCAGGAAATGACCAAGCCTCTATTGGGAAGACTCATCTCGGAAGTAGATCTTTTTCCCTCCTATTACAGTACGGGCGTAATCGTTCGACAGCTCAATCTGGGACTGAACGAAACGCTCATCAACGATGTATCCCGAATCTGGAGTCTCGATCACGCCAGAGCCTTGATCGCTGGCCTAGCCAATACTGGGCCCCGAAAAAAAAATGTCCACGTACGCAAAGTCTCTGACATCGTTCAACAGCTGATCGTTCCCAACCTGAAATTCAACCCCGAACTGACTGAGCGTCGAGTCACTAATGCTTTGGGGCGGCGAGACGCGCCACTCATCTTAGTGCGCAAGGGTCAGACTCTGCTGCGAATGGGGGAACGAGCTACCGAACGCCAAGCCGAACTAGTCGATGCGATCCGCGCGGCAACTTCCTTTCGTGCAACTTGGATTCGGTTTTTACTACTCACCGGAATCCTGAGTTTGTTCTTTTACACTCTGGTGTATCTGGACCTATCCCGTAAGAGTTTTCTGCGCCTGCAATTCAAGAATGGTTTGGTGTTTGCTGGAATTACTTCGATTTCGATTGCGCTGATGAAGTTCTCATTGCCCTACCTATCGCTGCTGACTTCCCTATTTGGAGCAAAAGGCGGTGGAGAATACCTGATCCCAGTGGCTGCAGGAGGAATTCTCATCCAGCTACTGCTGGGACGAGAGCTTGCTTTTACTTTCGTGCTTTTGGGTTCCGTTGCAGGTGGCCTAATGGTGGAACGCAGCCTTTATTATTCGATCTGGATACTGTCGGTTTCGATGATGGCGATCCAAACACTAGGGGCCTGTAAACAAAGAACGGATCTTTACAAAAGCGGCGCCTGGAGTGGTGCCATTGCAGCTTTGATGGTCCTGGCCTTTGACCTGATCCAGTCACTCGGCCTTCAATCTACTGACTGGTTCTCGATGGCGGTGCACGCCATCGGAGCATTCTTGTCCTCGGTTTTTGCGTCCCTAATAGCCGGAACCATCATCCCCGTCTTTGAGCACCTTTTGGGCTACACGACCAATCTGAAACTTTTGGAGCTGTCCAACTTCAATCACCCCTTGTTACACAACCTAATGATGAAGGCTCCGGGCACCTACCACCACTCCGTGATGGTCGGAAGTTTGGCTGAAATTGCAGCCGATAGAATAAAAGCCAATCCACTGCTGGCGCGAGTTTCGGCGTACTACCATGACATCGGAAAAATGGCGAACCCGCTCTATTTCATTGAAAACCAATCTCCTCAGTACAACCCACACGATCATCTTTCTCCGGCAGTCAGCGCACGTATTCTCTTTTCTCACGTAAAAAACGGCGCCCGCATGGGCAAGGAACATGGCTTGGGGGATTCTATTAACGACGTCATTCAACAACATCATGGAACGACCATGGCGACTTTTTTTTACAACAAAGCCAAAGAACAGGCCCCTGCTGAAGCGGCTGACGACGTGCACGAAACTGACTACCGCTACCCAGGCCCGCGCCCCCAAAGCCGTGAGGCTGCGATTGTCATGATTGCCGATGCATGCGAAGCCTCCACTCGCAGTATTCCCGACCCAACGCCCGCCAAAATACAGACGATGGTCAACAACATTATTACCAAACGCTTTTTGGACCAGCAGTTTCATGACTGCGATCTCACTCTGAAAGACCTGAAAATTATTGAAGAATCGATCAGCCGAACCTTGCTCTCGCTGTATCACCAACGCATTGAATACCCAGGACAAAAACAGGCTCTTGGTGAACCCACCGTCGAAATGTCTCGCAAAATCGTGCAAGAATAAACCTGACGGTGTATTAACGAGCTCAGATGAAACGCCTCTGCCGTTTAGAAATTCAAATCCTAGAAAATTGCCCCATCAGTTATCGGCGACTTCTCTCTCGCTGTGTACGCGTTTGCGTGGACAGAATCCCCCAAAAGGAGTGGAAGAAAATTCGAGGCAATAGCAGCCGGTGCAGCCTGAGCGTATCAGTTGTTTCTCCCGCTAGAATGCGAACTTTAAACGCAAAGTTTCGTGGCAAAAATCGCCCGACCGATGTGCTTTCGTTTCCCCTAGCAATAGCACCCGGATCAGACTGCGTGGGCGATGTTTTGCTTTCGTGGACGATTGCCAAAAGACAGAGCGCTCAGTTTGACAACAGCCCTCGCCGAGAACTGATGCGATTGGTGGTCCACGGGGTTCTGCATTTATTCGGATACGACCACGAGATTTCTCCTGCTGAAGAAAAACGCATGTTTCTCCTCCAAGACAAGATTTTGCGAAGCCTTACTCGCGAATAGCCTCTATGGGGTCGAGCTGAGCTGCCTTGAACGAGGGGTATAAAGTCGCAATAAAAATAAGCAGCGTAGAAACCAAATAAACCGCAAAAATCGACACCGGCCTTACTTCCACGGGCACTGAACGTTGGTAGTAGATATCAGGAAACTGGTAGTTGTTCGCAATATAGTACAGCATGACAACAGATAGCAGCCCGCCGAGAACCATTCCCACCAAACCCAAGAACGCTCCCTGCCAGATAAAAATCTGCCTTATTTGCTGAGCGGAGGCGCCCAGTGCTCGCAATACCCCGATGTTCTTTCGCTTGTGGCTCACGTGCATCATCAACGTGATAGCGATATTCATCACTGCGATTACCACTGCAAAACTGAGGATGAGAAACATGGAAAACTGCTCAAGCTGCAATGAACGAAACAAAGCTTCGTTAAACTTCGTCCAACTCTGAGCCTCCCACCCTTTGGGCAACAGAGGAGCAAGTTCCTGCGCTACTTTTTCCGCGTCTCCCAATTCAGCGACCCAAATATGCCAACCCGTGATGCGATCTTTTTTTCCGACAAAATCCTGCCCATCTAGCAAAGGAACAAAGAGATACTGCTTATCAAAGTCGTAATGCCCCGATTCAAATATCCCCGATATTTCTACCAAATGGGTCTGAGGAACAGAGGCTAGTGCCCCTTGACGCTTTAGTGGAGAAATCAACTGCACCCGATCGCCCACCGAAGCCCCTAAGTGATCAGCCAATTCCAACCCTAATACCCCCTGAACGAGCGCAGAATGCGCGGCAGGCGGACCACCTTGCTTTAGGTTGGGTTTGATTTGTTCCCAATGAGTATCAGGAACCCCCCAAACCACAATGCCCATGGTACGGCTTTCGCTCTGGGCGATCATCTCGGTTTCCACGTAAGGCATTACTCGCTCGACGCCGGGTTGCCCTTGCAGTGCCCTTGTCAATGTCGGTTCATCTATGTGGCCTTCGGAACCAGGAAGCCTTCTGACCATGATATGGGGATAAGCGCGCAAAACACTGTCGCGCAAAGAGGTCTCCAGGCCGTACATCACCGAGAGTAAAGAACTCATTGTTCCCACCCCCACTCCGATGGCCACCCAGGCGAATAGGGTCATGGAACTAAATCGCCCTCGCTCAGTTCCCTGGAGCATGAAACGCCAAGCGATCCGTCTCACTACGGAGGACACTAATATTCCTCGGTATCGTTCGGTTGGGAGCCAAAATCATCTTGAGGCACTGGGGGAGCGACAGCCCCATTGTCAAAGTTCTGAGGAGGCCCTCCAGGTGGTTCTTCATCAAACGGAATCCCGTCTGTATCGAACTGGGGAGGGGGCGGGGGCGGGGCCACAAACTCGGGGTTTTCAAAAGCCTGAGGAGGCACTTGTTCAAAGACCGGTCCTCCGTCGGATGGGGGAGCATCGTAGGGTTGCTGCGAGGAAGGTGGGTGTGACGGCTGCGAATTAAAGGTTTCAAGACTGGGCGCAGGAGGAGTATGGGCTGCGGGAGGTGTTGGCCGCGATCCAGAAGGAGGGGCTGGGGGTCTGGCACTAGTCGGAGGGGCCACCGATCCGCCATTTCCAAACATAGGCGCACCCGGTTCTGTTGGGGAATCAGCGCCCGCCCCCGAGGGAGCCGTCAAGGAATCCGATGGCGGAGCAGCAGCAGTTCCGGCAAACCAAAGGTAGGCGCTCGCCGCTGCAACCAAACCGAATAATAGTAGCCAAATCCATTTCTTTTCCATGGTCTTAGGACCCAAACTATCGCAAAAACAAAGACGATGCGAGTCCCGAATGGAGTTTTGTGAAACGACTCCAGCAGTGTTATAGGTAGCGTCATTATGAAGCCCGTTGCTGAAGAAATCCCAAACCACCACTGGGCAGATAATGCCGCCGACGAGTTAATCCAAAAAAAACCCGACCAAGATACGTTCGTGTGCGCGAGCGGCATCTCCCCCAGCGGCATGGTCCATATCGGCAACTTCCGCGAAGTCATCACGGTCGATTTTGTCGTGCGCGCTTTGAAATCCCGTGGAAAGAAAACGCGTTTTCTGTATAGCTGGGACGATTACGACGCCTTTCGAAAGGTTCCTGCCAACCTGCCAAATAAAGAGTTACTAGAGAAAAATCTGCGCCGCCCCATTTCGGATGTCCCCGACGTTTTCGGCAAAGAAGTCTCTTACGCTGCTTATTTCGAAAAACAATTTGAGTCGGAACTGGCCCCGATGGGGATACAGCCGGGATACCTTTACCAAAACCAAGCTTACAAGGCCTGTCGTTATGCTGAGGGAATCCGCACCGCACTGGAAAACCAACCCAAGATTGTAGAGATCCTCAATGCCGCACGCACGGAGCCCCTACCCGCCGACTGGTCGTGTGTGAGTGTGTTCTGCTCTACCTGTGGCAAAGACGCCACCACAGTCCAAGCTTACAAATCACCCTACACGATTGAATACAGCTGCAAAATTTGCAAAAAGCAGGACTCCATCCAGTTTGACAAACAGGCCGGAGCGAAGCTTCTTTGGCGCGTCGATTGGCCCATGCGCTGGGCATTTGAAGGCGTAGACTTCGAGCCCGGCGGGAAAGACCACTCTTCGATGGGGGGCTCCTACGAAACTGGCGCGAAAATAGTACGCGCCGTCTGGAAAAAGGAGCCGCCGTTTTATGTCCAATACGATTTCGTCTTGGCCAAAGGGCTGGGCGCCAAACTTTCGTCCTCGTCAGGCAATCTGATTACTTTGGGCGAAGCACAAAGTATTTACGAGCCCGCCGTTATTCGCTGGATCTTCGCCAGCCGAAAGCCGAACTTGGACTTTACCATCGCATTTGATCTGGATGTCATCCGTACTTATGACGACTTTGATCGCTGTGAGCGATATGCATACGCACAGGAGCCGGGCGAACCCCGAAAAGTGAGTTATGAAAAACGTATCTATGAGCTCGCATGCGTAGAAGCCCCAACCAGCTGGACTCAAATGCCTCAGCAGTTTGGATTTCGCCACCTTTGCAATCAACTGCAGATCAACGAAGGAAGCATCGAAAAAACGCGCGTGCACTATGCGATTCATACCGCTGTCGATGAGGCCCGTTTTCAGCAACGAGCTGTCCGCGCGTGGAAGTGGATTACAGAATTTGCACCCGAAGAGTTCCGCTTCCAGGTCCGCAACTTAAACCAGCCGGCGCCTAAGACTGCGCACCCAGCTGCCCTGAGGGGAGTGATCGACCTGCTCAAACAGCCAGGCATTTCGAAGGTGGCCGAGGATGTGCTCGCAAATAGCATTTATGAAATCATGAAATCCAATGGCTTGGATGCGAAACGCTTTTTCCCCGAAGTCTACCGAGCGCTCATTGGCAAACCCAATGGACCGAAACTTGCGTCTTTTCTTTTGGCCATCGGACCGGAGCGTTCTATCCAGCTTTTGGAGTCGGCACTTTAAACAATCACCAATAAGTCGTTGTTACGGTGCAGTCGCCAAACACGGCGGTGCGGCAGCTCACGCGATCAGTCACCGGCCTGGATTCACGTTGAAGTAGTTCTTGTTCTTTGTGTGTCTGTTTTGAAAGGTTGGACGCCCCGTCTACAACACGCATATTGCACTTGCCGCAAATAAACTCTGCATCGCACGAAGCAGCAACCGGCAGGCCTGCTTGTAGAGCTGCCTGGTAGAGAGTGGACCCTGGTTTTACTTCCGCAAACTTTCCACTAGGAATAAAGTATACTCTTGGCATCAGAACAATTTAGCTCGTTAATGTGAGTGATACCAAGGAGCAGTTTTGTCAGACATCAACGCAACGCACCAGGAAATCCAACCCTTAAATGCTCTTTTAACTGAAGTTTCAAAAACCATTGTAGGGCAGGAACATATGACGCGATCTCTCGTCATTAGCCTCCTCACCGGAGGCCACGTCCTACTTGAGGGACTTCCGGGGCTGGCAAAGACTCTGGCTGTAAAAACCTTAGCAAAAAGTCTGGACGCCAAGTTCCAACGAGTGCAGTTCACTCCCGATCTCTTGCCCAGCGATCTCATCGGAACCATGATTTATCGTGAACAGACGGGGGACTTTGTTGCTAAAAAAGGTCCGATTTTTTGTCACATCTTACTTGCTGACGAGATCAACCGGGCACCTGCCAAAGTCCAAAGCGCTTTGCTTGAGGCCATGGCCGAGAAACAGGTCACTATTGGCGAAACGACTTACCCAATGGCTGAACCCTTTCTCGTGCTCGCCACACAAAACCCCATTGAGCAAGAAGGCACGTACCCGCTACCCGAAGCCCAGCTCGATCGTTTCATGTTTAAGTTGCGCGTGCAGTACCCTAGTCGGGCTGAAGAAAAAGCTATCCTGGAAAGAATGTCCCTACCCGCAATACCGGAAACCAAACCCGTTTGTTCCACCCTCCAAATTCTAGAAATACGCAACCGCGTTCATGAAGTTTATGTCGACGATAAAATCAAAGACTATATTTTGCGCCTAGTTCTCGCAACCCGACCGCAAGGAGAGCTCCACAAAGGGGAATATACCGGGGAAAAACTCGCTGACATCCGACAGAGCCTTCGCGTTGGAGCGTCTCCCCGTGCCACTCTCTTTTTGACCGCCGCCGCTAAAGCCTCTGCTCTTTTAGATGGGCGAAACCATGTCGTCCCGGATGACATCAAATCCATTGCGGCCGATGTACTACGCCACCGACTGCTGTTGACCTTTGATGCACAGGCTCGCGAAGTTACCACTGACCACGTGGTCGACTGGCTGCTCGAAACTGTGACCGTTCCTTAAACCCGACAAAAGGGTGACATGATTGCTTTTGGAAAAAATGTGCTCCAGGCTGTCGCGCAACTAGAAATCCGGTCGCGCCGAAACATCGCCTCGCTACTGACCGGAGATTATCGCAGCCCGTTCCGCGGTAGTGGCATGCAGTTCAAGGAGTTCCGCCAATACGAACCGGGGGATGATATCCGGCACATGAGCTGGCCCGTTACCGCCCGTACCGGGAAACCCACAGTAAAAATTTACGAAGAAGAACGTGAACTGAACGTCGTTCTGTTGGTAGACGTCAGTTCAAGCACGCTTCTCGGAGATAATCACCGCCGAAAAATTGACATGTATGCCGAAATCGCAGCGCTGATCGGGCTGGGCGCGATTAAGTCCGGAGATCCTTTTGCCACAATCCTGTTCTCTGACACGGTCCTACACTACCTCCCCCCAAGGCGTTCCCAAGACCATGTGCGCAGAGCGATGTTGCACATCTTAGAGAATCCTCAAGGCCAGGCAAAAAGCGACCTGAGGCCTGCTATCGCCTATGCCAAGTCCGTGCTCAAATCCCGCTCGTTGGTGCTGGTGTTGTCCGATTTTATGATGCCTCCCTTTCCAGCGGAACTGTTGGCGCTGACCACTCGCCATGAAGTAATATTGCTCCATGGGTTCGATGATGCCGAGGCAGGCGAGAATATTGATGGAGTCTACCCCGTGTATGACCCGGAATCGGGAGAATATTTTCTCTTGGACGGAAACAGCTATCGAGTCTGCGCGGGATTGGCCGAATTCCAAGCCGGTCTCGTAAGATCGCTAAAGGAACTGGGAAGGCAATGCGGGGCAGATTACGTGCCTTTGCGCACTCAAGATGATTACCTTAAGAGCTTGGTCACTTTCTTTCGTCGCCGCCACTCTCGTCGCTAGATCCGGCTGGACGGACTTTCGGTTTTCGTTAGAACCATCGCTAATTCAGCCGGGTCAACGAGCCGTTCTGACTATGAGCCTGGATGAGAAAGATCTCTCCCCCACCCACAACTCTGAGGAGATTTTCCCTGAAGCACAAGATCAGTGGCTTATCCAAACGCGTCAGCTCGAACTTTTAGACCAGGACTACCGCAAAGAAAAAAATCGATATGTTTGGCGCTACCAGTTCACAGCCTATAACCCGGGCGTAATCCAAATTCCCCCGGTATCGGTTTCGCTCGGACCCCAAAGCTTTTCTACAGAGGCTGCAACCCTTACCGTGGTAACTGACCGAGCCGATAATGACGGCGAGCTTCGACCCGATGCGGGCCCCCTCTCCCGTCCGTGGAGCAAATGGTTCTGGATTTTCTTAATCGGCGCACCTGCTCTTGCGGCCCTGCTCTACCGGTACCAAAATCGATTTCGCTTCATCAAATCGGAACCAAAGGAACCCAACCTACCGAAAGCTCCCTCGGAGTCGCCTGCGGAGTGGCTGCGCAAACAGCTCCTGATTTTACGGGCTCGAGTGGAAACCGGCCCTGCAACGTTTTCCCCAGCATTGGCCTGGAGCGCCCTGCTGAGAGAGTACCTAGACAAGCAGACCGGACACCCAGCCATGGCTTGGACCTCAAGCCAGTTGGCTGAACGGCTGTATCCCGATCCAAAGTCCGTTCGCATAGCGGAAATGATGAGGGAGTGCGATAAAGCCAAATTTCAATCTCCCCAACAACGACCTGAATCCTCTGAAGAGGTACAGCTCACCTTACGTTGGATTGCAGAAAGTGAGCGCCTCTTTCTATGACGACGTGGGAACTGCTCGAGCCCAATGGTTTGTACTGGATCACGCTGCCACTGGTGGGCGTGTTTTTCTTCTGGCTCAGAAAGCGGCGTCCAAAACGTTCCACGGTACTCCCGTTCAGTGGTCCTGTGAGTTTCATGCGAGAAAAAACCCGCCGTCTCAGGTGGGTCTACCGGGGACTTTTTGGGCTCTTTGTTCTAAGTTTGGGGCTGCTGTGCCTAGTGATTGCCCGTCCTGTAGTTCGTCAAACTTGGAGCGAAAAGACGACAGAAGGCATCGATATTATCCTCTCTCTGGACGTGTCCATCAGCATGGACGCAGATGACTTTCACCCTTCGCGAATCGCCGTTGCAAAACAGGTGATCACAGACTTTATCCGCAAACGCCAATATGACCGCATCGGCTTGAATATTTTTGGAGGTGAAGCCGTTACCAAAAGCCCCCTCACCCGTGACTATGAGTTTTTGATCCGGCAGGTAGAGCAAATTGAGCTTCGGCAGCTCAAACAGGGGACGGCTATTGGAATGGGGCTTTCCAATGCGATATTGCGATTAAAAGACTCCCAAGCCAAAACCAAAATCATCATTTTACTCACAGATGGGGACAGCAATGTCGGCGCAATAAACCCCATTACTGCAAGCCAGCTTGCTCGACAGCAAGGGATCAAGATCTACCCTATTGGGATGGGTCAACAAAATCGAGTAGTCATTCCCATTTACCAATACGATGACCAAGGTAGACGGGGCCCCTTGCTCACCCGCATCCCCTCCTACATTAACCCAGCCTTGCTCAAAGAAATCGCGTCCATTACAGGAGGAAAGTCGTACACGGCACGAGACTCCGGTATGCTCAATCGCATTTTGCAGGAGATCAACACACTCGAAAAGACACGCCTCAAGATGCTCCCACGCCAAAAACAGGAGGAACGTTTTTTTGCCTTCGCCCTTGCAGCTACTCTCATTCTGCTGGTTTTGTTTTTGCTGTTAGAAACGCGCTTTCGAAGGGGAAATCGTCGATATGTTGCTGCGTTTTGAAAACCCGCACGCCCTTTGGTTTTTGCTGGCCGTTTGTGCCATCGGCGGTTTTATTTTCTGGTTGGGTCTGCGAAAAGGAGGCTTTTCCTGGCGCCGATTCACCATTTTTATCCTGGGATTTTCGGCTTGTGTGGTGGGATTTTCTCGCCCTCAGGCAGGTCACTATTCCACAGTTCAGCGCGGCACCCGCGGGGATCTTTACATCGCTATGGATATATCAAACAGCATGAGATCCCAAGACATCAACCCTTCTCGGTTGGATTTTGCAACGGCGTTTACACTCAGGGTAATCGACCAAATCCCCGGAATAAGGGTTGCTGTGTTTCCCTTTGCAGCAGATGGGTACTTACAGCTGCCTCTTTCCAGCGACATTGACGCCGCAAAAGATCTCATCGCCTCCCTGAACCCCACCGTAACAACAGATCAGGGAACCTGCTTTGATGCGTCTTTGACCACCTTGCTCGAAGCCATTCAAAAGCAAAATACGCTTTCAAACGATGCCCCAGCTCCCGCGCGAGTTCTGCTGATATCTGATGGGGAATCCCATCAACCGCTCAGTCGAGCTATTCTGAAAAAGTTCGCTTCCAGCTCAATCGCGATTGACACCCTTGGAGTGGGAACAGAAAACGGCGGAACTATTCCCATGGAAGGCCGACTGGGATTTGGCAATGAAGTGCTGCGAGATTCTAGCGGCGCCCCCGTACGCACCAAACTCCATGTCAAGCCACTGCGTGAAATGGCAGAAGCGACAGGTGGGGTTTACTATGGACCGCGCTTCGATGAAGCCGTGCCTTTGGCCGCGGCTTTGCGACGCGCGGCGGAGTTCGGAAAACTTCAAACATCGTTCAAGCTAGAAAAAGAGTACTACCCGTTTTGTTTCTTAATCGCACTGCTCCTGTTCGCTTTAGAATTTTTTGCGGGGCGCTGGCATTATTACATTCGTGCTTCGATTTTCTTGGCTTTCGCGTCGTCCATTAGTGTGCATGGGGAAGAGCAGAGGCACAGCGACGCGTATGACGCCTACAATAAGGGCGTGGAGTTTTCGGCGCAGGGACGAGTGTCGGAAGCAGCCGAATTTTTCCTCGAGGCCAGCGGTTCGCGGGACGAAAACTTGCGAAAGAGGGCCCTTTATAATTTAGGAAACAGCCTGGTCAAAATGCAAGATCCTGTCCAGGCCATTAGTGCCTACCAAAGAGCCTATGACTCCCACTCCTCCTCCAGTAGCGAAGAAAAAGAACTCAATCGCCTCATCTCACAGAATCTTGTTTTCGCGAGCCGAATGAAAATGGAACAGCAGCAACAGCAACAACAAAACGAAGGTGATGAAGGCGAGGGCAACACCGATAAAACCCCGCCTGATCCCGGCAAAGCAAAACAGTTTACGGCGCAGTCGTTTAGCGAAGCGCAGAAAAAGAAAATGTTCGATATGGTATCTAGCGAAGACCAACAAGTCCTTCAGAAACTCCAAAAAGGACGCAACAAAAAAACATCCTCAGATGCAGGGGGGAACCCCTGGTGACCATGCGTTCGTGCATCCCGATGGTGCTCTTGGGCGCAGGCGTGCTGGCGCACGGCGAATGGAACACGTCGGAGCGTTTTTTGACGGAGTGTAACAAGACCACCCTCTACCAGGGCGAAACGATCCGATGCGAGTATGTCTTGTATTCCTTGGAAGACCGCCTGGAAGTCGAAGTCGTAAAATTTCCGGAGTTTCGTCGATTGTGGAGCGATAATCACGTGCTCCAGCAAGGGGCTTTTTTCCTTCCCGCCAGCAGTTCCAATGAGCGCCTTCGGAAAGGGGTCATCGGTGCTTATACGCTGACGCCCATTCTTGGCCAAGGCACACCCCAAATGACGCCTATGAAAATAGTCGTACGCTCCCCTGGGCAAATCGCAGGACAGGCGGATCGCGCATTTTCGAGTGAGCCGGTTGAGCTAAAAGTGCTGCCTCTACCTTCGGCGCCGGCCGGTCTTGCAGAACTATTCCAAGGGGCCGTGGGAAAGTTTGACCTCGTATCCGAAAGCAGAAACGTCCCATTTTACCCAGGAGAACCGACCTCTTTTCGAGTTTCTCTTTCGGGCAGGGGAAACTTACCCGACATCAACACACTTCCCCTCCGACTCCCTCCGGAAATCAAGCTGGTTTCCCAAAAGAGTGTGCTAGGCGGAAATGCTGCTTATCCCACGAAAGTTTTTGAGTTTGTGATCGTCGCTGAGGCAGAACGCCCTGTGGAAATTCCCGCGATTGCGATGCTCGCTTTCAATCCGTTTACTTCTCGTTTTGAAAAACTTACCACGAGTGCATTCCAGCTTGCCCCACTGCCGAAACCAAAGGAAATGCTGACGAAGGAAGCTATCGACCTCGGCCCGCCCGAAACCCAGTGGCATTCGACACGGCCGTGGTTTGCTTCGCCGATTTTCTGGGCATGCCAAGTTCTGCTGGCAATGATCTGGGCTGGACTGTGCATTCACTCTCTTTATTTGAAGTGGTTGCGTTACCAAAACCACCACCCACGCGCGCTTCTCAAAAAACGCTGGAAAGAGTTTCGAACGCTTTCCCCAGGCTCACCGGACTGGCTCAGGCGAGCAGATAGTTTGGTCTTTGAAACCCTGAATGCCCGGACCGGTTTTGAGTTACAAACGCGCAGACAAGCCATGCTATTTGCCAGAAAAAATCTCCCTGGCCCCCTCGCTGAGGACATCCAAACAATCTTCCTGTTGAGAGAAATGAGTGCTTTTTCACCCCCGCCACAACCCAACCCCGACACCCAGGCCCTTGCGAGCAAGGTCTGGAAGCTTCAAAAACCCCTGTTTTCGAGGTGGCGGCGCTTGACTTAGCGCATTCGAGGTTGCAGCGCTTGACTTAGCGCCTTCGAGGTTGCAACGCTTGACTTAGCCCATTAATTCCATAGTATGGGGCACTTTCAGAAAATGCACAAAGAGGAGTGACCAGGTGGCAAGAGTAACCGTTGAAGATTGCTTGGAAAAAATCCCCAATCGCTTTGAGCTCATCCATATTGCTGCGAAGCGCGTGAAACAAATGGCTAAGGGCGCAAAGCCATTGGTCGATGGTTTTCAAAATAAACCCGCCGTATTGGCCCTGCGTGAAATTGCAGGGGGTCTGATCAAGAAGCAGACTGAAGAAGAAAACGGCGTGCCGGTCATCTAGTCCGCGCCCCATGAAAAAATCGTTCAATAGTACGTTTGCCCTGCTTGGTCTTTTGGCCGTCCTATTAGGTTGGTACCTGATCTACGAGCGCAGCTACCGGCCCGCAGCGGAGAAAAAAGAAGAGAGTTCAAAGATCCTCATTTCCACCCCGAGGGAAGCTATTCAGGAACTTATTCTGGAGAAGCGTCAGGGTGACGAAAACTCCACGAAGTATTCCACCGTCCACTTGAAAAAGACCGGGTCCGATTGGACCTTGATTGCGCCAGTTGAAGACGCTGCCGATACTTCGGTCGTAAATGGCATGATAAACGCGGCTGCTTTTGCAAAGCACGAGCGCGTTGTTGACGAAAAACCCGCCACCCTAAAGCCTTATGGATTAGAAAATCCATTTCTAAAAATTCATATTAAAAAAGACGGAAGTTCTCCTGCCGAGCTAGTTTTGGTCGGAAACAACGTCCCTGTTGGTTCGGGCGTATACGTTAAGATTGCCGGCAAGGAAACGGTTTACCGAGGAGCAATTGCGATTCGGACGAGCTTCGACAAAGAAGCGAGTGAGTATAGAAACAAGAAAGTCCTTCCCTTTACGCGCAACGATGTGGATGAGGTCGAGATCAAATCCTCGAAGCACTCATTCATTTTGCGACGCTCTGAGAAAAATGGCTGGATGCTGAGCCGAGAAGGCGTACCCGCATCCGAGTCCGAAGTGAACAAGCTCGTAAATGGTCTTACCGACCTGCAAGCGGTCGGATTTGCATCGGAGAACGGGACCGCCACACTGGGGAAATTTGGTCTTTCTCCAGCAGAATGGACATTTACGTTCACCCACAAAACAGGAAAGACTTTACTGTTGGTGGGCCACCAAGGCGAAAAGTACTACGTAAAACGTGGCGACAAGCCTGTTGTATATGAAGTTGCTAAAACAAGTCTGGATTCCGCAAAGCGGGATGCCAAGTCCTATCACGACCGAAAACTCGCGCACTTTAATCGCTTTGATGTGAAGCGTTTTCGGATTGAGCACGGCCCCGAGTCCTTTGAACTTTTTAAAGAAGGTTCGGAATGGAAGAGCGTATCCGATCCGAAAGCTCAAATTGAAACAGCGAAAGTGGAAGACTACCTGTCTCGTCTTCAAGACACAAAACTTGGGGAATACCGCAAAGGCGCTACGCAGCTTCCAAAAACCGACCTTGCGATTCATATTTTTGAAAAAAAGGGCAATGAACCTGAAGCTGAAACGGTCACTCTTGCGTTCAGCAAGTCGGGTGAGAAAGTAACCGGCGTGCGCAAAGGGCTGGATATGCCATTTTCGATCGATGTGGCTGAGTTTCGAAAGGCCAACGCCTTCAGGCAGGAGTTTTTACTTACGCCGCCCCCACCGGCAGCGAAGCCAAAGGAGTCACCATGAGCTTATCGAGTGTAAAAGGACGTTGGGCGCTGGTACTGGGATCCTCTAGCGGGTTTGGTGAAGCTTTGGCGCTGAAGTTTGCATCTTTGGGCATGAACATCGCGGGCGTCCACTTGGATCGCAAGGGCACTCAGGCCCACGTAGAAGAAGTCATCACTCGCATCCGAGCGCAGGGAGTAAAAGCGCTTTTTTTCAACGTAAACGCAGCCGATCGTGAAAAGCGACGCGAAGTTTTGGATGGCCTTGCGGCGAATGGAGTGAATGCGATTCATTGTTTGGTGCATTCTCTAGCGTTTGGTTCTTTGAAACCCTTTGTCACCGAAAACGAGCGCGATCGCATCAGCTCAGACCAGATGAACATGACCTTAGACGTCATGGCACATAGCCTAGTCTATTGGACCCAGGATTTAAGCGACCGTAAACTCCTTCAGAAGGGTACAAAGATTTTTGCAATGACCTCTTCCGGCGGGACCCGTGTTTGGCCTACTTACGGAGCCGTGTCCGCCGCCAAAGCAGCGTTGGAGTCGCATTGCCGGCAGCTAGCGCTCGAACTGGCCCCCCGACAAATCAGCGTCAATTCTGTGCGTGCTGGAGTAACCGATACCCCTGCCCTGAGAAAAATTCCAGGAAACGAGGAAATGATTGCGATTGCAACGAAGCGCAATCCCTGGGGACGGCTCACGACCCCCGAAGACGTCGCCAATTGTTTGGCCCTCTTGGTTCACGACGAAGCCAACTGGCTAACGGGCAACGTGCTTGGTGTCGACGGTGGGGAAGACATTATCGGCTAACCCTGCCGCGTCTACCTGGGCATTCCGATGGGCTGCCTGAACCATGTCCAGACAGATAGCGTAGACCCTTTTGCTCATCAAAAAAGCCCCGTGAGAAATTCCCCGCACCTGCTTGGTCTGAATTGTAGGGATATTTTTCCAGCGTCGGGGCAGTTTTGCGAACATAGGACGACAGATATAATCCTCGGGGGAAGTAACCGACAAAAAGGGAAATCCCTCTGGAAAGCGGCTACGATTAATAGAGCGGACAAACCGCGAAATCGGCAACATTTGAAGCAAGCAACGGGCTTTCAAAAGTAAGTGAGTCAAAAAACCCAAAAGCGCCACCCAAGTTCCCCTGTGGGGAGTCGCCAGAGTGATAAGGGCTTCGCAATAGTGAAACCCTCCCAAACGCTGGATATAGTATCGGGCCACAAGCCCGCCTGCCGAATGTGCAACTAGATAGACGGGGTACCCGCGAAGATCCCCACGCTTTCTCAACGCAATGACAGTGGCAGCAAGTTTTTCAGACATGCGGTAAAAACCCCGAACGCTGTCCGAAAGGCTGGACCAGTCCATTGCAATAATCAGTACATTGTAACCATCTTTTTGAAACCGACGGCGCATGACGGAGAGATTGCGGCGGGTTGCCCCGAACCCTGAAACCAGAATGATTGTGGGGCGCTGTGGTTCGAGCAGCTCCACTTCAACCCACTCATCCTCGGTACGACTGGGCAGAATATCGATGAGATCATGAACAAAGGCGAGGAGAGATCCAAACTTCATCCTTCTCTTTTCGGCTTCGGAGCAGCGTTTCTTAGAGCTTTTGATTGCGTGGGAACTTTTTTCTTAATAAATGCGATCATGTCTTTTGGGTTGCGCGTTCCACCCAACGTCAGAGAGCCGTTGCTGGCATCATAGTCATTTGCAGCTCCAGTATAGACCGACTGTATTTTTCGCCCTGCGACTACGGGATTTGAAAACACTTTGAACAGCAGCTCGAGTGTTGCGTCCGTTTCTAGTTCCAATCCAACCCCCTCGTAACCCAAGGTCGCCAAACGGTCCTCCAGTTTGGCCAAGAATGCAGACACCGGCGTTTCGATGGGCGTTTCTTCCGGCTCGGCTTCCACCGCCTCTAGAACTGGGCTGGGCGCGTCAATTGTGGGGGAGGAAGAAGTACAGCCAAATAAAAAAAACAGCGGCAAAAAAAACACAAGTCTTTTCATGGGCTTATCTCCTGAAGAGAAACTGTAAAGATTTTATCACGGTCTGTCGATGAAGAGCTTGAATCTTAAGGATAGGACGAAAGATGCGAAATCAAGAACGATTTAGTTTATGGTTCCTCACCCTACTGATGCTTCCGATTGCGCCGGCATTCGGAAACTCTGGAGCCACACCCACGGCGGCAGGAACACCACAGCTTGAGATTAAACAATATCGTTTTAGTCGACATGGAGCGGATCATGATCGACTGGTCTTGGAGTTTGAAAACAAAGACTCTTCGCATGCCAGCCCAACACTGCACACCGAAAAAGGCTCTGGTAAAAACTGGAACGTCACTGTTTCCAATTCTGTGTTGCTGGGTGCAATTCCCGAATCGTTGATCAATGACTCCTTTGCCAACAAGAGCCGTTTTCTCGGGTCTATTAGTGTGGAGATGGCTGATCAGGGGTTTGCGTTGCAAGCCTCGCTTAAAGGACATGGCGAGCGGATTCAAACCACCTGGCTCTCACACCCAGCGCGCCTTGTAATCGACGCGTACGGTGGTACTGGAACCCACGGCGAACATCGCGAAACGTCTTCTGTTTCCACAAAGGCTAAACCCTTTACTATTGAGCGGTCGACCAAGTTTTTGGACCTGTCGCACCTCATGTGCTTTCCAGCCACGGCAAAGGTGGGTTTGACGGTTATCTTTCACCCCACGTCGAGCCGCTACGAAGAAATGCAGAACGTCCGCATCAATACAGATGGTTTGACCCCTCTAGAAGGCACCCCCGGTCCGGATGCTATCGTTTGCTATCCCAAAAAAGCGCAAATCTTGGCGTCGCTTTCTTTCGAAGAAAAAGAACGCCTGACCGAATTTAAAAACACTGAGGACAGCCACGCGGAAAGCGCCCACTCAGCAAGCGAGTCCCATACGAACGAACATGCACCTACGGCTCCTGCAATGCCGCCAATTTCGATGCCAGCTGCTTCGAACAAAGTCTCCGAAGCAGATGAAGATGAGTTGGATCCAGGTCCGGTAGGCCATGGGCACAATCACGATGCGCGAGTCCCGGCATCGGCTGCAGGACTGATGAATCCAAAAAGTGCCGCGAAGGCGCCTGAGCCACACCACTAGGCTAAGTCGCCTTGAACTTCTTCAACGAGTCTCTTTCCATTTGATATTACAGCCCAAGCTCGGCTTTTGATCAGACGCAACAGATCTGCCTTCTAGAACAGCATCCACCGCACTGCACAGGTCCTTTCCGCTTACTGGAACGGAGCTCCCAGGCCGGCTATCGTCCAACTGCCCTCGATACACCAAGCGCCTACCCCTATCGAACAAAAAGAAATCGGGAGTGCAAGCGGCGCCGTAGGCCCGCGCAACCTCTTGGGTTGCATCATAAAGATAGTCGAATGGATACCCGGCGCTTTGCTTCTCGACTTTCATTTTCTCCGGGCTGTCTTCGGGGTAGTTTTCAACGTCATTAGAGTTGATTCCCACCACGGCCACCCCCCGCTGGATCCAATCCCGTGAAATAGCCGCAAGTTCCGAACGTATGTGTTTTACGAACGGACAGTGGTTGCAAATAAACATGACCACAAGAGCCGGGGAGGATTCAAAATCCGACAGTGAAACCAGTTTACCTTCTGTGTTCAAAAGAGAAAATTTCGGGGCCTGAATGCCCAGTTCAACCATATTTGAAGGAGTACGTGCCATAGCCTTTCCTACCACCTATAATGAGGCATGTCGAAGCGCCATTCAAAAAAACACAGCAAACATAAATCCCGAAGTCGGTCTGAAAAAAAGAACAATCG
This sequence comes from uncultured Pseudobdellovibrionaceae bacterium, assembly GCA_964611895.1. GTDB lineage: Bacteria > Bdellovibrionota > FAC87 > UBA2466 > UBA2466 > JAIEOG01. The sequence continues at coordinate 30,375 of CAZTDN010000003.1, forward strand.
CGGAGGCTCCCACCGGCCAGCAGGAAAAACCTTTCGGGGCCGGATTCAGAAAAACCCCCGGGGTTTCGCCTTTATCTTGCCTCTCCACGCCGAGTTTGAGGACGTCTTTGTCTCACGCGAAGAGGCGGCATCCGTGCTCAATGGAGACACGGTGGAGTTCACAGTGCGCCGTCAAGGCCCACGCACCAGCGCACACATCGTACGAATCGTGGAGCGACGAACTTCTCAGGTAGTCGGAAAAGTAACCCCGAGCCGCCGTGGCCTAGCGGTTGTTACCGCGAACAATGAATATTTTGACCTGGAGGGAGATCCAGCCGGAGTCCGCCCCGGCGATTGGGTGGTTGCTGATCTTCAAGAGTTTCCGACGGAAAACGACGCCGGCACGGCGGAAGTGAATGAAAGCTTTGGCAAGGAGCTGTCCCCCGCCAACGACCTGGCTATCACTGTGGCCCGCTATGGATTGCCTGACAAGTTTTCCCCTACCCTTCTCCGAGAAGGTGAAAAATACCGAGCCATTGCCCAAGCAGAAATAGCCTCTCCCGATCCGAAACGAGTTGACCAGCGCGAACTGCCCTATGTGACTATCGATGGAGAAGACGCAAAAGACTTTGACGATGCGGTATATGTTCGCCGGGAAAAGGATGGGTTCACCCTTTTTGTCTCCATTGCTGATGTCAGTTTTTTTGTTCGCCCTAAAACCCTGCTCGATAAAGAAGCTCGAATGCGCGCTACGAGTGTGTACTTTCCGGGCGTATGTTTGCCAATGCTACCCGAGTTTCTCTCAAATGACCTATGCAGCCTGCGCCCGCAGGAGGACAAACTTGCCCTCACTGCGGAAATTCACTTTTCACCCGCTGGCACAGTGGAATCTTCGCGTTTTTATTCCAGCCTCATTAAAACTGCTCGGCGGCTGACTTACACCCAAGTGCAGGCATTTTTCGACAAGGATCCCGCAGCAGTGAAGGAGCTAGACTTTTTGGCGAAGCCTCTGAAGGATGCCCTGGCGCTCTATCACAAACTCGATGATCAACGACGTAGCCGCGGTGTGCTCGACTTTGACCTGCCCGAATCTAAGATCCAAGTCGATTCCCAAGGCAATCCGATTTCCGTAGCGCGTGCTCCGCGATATGCGTCTCATAAGCTTATTGAAGAATTCATGATCGCGGCAAACCGTGCAGTCGCCAAGCACCTCAAAGAAATGCGCTCCGCGTCACTTTACCGAGTTCACGAAGCCCCGGACCCCGGGGCGCTGGATGAGCTCAACATGCTTATGAAAAACTTAGGCGTGAATGAACGCATCAGCGAAGTCTCACCCTGGGCTTTTGCTAAACTACTCGCCAGCACGGCGAAGTTGAAATCTGCCAATATGGTCCATCACCTCATCCTCCGTTTGCAAAAGCAGGCTAAATACGAACCGGAACCTAAGGGGCATTTTGGACTGGCCTTAAATGACTACACGCACTTTACTTCTCCAATTCGACGCTACCCTGACCTAGTAGTACACAGAGCACTGAAAGGGCTTACCGGAAGAGCGACGAAATCCGATAAGCGTAGGGAAGGTGCGTCTTCTGAGGACTATGACGCTTTAGGGGAACACACCTCAAGCATGGAGCGCCGCGCTACGGAAGCAGAGCGTTTTATCGTCCGCCGAAAACAGTGTTGGTATTTTTTGGATAGAGTCGGTGATGAATTCGATGGCACCGTAGCGGGTGTTTCAAAGAACGGCGTGTTTGTGCACTTGGGAGAGATGGCAGCGGAGGGTTTTGTACCCCTGGAGTTTTTAGACGGGTTCTACGAATATGACGAACGTCACATGAGCCTGCGAAAACGGCCAGGACCCGGAAACATCTCGCTCGGTGATGCAATGCGCGTGCGCATTGAAAAAGTCAGCGTGGAGGAAAATCAAATCACGCTCGGCCTAGCAGAATAGAAATGAAAATTTTTTCGACGGCATCACATATCGGACACGGCATAAAAAACGCCGGCCGAGTGCGCGAAATTCTCACTGTACTCGCCACACATGGCCTGGCGGACTGGGTGCACCGAATGCAGCTTTCGCGTCTGTTGCCTTCGCGTGTCGCCGCCTCAGATAGATACCAAGATCTCTCTTTGCCCGAGCGGGCCCGTTTGGCGATGGAAGAACTTGGTCCCTCTTTTGTAAAACTAGGACAGCTTTTAGCGACTCGTCCGGACCTAATCCCTGAATCCTATATCTGCGAGTTCCAGAAACTACAGGACAACGCTGCCAGCATTCCGTTTGAAGAGATCAAAAAGGAAATTGAGTCTGAACTCCGAGCTCCGATTGCTGAGCTGTTCGGCACCTTTGAGCCAACACCCACTGCCGCAGCCTCAATCGCACAAGTGCACTATGCAACCCTAAAAACAGGTGAAAAAGTCGCCGTCAAAATCCAGCGCCCCGGCATCGACAAAACCATCACACATGACATTGCCGTCTTGCGAGGACTCGCTGCCATCCTAGAACGCACTGTCCCTGAGTCGAAAACCTTTAACCCGTCAGGCTTGGTAGAAGAGTTTTTCAGGACCATTCTTCAAGAAACTGACTTTTTCATCGAAGCCAATAACATCCGCCGGATTAAGCATAATCTGGTAGACCTGAAATCCATTGCGGTTCCTGAAGTCTACACCCAACTCAGCACCCGAAAAGTGCTGGTACTGGAACGGTTTGTAGGACTCCGGTTTTCGGACCGGGAAGCCATCATCGCTCGAGGTATCAATCCGCTTAAAATAGTGGAGACCGGGAGCGAAGCTTTTTTTCACATGGTCATGCACGATGGCGTATTTCATGCTGATCTGCACGCCGGCAATTTGTTCGTTTTGGATGACGGCCGTATTGGCTTGATCGATTTTGGCATCGTTGGCCGTCTGTCTCACAGAGTGCGAGATAGCGTCATTACCATGTTTATTGCGATCATCGATGAAGACTACGAAACACTGGCCTACGAGTATCTGAACCTTTGCCAACCCACTGGCAAGACCCAGCTTGGAGCACTCCAAAAAGATCTCATGGACGCCATTTCTCCCTACGTCGGAATGTCGCTTGGGGAAGTAAACATCGGGCAAATATTGCTCCGTTCGACGTCGATCGCAGTGAGGCACAAGCTCCAGGTGCCTCGGGAGCTGATGCTGCTCTTCAAAGCAATTCTCACAATAGAATCCCTGGGAAAAAGGCTCGAGCCGGGTTTCGACATCCTGAGTATCGGCCACCATCTGGCCCGGCAGGCACTCGCGGTTCGCTACAGCCGGGAGAAAGTGACCCGAGATCTCATTTTGATCGGTAGGGACATCAAGAGCCTCGCGGAAATTCTCCCCCGCACTATCCGTAGGTTTGTTAATCATTTTTCGCAGAATGATTTTGCGATCGAACACCGCAACAAAGACGTCGCTGCCGTGGCGAGATCCATCCGCATCTTTGCACGGGTTTTTGCATGGACCACGCTTTCATTCTGTTTTTTTCTTATGTCGTTAGTCTTTTTATGGAAAAATACAGAACCCCAGTTCTTTGGGCTTCCATCAGCCACTCTGATAACACTCAGTTTGGCGCTGATTTGCACGGGTGCTGGACTTTGGCCTTTGAGAAAAAAGAATTGATGCAACAAGTTCTATTACTATTCTTATTCTTGTTTTTCTGCCCGTACTCACAGGCCTCTGATGAGCTCGTGGTGGAATCGGACGAATCCGTCTTTGCGGAGCTGAAAAAGCGCATCAAAGACAGGACCGATTTCATCGAAAGGAAAGCCAACCGCTTAGGAAATAATACTTTCGAGATAAGCTGCTACCTAGCAGTTCCTGGCGATTTCGAGCAGTTCCGAAAAATAGCCCCGGAGTTTGCAGCCTGGCGAGAATGGGCTCTCACGGATATTAATCTCGCCCCACCATCCCGAGGCGACTACATCTTTCAGATCCATGATCTGCAGCAAAAGGATCCTGGTATCATGGCAGCTATCTTCTCCTTTAATATTCCATTCTTTAAGAAGCAGCGGACACGTACCTTTGAAATGTCCTCAAGAGACTCAGAGAAAGTCTTATTTATCGAGGGGAAATCTATCCCAACAGAAAACTCAGCAGTGAAAAGCGCCAAGGCCTACATGAAAACCTTTCCTGCCGAAAACAAAACCGGGAGCCTCTGGATCCATGTAAAGGCACTTGTTGCCTTCAAAAGCTGGATTCTGTACGAGGCCCTACCAGAAAAAGTGTTGCAGACCGAGGTGGGCGATCGCCTTCAATATCTGATTCAAAATTACCAGAGAGAAGAAACCCGCCGAAAACAAAGCGGGCAAGCGCTTACGCTTAAATAGAATCGAAGCCCCATAGAAAAAATGGCAGGACCGGGTGTGCAGAAGGAGTGCTCTCGCCAAAAACTCCCCGAATAAATTCACCTTCGGTCTTAGTAGGTACCGAACGGCCATCGCCGCCCCACTCCTCTCCCATCCAAGACTTTTCGCCAATTGCCTTTAGATAATCGAAATAAAGCGCCCGTAACCGCGGGCGATCGAGGAGCTTAATCATGCCCAAGATTCCATCGGAGCTGCCGATAGAAATAGCGCGCAGAAGTTTCAAGTCATAGTGGCCAGGAGCGATGAGAGTGAGTTCCCTATCCGGATAAACCTGTTTTTGAACCCACGCAATATTGGCGCGCAGACTCTCAATGCTGCCGCCCCACTCGTGAATATAATCCTGAAAATCCATTCCCTTATGAACAGCCAGATAGGAAGTCACAGCGCCGTCCGGACTCTGTGTGACAAAAACCCGAGCGTGGGGAATACGGCAAAGCTTCTTGCATTCCTGCAATGAGCGGTCGACCGTCAAATCATGCTGGCGGTATAAGCGCCAAACACTCTCTGCGTGCAATTTGGGATCATACTCCAGCGCAGGCTCAATGAGGTCAGCTTCCGATATTAGACTGGAGCTAAATCGAATAGCCTGTTCCTTTCCAGCACGGACGAAACCCAGTGGAGAATAAAACTCCGCATTTTCCGCCCAAAGCACAGCCACAAGACACCCTGCGTTCTTGAGCTGTAAAAGAGCCTCTCGCAAAAGGCTGCTCGCAATCCCATGCCCTCGGTAGGCCTGGGCAGTTACCACGGAGCCGATCAAGCCCACTTTGAAATGAAAATGCGGGTGTCGAAAAACCCGGGTAAGGTAGGCCACGTGGGAAACCACTCGGCCTTCGGACTCCACATAAATAGACTGCCCGCCCGGAAGATCGCCAAATACCGAAGGGTATTCTTCGCGAATGGAATAACCAGCATGGGGCCGAAGTTCCGCATCTAGAAAACGCACGATTCCAGGGGAATCGCTCGATGCCATGCCGAATTGGAAGGGGTGTTTTTCCAAGTGTGGAAACTTTAGTGCTGAAGCGGAGTGCGAAAACCCCGCTCCAGCGACCTAGAAAAATTAAAGATCCGAACCACGAAGAGTTTTGCGGCCATTCGCTTTGGCACGCTCGACTCCGCGAGCGATGTGGGTCTGCACCAATCGGCTTACCGCGTCAATCACGTCTGATGAACATTTCATTTTTGCTTTACGCACGAGATCTTTAACCTTGGATTGTACAACGAGTGAAACTGTCCCACCTTTTTTAGCCATGTGAAATCTCCCTTTGTGAAAAGAAATGAATGAGTTTTTCAATATTAGTACAGAGGCCAGAAACTGTGAATCACAGAAAGCAATAGCCCTGAAAGTACCGGAATAGTGAAGTTGTCATCGATAGGAGAGGGAATCCCTTCCGCCAATGCAGATGCCAGACCAGCTATGACGGCGAGTTTCAGCGTCCCAGAACTCAGGCCGAGATAAAACAAAGCGAAGGCCCAACCAGCCAACGCACTTGCGAAAAAACCGGCCAGATTCCCTTCGAGAGTCTTGCCTCCAGCCATTTTAGTCCGGCCATAACGAGTCCCCACAAACGCAGCAACCGGATCGCCCACCGCCAAGAGCAAAATACTCAGCAGTGCGACGGGTTTGGAAAAGAAAAAAACGACTACAAAGAGCCCCAGGATAAAAAAAGAATTACCCGTAAGTCCCAACAGTTCGTTTCGACGCATGATAGGGCTAAAATGTCTCAGTGCCCACTGCTTGAGTAAGGGAGACTTCAGCCTCAGGACATCAAACAAAAAGAGTGGCCCTCCAATCGTCAGCAGCAGCCAGCTTGCGGTCGCGCGATCTATCACCCATGCATAGAGCGAAAAACAGGCAAGCCCCATCAAGAAATGATACAGGCGACGTAACCCGTGAGGGAGAGTCCGGTGTTGTTTGAGTACATTCCACTTCAGCTTGCGATCGACATCGTGCATGATCAGCACGCATCTTAACCATGTGGCCCCCTAGTGGTAAAATAAAGACTCTCTTCCACCCGTGCTCGAGGTCCCCTTTTGAAAACCGGATTGTTCATCTTTTGCCTCTCCAGTCTTGGCTGGGCTACCCAATCCGATCCTCGCCTTGTTGAAGACGCGCTGCGCAATGCAACCCTTAGAGCTGATGTTGAAATCCTCGAAACAAAAACCTCCGCCGATACCCTATTCGGAGCCAAGACCCTCTCTAAAGTCCAAGTTCTACAGGTTCTCGCCGTGCAAGACGATGGTGAGTCACTCCCGCGTGCCGGAGATCTGCTGACGATTGAAACACTCGGCGGCCAAGTGAAAGACCTCGGCGTGATGTATGCTGGATTACCCTACCCCTCCGTAGGCGAGAAATACCGTGCTAGCCTCACCCGTATTCAGGACGAAACCTTCAAGATCGCAGGAATGGAGTCGGGTTTTACTCCGCTCACTCGTCGGCGAGGCTATTCCCGCAATCGAACCGACGGGAGCAATGGAGCGGGTTCCGGTCCGTTTTTATACTGGGATAAGACTTATTTCCCCGTCCCTTATTACATCAGCATGCCGAGCTTTTTGGCAGTTCCGGGAATTGTCGGCGCGGTCGATGCAAGTTTTCGTCCATGGCGTGACCCGGGGAACGTGACCCTTGAGTTTCTGCCCATGGGCTGTACTAGCACCACTTTAAATCGAAATGATGGGATGAACTCCGTGATATTTGCCTCGGAAGATTGGCCATTTGAGCCAGCTGCCATCGCTGTTACCCGAAATTTCTTTGTGGCAGGGTCGGGCGCGCGAGCAGGCCTCATCCTCGATACGGATATTCTTATCAATGGTGCGGATCATGAGTTCACCGTTTCGGGGGAAGCCGGCAAACATGATGTACGCAATATTCTCACACATGAAGTCGGCCATTTCATCGGACTTGGGCATGAGGTCCCCACCAAAGACGCCGATGCGACCATGTTTGAAAGCGCCTCCACTGGAGAAACTACAAAAAGAGATCTGCACGAAAATGATCTGCGCGGACTGTACGCCGCTTACGGGGGAGTGGGAACTAAGCTGACTCCTATCTCCTCAGAAGACTCCTGCCAACTAGCCACCCAAACTCTATCCTGTTTGACCTCAAGGCGCTCGGGACCGACGAAGAGTGGATTCTGGTGGGTGGCAATGAGCCTTGCTTGCGCCCTGCTATGGGGGCGATGGGTGCAAAACCGACAGTAGAAATAGAGCGGGTTGCTACTTAAGACGTTTGATTTCTTTTTTGGCCTGAATGGCCGCAGGAGCTTTGGGAAATTTCTCGATAACTTCTTGATAAAAGAGCTTGGCCTCGCGTTCCTTTCCCAAATTCTTAAAACACTGTGCCTGCCGTAAAGTAGCATTGGCGACGCTCACGTCTTTCGGGTATTGCTTCTTGAACTCCGAAAACTCCAAAGCGGCGGCCCCGAAATCGCGTGCTGCAAAATAAGCCTCGCCTAACAAGAACTGCGCTTTGCGCGATTCTGGAGAGGCTTTGCCTTTGGTACGAATGGCTTTGGCTTCTTCAATCGCAGCCTCAAAATCCCCCTCGTCAAACAACGCTCGAGCGGATTCGTAACTAGCAGGTTTTGCAGTTTTTGCCTGGGGTGGTGGAGTTGCCGCGGCGGCGGCGGCTTGTTGTTCTAATACTTGGATTCGAGCACTCAAAGCCGCAAGTTCTTTTTTGGTTTCTTCAGCATGCACCCGCTGGTTCTGAGAAGATTCCTCTAGAGTCGTGCCAAGCCGAGCGATCTCGGTACGCAATTCTTCGGAGATAACGTCTAGATCCGCACGAGCCCCCTTGGCTTCCTTCACCTCAGCCTTGATGCGCTCATATTCCTGTTCTCTGCGAATATCGCGTTTGGTTTTGCAGCTGGCCCCTAACGTGGAGAAAAGCAGGCAAATCAACCCAAAAATCCAAACTGGTTTCACGGGCCTACTCCTGGCGAAGAATCCGAACCGGTTTCATCGCCGCCTTTTGATTTTAATTGTTTAGAAAGCGCCTTGAATTCAGCTCGCTCAGCAGACAAACGTGCATCGGTCGCAAATTTTCGGCAAGAGTCGAAATACCCTTCAGCAAAATCCTTCTTAGCACGAAGATAAAAGTTCTCGGCCCGTCGGAAATCATCGGTGGCCAAGGACTCTGCTTTGACTTTCTGGGCAGCCCGAATGGCCACATCCGCTAGAGCGAGTTCCTTGGTGGGCCGCGACTCGCAGCCTGCCAAGAAAGTCAAAAGCAAAAGTCTGAAAACAACGTTCACTGGTTCTACTTAGACAGAACGACGAAAGACGCCCGACGATTTCTAGCCCAAGCCGACTCGTCATGACCCGAATCTAAAGGACGCTCTTCTCCGTAACTGATCACGGAAATACGCGAAGAGTCGACACCCACTTTCTGAAGGTATTCCTTGGCTGCATTGGCGCGTCTTTCACCCAAAGCCAAGTTATACTCCGTCGTGCCGCGCTCGTCACAATGCCCTTCAATCTGGATTGTGGAAGCTGGGTTTTCACCAAGCCACTGCGCATTTTTCTTGAGCGCCTCGCGGCCTTCACCGCTCAGGCTGTAACTATCAAAGGCAAAGTAAACCGTGTCGAGTTCTGGGGCTGCTGCCGACGCATCGCCCGCGCTCAATGCGGGAGCGGCTGCTGCCGCATCCATATCGTCTGCTGCGGCACCCTCAGTAGGGCTAAAGCCCGGCTCATCGGGCTTTACGTCCTTTTTGCTGCAGGACGACAATCCCACAACTAAGCAAAGTGCGAATACTACCGCGAAAGAAAACCGAAGATGTCTCGCTCCACTCATCTTTTTTGACTCCTTTTTGTTCAAATCGATGTACATAAAAGTTAATCGATATGGGCCCGTTTATACAGAAGTTTTTAATCGCATGAAGATCCTAGCCATAAAACTCCGGCGGCTTGGAGACTCGGTCATATGGACCTCTGCGTTACAAGGATTGACTCAGCATTTCCCGGACGCCGAAATCGATGCCGTTTTTCCTGAACCGTACGAGGCGCTTTTTCAAACCTTTCCCGGGATAAAGACGCTCTACCCGTTACCTGGTGACAAACGCTCCATAAATTCTTTCGGCGTGGAATGGGTGTCCAAAAAATACGATCACGCGCTGGTTTTCCACGCCAGCGCTTTTCCCAGAAACCTCGCGCGCCTGGCAAAGGCAAAGCAGACGCTGATCCATCACCATAGCCGAAAGCCAACTCTATATGGTTCTGACCTACCCATTCCCCACCTAGGCAAACCCATGCCGGCAACCGAACGCGATCTGAACGTAGTGCGCGCCCTGGGGTTCGCGGGGCCGATTCCCGCGCCGCGGATCCTTTGCCTCCCTCAATGGAAGGAAAGAATGGCCCAGCGCTGGAGAGACGCTGCTCGGTCTGACTCCGAGTTTTTGTTGGTGGTCTGTCCCGGTGCAAGCCGCCTATCAAAGAAATGGCCGTTGGAAAACTACGCCCAGCTGATTGAGTCCCTTCCCCCTTCCATTTCGGTAGCGGTCGTCGCTCCGAATGAAGCAGAATTTCAAGGACAGGATTATTTTGTACGCCGCATCCAAAGGCGGGGACATTTCATTTTTACTCCCCGTCTGGAAGACGCCATGGGCATTGTCTCGAATGCACGGCTTTTTTTGGGATCGGACTCAGGAATGAAACACGTAGCAGCGGCGCTCGGCATTCCCACTATTACGCTTTTTGGGCCAGAATCCGTAGGTGAGTGGCACCCGTACCCTTCCGACCCACACCTTCCGCTCAGGGCTGCTGTTGGCTGCCGAACTCAAGATCCTCAGGAGCCTCTGTACGCGTGGTGTGGGGTTCCGGTTTGCCCCTTAGCATCCCATGCGTGCATGAGCCAAATTACACCCGCAAAAGTTCTGCACGCGATACAACGCTACCTTTGAGAGCCGATACGGAATAGAATGCGTCCATGCGTTGGTTGGCCCTACTCCTAGCATTTGCGTCTTCGTACGTATGCGCAAGCACTCCGAGCTACATCACTTTCCCATCGGACATCGACTGGGTCACTCAAGAAACCCCGCACTTTCAGATTCTCTACCGTCGAGGCAGCGACCAGCTAGCTCAGCGCACGCTCCAGGCTGCGGAAAAAGCTCATGCCTTGCTCATGCCGATTTTCCAAGAAGCCCCCCCCAAAACCTGGATCGTTCTCAGTGATTTTCACGACTCTCTCAACGGCTACGCAATTGATTTTCCATTTCCACATTTTGTTGTTTTTGCAAGCCCACCGGAACCATCGAGTCAGCTCGCCACCCTCGACAAATGGCTCGACTCCGTAGTGCTTCATGAATACGTCCACGTGCTTCACTTGTACCCGGCACACGGTTTTTGGGCCGGGATGAAGACTGTTTTCGGGAGCTGGGTTCTCCCCAATGGAATGCTCCCAGCTCACTTGCACGAAGGCCTGGCTACTTTTTTGGAAACAGAGTTTTCGCGAGGGGGCAGGGGAAGGAGCGCGTCTTTTTCAATGCTCACTCGTATGGCTGTCAAAAAAGGGGTTTGGGGAAAAGAGTTTGTCCCTCTGGATCTCTTGGAAGGGAGCACGCGCTGGCCGCAAGGAGTTTCGCCGTATTATTTTGGCTACCAGATCTACTCAGAGCTATGGGCACGCAAAAAAGCACCAGGCCTCCATGCGTTCGTTCGGCATACCAGTCAGTCGCTGCTCCCTTACTGGCTAAGCCATTCTACCCGCCAGGTATACGGGGAGGACTACCCTTCCCTTTGGAAAAGCGTATTTGAAAAAAATCAATCTGTCGTCGAAAAGCAAATCCAGGAGATTGAAAGTCGCGCACTCTCCCCTCTCAAATACTCCACCCAATCCGGGTACTCGAAGTGGGATACTATCGTTTCTAACGACGGTAAGGCGCTCTACTACCGCCAAAACCATCCCGACAGCGGCACCACCCTTGAGCGGATGCCACTGGAAGCGACCGAGCGCCGCGCTACCTTTGAGCTCGAAGCGGGCAACCAAGAAGGTCTCTGTGAAATAAGACAGGGAGATGATTCCTTTTTGTTTTTCACGGAAACGGATTGGACCTTCCAATACCAAAACAATGTATTGAGAGTTCTGACGGCGGACTTCAAGAACAAGAAAACTCCCCTATCTGACGGCAAGCCACTGAACCATGTTCACGCCTTGGCGTGCGGACTTAGCAACGAGCTTCTGATTTATCAAGAAACCGCCGGTTCCGGTCATGTCGGGATCTGGAAATGGGACTCGACTCAAGGAACCCTTCAACTCCTTCGACAATGGAACCTGCCCGCCGGCACTTGGATCACGTCTCTCAGCGTAGATTCCTCACGCTGGCTTACTTTACGCGAAGGTGTCTCCACAGCTTTTTACCGATGGGACGACGCTCCCACCCCCCGATTGGTAAACCGGTTTCAGGGGCATTTTTATCGTCTGGGAAAGACGCTTTCCACGGGCGAGCTCCCGCTCATCGCAGATATTTCAGGAAGAGAAGAAGTTTGGGCCGTGCATCCAGAAAAAAAGACGGGGCGGAAATTGATTTCCGTGCTGGGCGGCATCAATAGCTTTGCAACCCTGAATAATAACTGGTGGGTGAGCAGCTATGAGCACGGCGGGTATGACATCGCTCAAACCTCACCTGGGAATGAGAAAGCGCGCCCCTTACCCCTAGCGGCCCCCGAAGTCGGCCAGAACTTAACCGATGGACAAGCTCAGTCGTACAGTCCTTGGTCTACACTCTTGCCCAAAGCTTGGTTGCCGTCGTTTTTGATAGTTCCCGGCGGAGCACAGATATCCGCCTGGGTGCCAGGTTTCGATGTGGCTCAAAAACACGTCTACAACCTCTTTGGGGGCTACGACACTCGAGGGAGTCCGTTTTTTATTGGGGACTATTCTTATCGGTTTGGTCTGAGCCAGGAATTCCAGATTGATTTGAATTACCTGCCCACTTATCTCATTCGATCCGCCAATTTTTTGCATTCTTGGGGAGCTTCGGTTGGATACAATACCCGCCTTGGAAAAGATCTCCCCTGGCTATCTTTGAGCGCCATTTTTCGACGGGTAGAAAAATCCGCTCTGGGTGGAGCAGTCCAGTCTGTTGGTCTCTCGGTTGGATTGTCGAACACCTTTTGGCTCAAAACCACTCCACGAGGAATCGCCCCGCTGCGCGCGACGACTGTATCAATCTCCCACGCTCAATACTTCAAAGCGCTGGGCAGCCGCGATGATTTTTTTGTTTCAACCGCGGCAGTGGATCAATACCTAAAAGTGCCATTTACCCAAAGGCATGTCCTCAAAATGGGCGGGCGTTTTGGCATCACCCAAGGCACGGTGCTGTACAACAGTTTCTTTCAGGGCGGGGGGGAATTGCAGTTCTCATCCGGCAGAGGCTTCTTTCTCAACAGAGGGTTCCTACCCGGGGCTTTTCTCAACAGAAAAATGCTCGCATTGAATTTAGATTATCTTTTTCCGATCGTGGACGTACAGCGAGGGCCCGGACTGTGGCCGTTCTTTCTCAAACGCATAGAGGGGGCGTTGGTTCTGGACGTACTCTCTCAGAATGACTTTCAAAAGTACTACTACAGCGCAGGGCTGGAGGTGAAAACCCAGTGGAAGACCTTCTTTTACTTTCCAACCGCCGTTCGCTTTGGTGCGTACCACGCGCTTCACTCAGAAGGTGAGCCGCTCTATCTCACCATGGCTATTGAAGCGACTCTTTAGGCTCGTCGATTTCCGGTTCTGGCTCTTTTGCGTGAGTTACGGGGCTCGCAGGAGTGCGTTCAAAAACAGACCACGCTTTGAGGTAGCTCAAGCTTTGTTGTAACTGAAAGTCGACTTTGATCATATCTGCAGGATCATCCACTCGGATTTTTTTGCCGTCTTTTTCTTTGATGGGCCGTTTGTCTTTGTATTTATCCAACTCTTCTTCAGAGGCACCTGTTTTTTCATTCTCACCCAAAATATGACCCTGCAGGTCCGCCTCGCGCAGTGGCTTGGGGCCCTTGCTTTTTTCAATGAGGCTGGCGTCGAGCCGTTCCACTTCGATGTCGGGATGGATACCTTTTGACTGAATGGATCGGCCACTCGGTGTGTAGTAGCGAGCTACGGTGAGTTTTAGACCGGCTTTGTTGTCTAGCGAAATAATCGTCTGAACAGAACCCTTTCCGAATGTTGGCTTGCCTACAATAATCGCTCTGCGATGATCCTGCAGTGCTCCGGCTACGATTTCAGACGCGCTAGCACTCGATTCGTTGACCAAGACCACCATCTTGAAATCCTTGTACGGATTTTGACCTGAGGAGTATTCGACTTCTTTTTGGCTTTTGTCTCGACTCACGGTGCTCACAATAGGAAGACGATCCAAGAACAAGCCAGACACTGAGACCGCTTCATCCAACAGGCCGCCGGGATTGGCTCTCAGATCGAGCACCACTCCTTTGAGTGGTTTAGCGTTAAGTTTGGTCAGGCTTTCGATCTTTTGACGAAGGTCACGAGCCGTGTTGGCCTGAAAATTGGTGATTCGCAACCAAGCGTAGTCGGGCTCAATCAAGCCACCTTTCACTGCCACAACATTGATCACATCCCGTTCGATTTCGATAGGGATCAGCCCCTCTTTACCTTTGCGCGCCATATGCAAAGTAATCTTCGAGCCCTTCTTGCCGCGCATATACCCTACGGCATCTTGGAGCGTCAGACCCTTGGTGGCTTTTTTAATTTTCTGAGCGCGGTCCTCGATCATGATGATGCGATCGCCGGGCTCCACTCCCGCTCTAAATGCCGGAGTGTCTTCGATCGGAGTGACAACGGTGAGGTATCCGTCTGTTACAGTGATTTCAATACCCAGGCCACCGAACTTACCCGAAGTATCCACCTGCATTTCTTTATACTGATCGGGGGGCAAGTAGACCGTATGGGGATCCAGGGTACCCAGCATCCCCTTGATCGCGCCTTCAATCAGCTTTTTCGGCTCCACTTTTTCGACGTAGTTGTTTTGGACGTAATGCAGGACCTTAGAGAAAATTTCCAGCTGATCAAATCCGCTAGTGGCCGCATAGAGCACGCGCGATCCATCGTAGGCAATTACCCCCACGATCCCGGCCAAACAACCTAGAAAAAGGCGCTTCATGCCTCGTTATCGGCAACCCCGCGCTAAAGCCAAAGGTAAACCCACTTCCTAAAGAAATTCGGACAGTTGCCGATATAGATGCAAGTAGCAGTTATTGATAACGCGGCGTATAATTATAAGTATGCGGGTTGATGGGAAAAATTACTTCCAAAGGCGCGATCGCCAAGGGGAAAAAGGGCAAGTCGCCATCCTTTTTGCCCTGATTTTTACTTTCATGTTCATTCTTTTCGCAATGGTCGTGGATTTTGGCCATTTGATTAACAACAAGATCAACCTGCAAAACGCAGCCGATGCGGCAGCCTACTCCGGCGCCGCTTGGCAGGCCCGAGCCCTGAGCAATCTCGGGCAGATGAACTATTACTTAAGACAGAATCTCAAAGAACTCGCAATGCGTTTGCAAGTGACTCACTTGCGCCATAATCGAAATTTTCCCCGCGGGTCCGCGGTATACAAAGGAAATGGTGGTACCCCAAACGTAGAACCGTTTATTTGCCAACAGGCTCATGGCTATCAAGCCCTTTCTGGGTTGAAATACCGATACGACACCAATCTTTGCCGAAATGCTTCTCCGAGCACCGGGGGTTTGCCTCCCATCGTTGTACCTCCGGTCATTGCGGACTTTGACCCTTTTGCGGTAGCGATCGCAGCACAGATCCGGAAAATCGCCGACGCTGCTAAACAAGAGTGCGCTGCAGCTGCCAACGACAATCGCCGATTGGCAGAACATTTAGTCGATATGTACACTCGCAGATCCCGCACCCACGCAGAGCGCATGCGAGAAATCGAGGCTTGGATCAACGAGGCCGGAGGGGGCAATGCCGAGAACAATCGCCACCCCATGGTGCAAGTTGCATTCGAGTCTGCCCGTCGCAACCTCACACTCGCCAACCGCGATGAGTTTCAAATGCAAGTACTTACTCCTTCGGGGAATGAGTACGTTCGTTTAAATGAAAATGCGATGCGTGGTAGCGTTTTTTATGTGCGCTTTAACGTCGAGGGAGAGGGCTGTGTAGGACGTCCTGACTTTCTGGACTTCAACAACATGGTCGCTTCTCTCAATAAAGACCAGACGATTGTTACCTATTTTGCCGTCAAGCTGAGCTCCAAACCGCGCATGCTTTTCATGCCACAGGCCTGGATCGATGCTGCCTTCCCTACATTGCAGGCATTTGCCGCAGCCAAACCTTTTGGTAGCCGTGTTGGACCTGACGTCGCCGCGGATCAACTCGTGCCGATTCCTAACCGACCGGGAAACAACAACCGAATGGTGAATTTCAGTTTTCGCCCCGGAGACAATCTTGGGATCATGAACACCAAAATCATGGCCATGCTGGACGCACTTCACCCATTCAACCAGGTGGGCCGCCCACAAGGAGAGCAAAATGCCGGGTGGCCGGACCCACAAAAAGGCCCGGACCTGCGGCTCGCACTGCGTGCGATTACCGCGCCAACGATATTTGACTCTCTCATGTACACGATCTTTCCCAACCCTGAACGGCAGGACGATTGGGCCGAACCAGAATATGCCCAAGTACTCTATCCGGATTACCTGGAAGCCTCTAACGGCAACAACCAAATCGTCGATACCAATCAACCGCGCACCCCCGCCTATTACCCAACGACGGGGCAACAACAAGGACAGGGTTGGATTCCCGTCCACGCAGACAACATAGGTCGTAGGTACGGTAATATTGCGTATGCAGAAGAGGGCCCGGCCTCGCACGCAGTAGAATTGGCGACAGGACTTCCGATTATTGGCGGGAAGGAAAGAGAATTTGGTTTTGCTGACCGAGACCTCGTAAACAGTGGCTGGGCACCGGAAGGTCGCCGAGGCAGGATTGGTTATTCGGTGAAATTTATTTCGTTCGACGCGCTGATGCGCACCATGGTCGTTCGAGATGCCAACGGCACGAACGGCCCCATTCGGAACCCCCCCACCGGCGACACCAACCTAACCAATATTTATCACTGATTCATCAGGCCAATCGCAAACAGGTCAGCTCCCCCTCGGCACGAAGTCTGAAAAAGCACTTGTCCGTTTTCATTGGGAGTGGGAATAGTCGTTCTGAAATCCAAAACAGCGTGCGGTGTGAGCAGGAGTTCTTCGTGCAGTATAGATTCTTGCTGCCCTGCCGTCATCCCCACCTTGCACAGCAAGGTGTTCTCTGTAGAATTTTGAGTGCGGTAGGCTACTACCAGCTCTTCACCTTGATTAAACGAAATGTACCTGCAGCCCGTGGTGGCGGTGTCTTTAGCGACCAAAGCTCCCTCACATCGCAACCGCGGGAGAGAAAGTTTATACTGTGTGTCCAGGCCAACCGCCAACACACTCAACAAGCAAACAGCCAAGACCGCTCTGCCCAATCGATACGGCCGCACGGAAACTTTTTCCAATCCCGCAGCGATAACTAGATTCAAAACCAAGCAAACTCCCCAAAAGGCGAGTGAATAGACCGGCCCCTCCCAATTTTCGGGCGCGGCAAAACACGCTCTGTGAATGCAATTTACATTCTGAGCTGAAGAGAAACCCCAATAAGAAACACCAAAAATGAATGGATTCAGCACCGCCGCTTTCACAACGGCATTCTCTTTTTCTCGGGGCAGGAGAAACACGGCAGCCACCCCTAGGGGGATGGTGAAGTAATGGTAATGGGACAAGAGGAACTCATCCAGCGGATACCCTGGTTGATAAAGATAAGAAACTAAACCCAGTGGGCTATTTCCCGTCGACAAAGTCCAGAGATTATCCAACAACCAAAAAACTTGCGTAAAGCTCGCTATCGCCAGAAAAGCGATGATAAGGCCCCGATCTTCCTTGACCAGGCCATATCCCATAGCCGCGAGGGCTAAGTTGCAAAACCACCAATAGTGCCCAACCTCCAACCCATACCGCTGGATATCCACGCCGGTGTTCACCGCTCCCCATGCTAGGAGAATGAACCCGAGCGCACGCAAAAGCGCGGCACTCATGAGCACCCTTTGCCTTTACACGCTTTGATTCCATTGCCGGAAACCGAGATGGACACGTTATTGCCCGCCGTTTCCGGGTGG
The DNA here is from genome assembly GCA_964611895.1 of uncultured Pseudobdellovibrionaceae bacterium. Lineage (GTDB taxonomy): Bacteria > Bdellovibrionota > FAC87 > UBA2466 > UBA2466 > JAIEOG01. The sequence goes on from CAZTDN010000003.1 coordinate 47,893, forward strand.
TCTTTGGTTTGAGTATTGAACAAGATCACACCGTAGTACGTTGTCTTTTTTGCAGAGGGACGGAACACAACTCCAAAGTTGCACGAAGTCCCTCGCTCGATGACAAACGGAGCCGATCCACAATTCGAGCTCTTAATGGAAAAGCCCGGCGGCATAGTGATGTAATTCACCGTAGTGTCATTCGTATCCGAACGCAAAACCAGCGTTTGCGGGTAGGAATCCTTATCTTCTTCAACACTGCCGAACTGCATCGAAGTCGGGGTCGCTGCGACTACCGATTGGGTAGATACCACGAGCGACTTCATCGCTGGTTCGTAGGGCGGTGGTGACTGACAGGCCAAGATGAACGTCATCGACGCGTAAACAGGTGGCGAAATGACAGTGGAACCACTCGAGTTTGCCGGGAGTGTGATCGGTGCACCATTAGCGGTAAGTGTGCAGGTATTCGCCACCACATTGGAGGCAGCCCAGGTTACCGCGACGGTAGACCCGCGAGCCACCATGCTAGACGCCGAAAGGCTTAGCACCGGGGCCGAACCCTGGCCCACCTGAATCAAAGCGGTTACCGGACTCAAAGGAGCTCCGTTTGCTCCCTGGCAAACCAATTGAACTGTTTTTGCCGAAGTAATTCCTGACAGAGGCACAGAAGTGCCCTGATTTCCTGAGCCAATACTGATTCCGTCTGTCGTCGAAACAACACAGCTAGAAGCACTCAACGCGCGCCAAGTCACGTAAGCAGTACCTCCGTAATTAACGACTGCAAGTGGAGAACTCGGTACGCTGGAAGAAGAGGCGACTCCCAACGTTAAAGTTGAGGCAACCGGCTGGATCTGCGATGGACTACCATACGCATTGATGGTCAACTGCCACTCGACGCCGTTTAGATCCGTGCCATAGATGCACAAGATCCCTTGCGCATTCGGCGCAAACCGGACATTCGTCCAGCTCACATTGGCTGGCCAAGCGCCTAAGTATTGATTGATAAAAGAGCTGCCTGTCGACACGGCCGCCCACCAGTTTCCAGACGTCGCATCTCGACCGATAATATCTATTCTGGCGTCGTTATTAATGTCGATGGCCGTCACATTTTGCCAGTTTTGAGAGGCTCCCCAGATTCCCCAGTACACATAGTTAGGAGTGCCCATGCCCAGCGAAACATACCAGTAACCAGTGGTGTAGTCCCAAGCGATGCGATCGCTAATGGTGTCCGCATTCACGTCGCCCACAAACTGAAAGCGGAAGTTAGTCGTGGTTGGCCCACTGGAGCCTGAAGTGGTTGTGGAATAAGAAACCGGCGCAGAGCAAGAGGCGCTTTCACCAGCGCCATTGTTCACGAAAAACTGAACTGAGTTTGAAGTCGCGTCCAGGGGCGTAGCAGTGAGCAAAAAAGTGCTTTGGTAAGGAGAAGGAGTTCCGAATGCCTGCATCTGCAGACCTGCTGGGCGCGTCACAACAATGGAAGTGATCTGCGCACTTTGGTTGGGCACCACCGCAAAAGTGACGGTCGGTGCCGTCCCTTGAATCGCGCCAGAGCTGTTCACGGATACCGCTACTGGATTGGGGTTCACCGTGACCTGACAGCTCAAAACGCTGGAAGCTGTTTCGCTCGTGAGAATCGTGGAGCGTTGGGTACAGGCTCCCAGGACGATAGACAAACTCGCGATAGTAAATAGCTCAATAGCCGCAGAGACGGATCGAGTGTTGCGCATTTTCCCCTCACAGACTGGTACGCTATTTTTCTATGCACGAGCCCTGCCAAACTTTTGTGCGCAAGTCGGCTTCCAAAGCGTCGAAGTTCTTTACACCCAGCGACCACCCAAGACCTTAGCCCTTGAAAATACAAATCAATTCCAGCCTGAAACTTAGCCACCCCATGTCACGCAGGGCTGTAAAAACCTTAGACTCTACGGGCGCGGATGCTAAACTATTCAAAACTCTCCTGGAAGGTAATGCCATGCTGCTAGCCCTGAAGACTTTGGTTTTACTCCTCCTTGCCGCGGTTTCTCATACTCACGCTGAGCCCAATGAATGGTGCAGTAACTGTACTGTTACCGGTGGGACCAACCGGGCGGAGTCTTCGGCCCTCTTCGTTCCGGGATATCAGCTCATGTCGCTAGCTGGATTGCTTGACCTTCAACCGCCCAGTCGGGACGAAGCGCTCAAACTCGGTACCGAAGGGCTAGCGGGGTTTTTCTTCTCTGCAGAGCAGACCATTTCTGTTGTGGAATCCGCGTCGGCCCTGGATAAAGCGATCACTCCTAGAGGTTTTCCAGACCCTCTTTTGGAGTCGCTCAAAGCGCTTGCGCGAGTCATTCTATCCGGCCCGACAAAGGGCGCGAAGCTCAACTCCCAATTGAGTGATCTGGGAAACGGAAACACCGCAAGAACGGCGATCACTTGGAACCCAGATTCTATAATTACCGCAGAAATCGCTTTTGCTAATGCCCTGCACCGGTACAACCAGGTCGTCGACAAAGCGGCAACGAGCAACCCCGGCCTGTTCAAGGATAGAAATTTTCTGGCAATAAACAAAATGCTCACGACCATGAACAGCGGATACCGCGCTGGAAAAAAATAGACGGAGACTTAGCTCTAAAATGACTCCTATTCTAAAATTCTTTTTACTGTTCGCTTTCGCAGCAGTCTTTCCAGACGCCCATGCGGTAGAAACTTCCGCCGAGAAGACCGAAAGCGAACTTCTCGTCGAAAAGTGGGGCATCCAACTCAACCCTCGTCTTCAAAAACAAGTCATTCCAGACAACCTAAAACCCGGGGCCTATGATCCGTGGACCATGCCTTCATCCACACTGATTTCGCCGATAGCTTGGGGAGCCAACTGGGGAGACGTTTTTGCTTCGCTCAGTTTTCAGAATCGAAGCCGTCGCGGTGTTCATATCGACTCCGCTGCTGGACTGGGAATGGGATTTGGAAATGCCAATAAGTCTATTGGTGTGGAACTGAGCTATTCGCTCTACGATGTCAGCGCGATTTGGCCATGGGCGGGAAATAGCTCGATCAGCATCAAACTCCACCGCAATTTTAAATATGGATGGGCGGCCGCATTCGGAGTGAATGATCTCGTCATGTGGAACGGCGGGGATAGCGGGCGTTCCTTTTACATTGTAGGTTCCAAGTTTTTCATACTTCAGCCGAGTGAAAACCACCCCTTCAGCGCGCTTATGGTGCATTTGGGACTCGGCACCGGGAACTTCATGCTGGAATCGGACATTCTCGCCCGACGTTCCTCTGTAGGAATATTCGCTAGCGCCGCCCTCCGCATTGGGCGTCCAGTGTCTCTGATTGTGAACTGGTATGGCTCGGATCTGGGCATCGGCCTTTCTTTTACTCCTTTCAGACACACACGGTTTGTTATTACGCCCAACATCCAGGACATCACCGGAGCTGCGGGTGATGGCGCACGATTCATGCTCACAATGGGTTGGTCCGACAACTGGAAGTCGCCGTACTTTTTGTTCCGCTCCCCCAAGGAAGATTCCCAGGCTGTTGCGCCCGTTCCCTCTCAGATCCGGCTCCCCCAGAGCCGTTTTTGACTAAACTGTCATAAGGTGGCAGTGTCCCGCCCCTGGTGAAGATTCTAGCCATTGACACAAGCTGCGACGAGTCCTGTGCCGCGGTCGTCGACACGACCACATGGAAACTCCTATCGGATGTCGTGCTGTCGCACACCCAGAGCATGCAGGCTTATGGTGGAGTAGTCCCCGAGATCGCCAGCCGAGAGCACCTCAAAGCACTCCCGTTAGCGGTGACTCAAGCACTTCAAACGGCGGGCCTTCGACCCTCGGAGGTGGACCACCTGGTGGTTACCCATCGGCCGGGACTGATTGGAGCCCTATTGGTAGGAGTGACATTCACAAAATCGCTCGCCTATGCGCTGGGCAAACCGTTTTCGACGTTAGATCACCTGCAAGCGCATCTTTTTTCGCCTTTTCTGATCTCTTTTGAAGGGGGGACGCCTCCTGCATTTCCTTGGCTTGGACTCGTTGTCAGTGGAGGACATACTGAACTCTTTTCGGTCGACGGAGTAAACAAAACCCGGTGGTTGGGCGGGACCTTGGACGATGCTGCCGGCGAAGCTTTTGACAAAACCGGAAAACTCCTGGGGTTGCCCTACCCGGCGGGCCCCGTGATCGATCGCCTGGTGCGCGAACAGGGTTGTGTCGCAGACAGGGCTCGGTTTGCACTCCCTCGTAGTAAGCCGGACGCGTATAGTTTTTCGTTTTCCGGGCTCAAGACTGCGGTCTCCAACCAGTTGGCCAAATTGAAATCCCCAGAAGCATCCGATCGTTTGGCGCTTGCCGCTTCAGCGCAAGAAGCGATCTTGGATCCGCTCGTCGATAGAGTCCGGTCGGTGGGTGCCGAACTTGGCATTTCCAACTGGGTGGTAACCGGAGGCGTCGCCTGCAACAGCCGACTGCGAGAGAAATTGCCCGAGGCGTATTTCCCCGCCACCCGCCATTGCTCTGACAACGCGGCGATGGTGGCAGTACTTGCAGCCCTGCTGGAAAAGCAAGGCGCTCTCCTGCCCGCCCCCTGGACGGTCACCCCCATTGCCCATTCGGAGTTTTAGTGAGCCATCCAAAACATCTATTAGATTCTCTAGGCGCTGCTGCTCGAAAGAGTTTGAGCCAAAACTTTCTCATCTCACCTCACTGGGCGGATCGGCTGGCCACCGAAGCAACCAAAGTGCCGTGTGATGCTATTTGGGAAATCGGGCCCGGCTTGGGGGCACTCACGGCCCCGCTGCACGCCAAGGCCAAAGCGCCTATCACGCTTTTTGAGTATGATCGAAAACTCGCCGCTCACCTACGAACACAGTTCCCCCAAACCGAGCTGGTCGAAGGCAACGTACTCGACCAGGATCTGGAGAGCCGGAGCGTGGGAAAGAAAATCAGTGTGCTCTCTAACCTTCCTTACCATTTAAGTTCAGCAATTCTGTTCCGTTTAGCCGAGCTTCCCAGCCCGCCAGTTCAACTGGTGCTAACGTTCCAAAAGGAATTTGCTCAACGGGTGGTTTCCGGCCGCAGAAGCCCCTCCTATGGTTCGATGAGTATATTACTCCAGCTCCAATTTGAGGTGATGTCCCTCGGAGTCTTACCGCCAGGGGCTTTTTACCCGGTGCCGGAGGTGGACTCAGAAGCACTGGTTTTTCGGCCCCGAGGGGTTTTTATCCCCGCGGCTTTCAGGGAAATGGTGCGAGGAGTTTTTCAGCAACGCCGCAAACGCCTTTCGGGCAACTTGAGACGCTTGCTGCCTGGTGCGGGGACCGATGCAGCGCTAGAAAAGCTCGGAATCGATCTCAACAGCCGCCCAGAAGAACTCTCCCCCGATCAATACCAACAGTTGGGGTCGCTTCTAGGCCTTTTCATTGCCGAACCCAGCGGTTCAGTATAGTGCTAGTTTTTATGCGTAAACTCGGAGTTCTTTTCGGTTTCTGCCTGGTTTCAGGCCTGACGCAGCCAGCTTTCGCCGCCCACGATCAGATGTACGGTCTTGGAGGCAGTTCTAGCGGAAGAGTGGGGAGCGTTACAGCAGACTCGACCAATGTATTCGCTTCCTTGCTCAACCCAGCGCTATTGGCAGCTGCTCCCGAACGCCTTTTCGCATTTAACTTAGGCGGAATCAGCACCCATGTTACCGCCCCTGCCAACGTTTTGCTGGATAGCCGAAAGTACCGCACTCGCGATGGGCTCGACCGATTGGGGCAGGCACATATTCCTGACGTTCGCACGGCGATGATGGCTGCTGGGTACGCGCACCCTATCGCCTTGGGTTTTTGGCCCAATCACCGCATGGGGATTGGACTCTCCCTCTCTGGTCCCATCGGCCAGTTTAGACGCTGGATAGCTCTTAGCCCTTACGACTTTACTCTTTTACGCTACGGCGCGGCCGACACTCAATTCAAAGGAACGTTGAGCGGTTCTTTGGAACTTGTCCCAAAGATGCTGTTTATCGGCGGTGGAGTTTCGATTTTTATGACGAGCAACGGGATTACCGAAGCCTCACTCACTGCCGAAAACCAGGTGGGTCGGATGGCTATGGATATCGCGTTTAATACCGCAGGAGTTGTCGGGCTATATGGTGTGTTTGGGCGCACCACTGCCGCAGCGGTTTGGCGGCAGCAAGTCAACCCGGTGTTACAACAGACTTTCATGGGAAGCGCGCAGATGGGGGATATCGATTTTGCAAATCAACCCGCCGCCGCCCAGAGCTCCATGTATTACGAACCCGCGGTTTTGGAATTTGAAATCCAGCAGGCCTTTGATCAGTTCGTATTGTCAGCGGGAGTCGGGTTTCAGCAATGGAGTCAGTACCGCCCCCGTTACCTAGTCCTCGCTACACGCGATGCTAACGGAAACGAACGCGGAACGACTCCCGCCATCGTCCCGATGCGCGACACTTGGAATCCTCGGGCCTCGTTAGAATGGCGCGGGTGGAGAAACTGGAAGCTTTCGGCTGGCTATCAATTCCGGCCCTCCGCAGTGACAGACCTCACTGGTCCGGGAAACCTGATCGATATGGATACTCACGTGGCCGGTTTTTCTTTCCAACACGAGATGGGTAACCTTTTGTTTTTTGAAAGGCTTTCCCTAGGTGCGTACGCGCAGGCTCATTGGATGGGAACACGGTCCGTTACCAAAGCCGATCCTAGCTACATAGGTGCCCCGGGGTACCAGATGTCGGGGCGAGCTCTGGTGTTCGGAGGCTCTTTGACGTCCTTGCTCTAATCCCCCCCCACCATTATATTGCCCTCTCTCATGTCGAAACCCGTGCAAAAAGCCACCTCCCTCACTATCCGGTCCCGCAAGGGCGGAGAGAAAATCGTTGCGTTAACGGCATACGATTTCACTTTCGCAAAACTGTTCGACCCCTTGGTGGACATTCTTCTCGTGGGGGACTCGGTGGGCATGGTGGTTCAAGGACGCAAAACCACCTTGGGCGTTAGTATCGACGACATGATCTACCATACCCGCTGCGTCGCCGCGGCGACGCAGTCAGCCCATCTAGTCGCAGACATGCCCTTTGGGTCATACCAGAGCAGCATTGAATCAGCGGTTCAAAATGCCTCACGCTTGCTCTCCGACGGCGGAGCAGAAGCCGTGAAACTCGAGGGTGGCTCAGTAATGGCGGAAACCGTCGCCAAACTGACTTCCATCGGCATTCCTGTCATGGGACACATTGGGCTCACTCCACAAAGCGTGAATGCGCTTGGGGGTTTTAAAGTCCAGGGCAAAACAGACACTGCGCGATCCCAGCTGATACAGGACGCATTGGCTTTGGAAAAAGCGGGCGCCTACTCGCTGGTCTTGGAAGCCGTCCCAGCGGACTTGGCAGCGGAAATCACTCAGCGCGTGCAGATTCCGACGATTGGAATTGGAGCGGGAACTCAATGCGACGGTCAAATTCTTGTGGGACAAGATTTACTGGGACTCAATCCGACATTTAAGCCACGCTTTGTAAAACACTATTCGGCCATGGGTTCTCTCGTCACCGAAGCAGTGGGGCTGTACGCATCAGAAGTCCGCAGCGGGAAGTTTCCGGACAAGGAACATAGCTTCTGATGCTCATTCTCCAATCGCCACAAGTCGTGCAGGAAATGACTCTGGGTTGGAAACCAGAGGCGAAAATCGCGTTTGTTCCGACTATGGGCTGCCTGCATGAAGGACATTTACGACTAGTCGAAACAGCCAAACGCCTTGGACAAAAAACCATAGTCAGCGTTTTTGTAAACCCACTTCAATTTGGTCCAGGAGAAGATCTTGAAAGGTACCCTCGGCCCTTTGAGCAAGATGTTGCCAAACTCGAAGCTGCCGGTGTGGACCTCTTAGTTGCCCCGTCTCCCAAAGACTTTTACCCGGAGGATTTTCAATCGCGGGTGCGAGTTCAAGAGCTTTCTCAATACTTGTGTGGCGCTTCGCGCCCCGGACATTTTGAAGGCGTGGCAACTGTTTGCCTCAAACTTTTTCAGATTACTCAGGCAGATTTTGCGGTTTTTGGAGAAAAAGATTTTCAACAATTGCGTATTCTTCAAAAAATGACTGAGGACCTCAACCTGCCCATCCGAATCGTACCCGAACCTATTGTGCGCGAGGCCGATGGACTCGCCCTCTCCTCTCGCAACCAGTATCTCAGCGCGGAACAAAGGCAAGTAGCAGCTCGCATCCCCCGCGCCTGGGCCCAGGGACTTGCGCTCGCTCGATCAAATGGCCAAGTCCTCACGAGTGAAATTCTAGAGCGCGTTCGTGCCGAACTGCCCCGAGAACTCATCGAGATAGACTACCTTGCCATTGCGCCCGAAAAAACCCTGGTGCCGATAGAAACACCGACGCCTCTGCATGACATCCCCTCGCCTCGCCTGTTTATAGCAGCAAAAGTCGGAGCAACCCGGCTGATTGACAACGTCGCGTTACGAGACACTCCATGACCAAGACGGCCGATGGAATCAAGATCGTTTGCGAGAATCGAAAAGCCCGTCATAACTACTTTATCGAAGATAAGTTCGAAGCAGGCATGGTGCTAAAAGGCACTGAAGTAAAATCCCTTCGAGATGGAAAAGCCAATCTTCTAGACGCTTACGCCGTTTTTAAGTCTGGAGAATTATTCCTGATCAACGCCCACATTTCCCCCTATTCTCACGGCAACATGGCCAACCACGAACCGCTGCGCACTCGAAAACTCCTGCTCAAACGCGAGGAACTCGATAAACTTTGGGGAAAAATAGAAATCAAAGGTTATAGCCTGGTCCCGCTCAAGATGTATTTTTCAAAAGGAATTTGCAAGATCGAGATTGGAGTGGGTCGAGGGAAAAAACATTTTGATAAACGCCAATCGGAAAAAGAACGAGAAGTTAAACGCGACATCGACAAGCTTCGCAAGTCTGCACAACGTTAAAGTGTTTGCTCGTTCAGCGGAACAAAGTACGAAATTGTTTTAGGGATATCGTATATTTCTAACGCAAACGCGGGCTCGTTTCCGAGCGCCCCCTTAAGCAAAGGGTAGGCTCGCCCCCCCCCAAGAGAAATGCTCCACTGGTTGCGAAAGGGAAAAACCACTTGATACCCCTTCACCGGACCAAACTCTCGCACTTTGTACTTAGCAGCAGCGCCAGTGACCCGTTTCAAGTCGGTTTGCGAAAGCACCACTCCGGCCTGACTGCGAAGTTTTTCCTCCGGCACCGTAGCTGGATCATCCAAGAACAGCCCAAAACCCTTCGCGCTCTCCACGCCGTAGGGAGCCAAGGCCTTCATGATGGTCGAGACGGATTGTCCCGCGCCGCGGTAGCTACCTACTCGGTCCTCGTACACCATCCACAAGGGCCCCAGTTCAACGCGCTCCGCGCGGAGCGACGAAAAAATCCCCAAATAAAAAGCGTAGCTCAACGCAAAAACCACACCGATCAGAAGAAAACTAGCTATCAAGGATAAAAGAGATTTCATTGTCATCGCTAAACAGAACAATTCTCACAAGTCCCAAAAAATTCAAGCGAATGGGAGATATTCCTATACCCAGAGTTTTGCAGCGCAGTCTCCATCTCTTCCAAAACGCACGCATCCAACGCTCTGACCTTTCCACAACCTCGACAAACCAAATGGTGGTGGTGTTGTTCAGAGTGCAGTTCAAACCGCATTTTTCCGTCACCAAATGAACAACGACGCACTAACCCACACTCTTCAAACCGACTCAAACAGCGGTAGACAGTGACCAAATCGCAAATACCTGAACCCATGCTCGCAAAAAGTTCTTCGGGCGAAAACGGTCCATGGCCCCGTGCAAGCTGTCTGAGAAGAGCTAGACGTGCCTGCGTGGCTTTCAACCCAGCGGCTCTCAGTCGATTTTCTAGGGAAAGTACGGGTTGAGTCATGGCGCCGTCACCACTTTTCCCACCCAATATTCGCAAGGGAAAGCGCCCAAAATCCGTTCTAACACTTTCCCCCCCGGCGCGACGACCGCTGTCAAAGGAGTAGCCGAGTCAGCCGCACCAAAGGCAGTCAAAAACTTCTGCGTGCCCACCAGGATCGGATAAGAAAGCCGCAGAGGCTTGAGTGCTCGCTGCATCTCGCCCCGATCCCCGACGGCCTGTACACCAAAAAGAGAAACCTTTTCTGCTCCTAACCGCTTACCAACACATTGCAAGGCAGTAAGCTGCTTCTTGCACGGAATACAACCTGGCTGGACAAAGGTGATCAGAGCGGGTTTTGTATTCACCACTTCGACCAGTCGTTGAGTAAAGAGGTCTTCTAACCGCGATGGTGAACTTGCCAACGCAAGAAAGCTCATACTAAAAAACAAAACAGACATCATATTTCCGCCTTCAATCCGACGGAAAAAACCCGCCCACGCAAAGGCCCCCAAGTGTGATTGTTATCCAAATGAAAGTGCGAAGGGTCTGCCCCGTGCGTCGACCAATTTAGAGGCGAATCACCAGCAGAAGTTTGAGTAAAGTTAAAAAGATTCTGTATCGAGGCAAAGAAGGAGACTTCCTTTTTCCATTTCCACCCCAAATACATATCCCACAGAAAAAACGACGGCGCTCGAGTGGATTTCAACGTCCCCACTTCGGGGTGAGTTCCCGAAAGCGGATCCCCAGCAATATTCTCGACGTCTACCAGGGTCCGATAATGGGAACCGTAACCATAGGCAGTGAGATCTCGGGCGGCACCCCAGCTCACTGTGTTGACCCATTCCCAATCGCCCCAATGGACATCAGATACCAGCCGAGCTCTTTGCTCAATTGCGGCGGCCGGAAGACGTGCTTTGTATCCACTCGGCAAGGAAAAGTGTTCGTAACTCAGCTGCAAATTCCAGTTGGGCTGAGGATTCCAAGAAAGCAAAACATCGTTTGCCCAGATCTGGTATTCAGCACTCGAGTTTTTGAAAATAGCAGGATCGCCTGCAGTCACGTCTCCATCGGCGAATGCCATTCCGGCGAGCCAGGTATAGTGACTTGAGGCTGTGAGTGCGAAACGTTGCTCGGTGTACGCAAGGGAATATCCCAATGCATGGGATTTTTCGATATCGGTTATTTGCACCGAAAAACCATATTCGTTCAGACCGTGTTGAGACTCAAAGAAACTCAGCGGTGGCCGGTATCCGCGACCATACATCAGCCGCGAGGTCCAATTCTGGGCGTGCTGCCATTTGAGGTGGAGGCGCGGCGCCAATAATACCTGGTCAATCTCGAATTCCTTGGCGGTTTGAGCGTGCCAATTGACCTGCATAGAGTCGAGGCGCAGCGCGGACGATAGCTCCAAATTTTCCCAAGGGACCCAGACGTACTGCACGTAGCCCGCTCGAGAACGGTAAGAAAAACCGTCGTTCGGCAATCCATCCCCCACGTAGAGCTTGTCCGACTGCGAAGACATGTCCTGATTTTTCAATTCAGCACCGAGGGTAAAGAAATGATTATCTCCTACCGAAAACAGCAAACGAGCATCTTCAAAAATCAACCAATCCCGGTTGCGATAATCGTAGCCGTGCATATAAAGACTGGTTTGCTTTTGTTCTGCCGCACTCGATGTAAACTGAAACTGCGTGCCCCCCTCGAAAAAATGGCTCCAGCGGGCCATGCCTTCGTGGCGTGCAAGGCCGACAACGTCGGTCACCAGGTTTTGGGAATCGAGGTAGGTTTGAGACGTATCAGACGAGGTAAATGAGGGTGGAGTTCCCCCTGGGTTCGTAACGTAGGTCGTGGGCCGAGTCCCGTCCGTGGTGCCACCTAGAATCCCAACAGTTTGGCGCGCGTACCGCGCTTCGAGTTTGTCTGATTCGGTGAGCTCACTGAGTACTTTAACGAAAAAAGACTGGTTCGAGAGATTGGGCGCCTCGGAAACGCCATTAGCGTCGATATCCCAAAACCCTTGATGACTGAGCTGCCCCGCGAAAACAAAACTATGCTTTCCGCTTCCCGACACCCAACTACCCAACAAAGAAGCAAACCCTGATGCCCCATTCCCATAACTCCCTTGAACATTCAGTCCGGTTTCTTTGGGACGGGAGGTGAGAATGTTTACCACGCCGCCAATGGCTTCAGGAGCAATGAGCGACGCTCCCGCGCCACGGGATACTTCGATAGCTTCAATGCCCACCACCGGAACCGCATCCAACCCATAAAAACTAGAAATGGCGGAATGCATGGGCACTCCATCGATCAGGATAGTAGTGTGCTCGCCGCGCAAACCGTTGATAGTAACGCGCTTGGAGCCGCAGTTAGCGCAGGAATTTTGGGCGTCTACACCTACTTGGTTTGAAACTGCTTCGGCGAGTGTTTGCGCGCGTTTATGCTCAATACCGTCCTTGGTAATGACTTCGGTTTTGATGATCTCATGGCGCTTGATGAGCCCTGACTCATTGCCCTGGACACGGATTGTCCCCAAATGCGAGGGCGGCTCCGCTGCAATGCAAGCCGCCCCCCATACCAAAAACGCGATAGACCAATTCAAGGTTGAGCTTTCATTCCTGTGCACGCGTAGTTGTGTGTGTGGGTCCCGTGCTTCCAACCCAAAGCATACGTCTTGACGGAGTCAAAATCCTTATCGGTGGTCAAGCCGATGGTGATTTTGCCTTCAGAGCTGCTTCCTTCGAGGTGCTTTTCGCTCTTAGCCGTGGGCGCGATCACAAACTCACCTGGAGTCTGCGTCCCATGACCGTATTCCGTGCTGACCTCCGCGCGGAAATCTGCCCAATCGCTGGTATTACCCTTGTAGTACGTCTTGATGACGTTCAAAAAACAGGGCTTAGAAGTCCGGCTGTCTTTTCCCTTAAAGACTTTTTCATAGGTAGCGGCGGCATGCCCTAACTCAGACAAAAGAAAAGTAACGCACAGAAGTGGAAAGAGATGTTTCATGGTTGCTCCAGGTTTAGTCGTTCTTCCCCCTGGGTAATGTAAATAGTTTGCATTTGCAAGGCTCATCTGGTCAGATAATCCGTATGAGCGCCCCCAGCTTGTCCCGGGAAGGATTCTTCCTGAATAAGATGTTTCCGACATTACCCTGGGTAATGAGCGCAGGGCTGCACTTTGCGATCCTTTGGCAGTACCTTGCAGTCCCCACAACAAGAGAGATCCCCCTGGGACAATGGGTGGAATTGGCCCCCACCGGCAGCTTTGCACCTCAGAAAAAAGCGCAACCTACTCCGATTTCCCCGCTAAACCATGCGGAGGAGTTCAGCCGCCCCGAGACGGCTCCATCGAATGCACAGCCAGAAACCCGCGTCGGCAATGCCGCGCATTCAAGCGGGTTGACAGGGAATTTAGGGGACCCCAATGGAACCATTGCAACTGCGCGAGAACGCTACTTGTACGAGCTCGAGGCCTTTATCAACCAGCACAAGGCTTATCCCCTAAGGGCGCGACACCTGGGCCTTGAGGGCTTGGTCGAAGTGGCCTTTCACGTTCAGGGGGATGGCACGATCAGCGACCCCCACGTGGTGCGGCCCTGCATACATGACTTGTTAAACCGTTCTGCAGTTGAACTCGTCGCTAGCACCAGAAAGTTCCGTCCCATCCCCGCCGAGCTCGGACTCTCCGTTTTGCATGTTACAGTTCCCATTCAATACGAACTCAATTAGGCTCTGAGGCCAGCTTTGAGGGGATCGATTTTGCGCATTCGAGATCTTTACCAGTCCGGAAAACCAGAAATTTCTTTCGAGGTCTTCCCTCCTAAAACAGAAAAAGGCTTGGAGTCCCTGTTCCACACGTGTGGGCAACTGGCTCGACAAAATCCCGTGTTTATTTCGGGGACCTACGGCGCCGGGGGAAGCACACGCGGAAAAACACTTCAAATGCTCGACGAAATACGAAGGCGACACCAGGTACCTGTCACCGCACATTTCACCTGCGTGGGAAGCAATCTGGCTGAGATCCGTGAGTGGCTGGAGCAAGCCTCGCTTTTAGGGATTGAGAATATCATGGCGTTACGGGGAGATCCCCCGCAGGGCCAGTCGGAATTTATAAAAACACCGGGAGGCCTCAGCTACGCAAGTGAGCTGGTCTCACTCATACGCCGCGAGTTTCCGCACTTTGGGATTGGAGTCGCCGGGTACCCGGAAACCCACCGCGAAGCGCCTTCTCCCGAAGCTGATTTGCTCAATCTCAAGCACAAAGTAGAGTGCGGGGCAGATGCCGTGTACACGCAACTCTTTTATGAGAATGCGGATTTTTTGCGCTTCAGAGATAAGTGCGATGCCCTGGGAATCCGTGTGCCGATTGTTCCCGGGCTATTGCCCGTATTGAGCATGACTCAAGTTCAACGCGTGACCAGCTTATGCGCAGCCAAACTGCCCGACCGCTTGGTGGAGCGACTTCGAGTGCATGAGAGCGACCCAGAGACTCAGATCCAGATCGGCATTGAGTACGCAGCCATGCAATCACGAGAACTTCTCCGCGAGGGAGTACCAGGGGTGCACTACTACGTGCTGAACCGATCCGATACCATTGGGAGAATTCTGGATGGTCTCTTCTAAACGCCATTGGGTCCCGGTAGCGGTGGGTGCGCTGGGATATTTTGTCGACGTTTATGACTTGGTTCTGTTTAGCATCGTTCGTATCGCCAGCCTTAAATCCCTTTCAGTACCCGACTCGGAGCTGATGAACGTCGGGGTCACTCTGCTCAACTCTCAAATGTTTGGAATGCTTGTAGGGGGGATTGCCTGGGGAATTCTCGGCGATAAACGTGGCCGACTATCCGTTTTATTCGGATCTATCCTGCTTTACTCGGTAGCCAATATCGCGAACGCTTTTGTCGATACCGTCGAAGCTTATGCGGCATGGCGTTTCATTGCCGGACTCGGCTTGGCGGGGGAATTGGGAGCCGCGATTACGCTGGTATCAGAGACGCTCCCCAAAGAAACCCGTGGATACGGTACAGCGGTTGTTGCCGGTGTGGGATTATCGGGAGCTGTGGCCGCGGGGCTGACAGCAGACTTGGTCCCCTGGAGAACAGCTTACCTGATCGGCGGTGGGATGGGATTGGCGCTGCTAGTCTTGCGGTTGGGAATTTTTGAATCCGGACTCTTCCTAGCTAATAAAACCCAAAAAGCACGGCGCGGCGATCCGATGCTTTTTCTCCAAAAGCCCGATCGGTTTTTTAAGTTTCTGTGCTGCATCGGAATTGGCGTGCCGGTGTGGTGCGTTGTGGGCGTCATCATGTCTTTTGCGCCGGAGTTTGCACAGGCCTTGGAAATCCAGGGTCCGGTAACCGCAGGATCGGCGATTTTGTTCTGTTATATTGGAGTCTCCTCGGGGGACTTGCTCAGTGGGATCTTGAGCCAGTACTTTGGCACTCGAAAAAAAATAGTTTCGTTGTCCTTAGGTACTTTAGCCGTCCTGTTGGCCGCAACTTTTCTCTCCCATGGAATGAGCAATACAGTTTTTTATGCGTACGCTGTTCTCATGGGGCTTGCTACCGGTTATTGGGCTGTTTTTGTCACGATGGCAGCGGAGCAGTTTGGTACCAATCTCAGAGCTACCGTGGCTACCAGTGTGCCAAATCTAGTGCGGGGGACGGTGGTGATAAGCACTTCGGCTTTTAAGTTTTTAGCACCTTCGCTCGGAATACGATTGAGTGGTGCGGTAGTTTGCTTTGCGGCCATCGCAATCGCGTTTCAGGCCCTGCGCTACCTTGAAGAGACTTTTGGCAAAGACCTCGATTTTTTAGAGTTCTAAAAGGTACGCGGTTACTTTTTGCAAAAAGTAACCGCGTACCTGCAATTATTCTTGGTCTTGGATTTGCGAGTCGTCGAGGATGGAAAGCTCGCGGTATCCAAAAGCTACCTTGACGCGTTCCACTCCATCATTTTCGGAATCCAACTGACGTTGCTGCGCAGCGACTCGGCACTCCTCGTGGGAAGCTGCCCCCGTTTCTTCGACACTGACTCTCTTTTTGCCGTCTTTGAATTGCACTTGGACAATCAAACGGCAATTACTCCCCGATGCGCCAAAAGTGGAAGCGCTCAAAAATCCCAGTACCAAAAGCCCACAAAATACTCGTCCCATTTCACACCTCGTCCACCGGGAGCAAGCTGCAAGCACTAGGCCCAATCCTCACTTCCTGGTACGCATCCGTAGACGCCTTGAATGCGCAAAAACAGCGACAGAATGCGTCGCCGAGTGAAGAAGTTTGTCGATTTTTTTTGCCGTTCACCCCAAAAACGGGAGAAAATATCGGTTATGCCCGTAGATGCTCTCATCGTGATGACCACCACCTGGGGACTTGGCGCGCTGGCAGTGTTGGCAACCCATTACGCGTCCCTCAACCTGAAACGCCTCCCCCGGCAGCACAGGCGAAATACTCTTGGAACCGCCGCCTTATGTATGGTTTGGATCGTCGTCACGGGACTTCTGGGCGCGTCTGGCTGGTTGTCTGATTTCACCAAAGTGCCCCCTCCCTTTCTGGTTTATGTTACCGCCTGTGGATTGCTGACTTTGAGTGTTGCCTTCTCGCCACTGGGAACCCTGCTTATTCAGGGGCTGACCTTTCCCATGCTCATTGGGTTTCAGGCATTTAGAATTCTTGCCGAACTTATGCTCTATGCGGGGCATTTGGCTGGCCGAGTTCCGGTACAAATGACTTTCGCCGGTTGGAATTTCGATATTCTCACCGGAATATCAGCCATTGGTATGGCGTGGTGGCTCCACTCAAAAAAAAAACGCATCGACGCCAATGCTCGGGACACCATTCTGAGTTGGAATATCGCAGGGCTATTTCTGCTACTGGTCATCATTTTGATTTCGGTACTTTCCACTCCGGCATTTCGTTTTTTCCCCACAGAACCCGCCAATACTTTTGTTACTTCATTTCCCTATATTTGGTTACCCTGTGTCCTAGTTCAGTTTGCGCTGCTGGGACATCTTCTCTGCTTCCGAAAGCTCTGGTACACTCGCGAGCCGGAATGAAAACAGAAAAGAACCCTACCCACAGTGCCCCCAAAACCGAAACCGCCACACTCGCTGGGGGCTGTTTCTGGGGAATGGAAGATATTTTGCGCAAGATCCCTGGGGTGGTCTCCACCCGTGTCGGGTACACAGGCGGCTTTGTCCCCGATGCCAAGTACGAGCAAGTTAAAAAAGGGGATACCGGGCACGCCGAAGCAGTCGAAATTCAGTTTGAACCTTCCAAGCTCACCTACGAGCAACTCCTGGGCTACTTCTTTAGAATGCACGATCCAACCACCAAGAACCGTCAGGGTGGAGACATTGGTACTCAGTACCGGTCAGCTATTTTCTTCCACACACCCGAGCAAAAAAAATCCGCCGAAGCCGTGCTCACCGCTGTCGATCGTTCGGGAAAATGGCCCGCGCCCATTACAACAGAAATCGTTCCGGCAAAGCCTTTCTATGTAGCGGAGGATTACCATCAAGATTACCTGGAGAAAAATCCAGGTGGGTACTCCTGCCATTTTTTGCGAGATTAATTCCTGGATGACCGCATCGCTCGCCAAAAAAGCGCTTCACCAAAAAGCCAATCGACGCAAAGCGCATGTTTACCAGAGCTTTTTCAAGACCGGCCCTGGAGAGTACGGTGAGGGCGATATTTTTATTGGCGTTACCGTGCCACAAACACGAGAAATTGCTCGACTCTATGAGCAGCTCCCATTGAGTGAAATCGGCCTTATTCTAAAGTCGCCCATTCATGAGGAACGCTTACTTGCCCTTATATTGCTGACCCAAAAGTTCAAAAAAGCGCCCCCAAAACTCCAGGCCCAGATATTTCGCTTTTATCTACGCCACACTCGCTGGATAAATAATTGGGATCTCGTAGACACTTCAGCACCTCAAATCGTGGGTGGGTACCTTTCCCAAATGGGCGCCGATCGAAAGATGCTTCAGAAACTAAGCCGATCGAACCTCTTATGGGAAAGGCGCATTGCGATCGTCGCGACTTGGTATTTTATACGCCAAAATGACTTCAACGATTGCCTCTCCATTACTCGGTCCCTTCTCAATGATAGTCACGATCTGATTCATAAAGCCTGCGGTTGGATGTTGCGGGAAGTTGGGAAAAAGAACACCGATACTCTCGTTTCTTTTCTCAGTCGCCATGCTTCGCGCATGCCCCGCACTATGCTCCGCTATGCCATTGAACGGCTCCCAGCGTCCCAAAGGAAAGCTTTCCTGGCTATTCCCCGTATCAAATCTGATTCGTCTCAACACTGAAGTCTCTATTCTGAGATAAGCCCCCATGGACGCCGGCAAAGGCGTGCCTGACACAGGCATAAACCCCCTGGCTAGTTTCTTGCTTTTTTTTTTGCTACAGAACGGAGGCCCGGTGCCCACTGAAAACTTGCTGACCATCCTCACAATCGTATGCTTGGGGTGCCTCACATTAGAGCGAAAAGTCGCTTGGTTGGGACACATTAGCGGGGTGTGTCTTATAATTTTGGTCGCTCTTTTTCTGGCGACTGCGGGGGTTATCCCGCATCAGCATCCCCTGTACGACTTTTTCTCCGGACCAGCCATCCCGGTTGCCTTAGCACTGATGATCCTTAGCCTCGACCTCAAGGAGGTTGCTCGCATGCCGAGGAGCCTCGTTATCATTTACTGTGTAGGTGTGTTTGCAACGGTCGCTTCCACTCTTTTTGCTGCATGGATTGTTGCACCTGGAATGGGTGCCAACGCCGCGCTGCTAGCCGCCCAGTTTGGGGCGAGCTACATCGGCGGAGGAGAAAATGCAGTCGCCATGCAAAAAGTGTTTAGCATCCCCAATGAACTCTTTGTTGCAGGTTTTGCAGTGGATAACCTGCTGACCAGTGTTTGGATGATCGTCACGATTTATCTCGCAACCCCTGTTTCAGAAGACGCTAACAACACCGATGCCTCCACCACACCCCCTTCCCGGCTCTTGGAGGAAGCTCAAGTAAGTCTGGTAGATATTTTTATTTGTCTCGCCTGCGCACTAGGTTCTCACCAGTTTTCAGTTTACCTCGCCGCGACATTTGGAGTGCTTCACCCCATTTTATACCTCTCTTTGGTCGCTTTTGGACTCGGCCAGATCCCCTACGTCAAGGCAAGGACAGGTCCTGCCTATCTACTAGGGTCCATGCTATTTGCAGCCTTCTTTTTTTCGATTGGCGCGATTTCCGACTTGCGAGTCCTAGCAAATCTTCCCTGGCAGGTCATCGCCATGCCTGGGATAGTCGTCTTCGGACATGGCGCGATTATCTACTCAATGGGGTATTTGCTCAAAACCCCCAGAAATGAAACATCCTTGGCTTCTCAGTCCCTCATTGGAGGTCCCTCGACCGCAGTTGCGCTCTCGCAGAGTCGCGGGTGGAAAAATGGTGTTTCGCTTGGATTAGTTTGCGGAGTGCTCGGCTACGCGATCGCAAATTACTTTGGTGTGGGGATTTACTACTTAGCGACCAAAATCATCCACGGATTGGGCTAACCACGGAATGGGGGAACCATGCATGGAATATACACATTGCAGAGCCTAAACCAAGATTCCACCGCTCCACTCAGTCGAAAAACGCTGGTTACCTTCGGTGCATTGGTGAGTTCGCTCATCATCATTGGAGTAAGTGTTTCGATCGTCTTTTTGCAAAGAAATGCCCCATCCCACACGATACCGACCTTGATCCAGTACATTGCGGGTCTGCTTGCCATTTTTGGCGCATTGATTTTGGTGTTCTTGCTACTCGTAATCCAACCATCGCTCGCGCCCCTGAATGAGCTCATATCTTGGGCCAAGCAAGCCGACAACCTCGAGACTATTCCCATCCCGCCAAATGTATCCAGGGAAATTGCTGAGATTTACGAGGCGTTCAACCTCACTTTGCAAAGGCTGCGAGATCGACAAAAACAAGAAGCGATGGATGCAAGAGAGCGTGCGCTCTTAGCTCTCGCATCACAAGTAGCTCACGACATTCGCAGTCCGCTCAGCGCGTTGAGCCTTGTTTCCGATGGGTTTTCCAACTTACCCGAAGAGAGACGCGTGCTCATCCGGAGCGCAATCACTCGCATCCAAGATATTGCAAACAATCTTCTGTCAAAGTACCGAATGAGCCAGCAGATCTCCTCATCCAAAAACGCACCTTCTATCGAGCTGCTAAGCAGCCTGACTGAAAACTTGCTATCAGAAAAAAGAGCCCAGTTTCGACTTCAACCCCAGCTTGAGATTATCGGAAAAATGGACCAAAGTTCCTACGGGCTTTTCTCCCAAGTACAGGCCAGTGAGTATAAGATTGTACTTTCCAATCTGATCAACAATTCTAGTGAAGCTATTTGCGGCAACGGAAAAGTCGTCGTTCAATTGAAAGAAAGTAACGGGCGCGCTCAGCTCACGATCCAAGACACTGGAAAAGGAATCCCGGCGTCTATACTTCACCGCCTACTGAAAGAAAAAGTAACCTACGGGAAAGTAGGGGGATCTGGGTTGGGTCTCGTTCACGCCAGGCAGTACATAGAGTCTTGGGGAGGTCAGATTGCGATCGAATCTACTTTGGGGGTCGGGACGTTAGTCACTATCACGCTTCCTAAAGCTCCACCGCCCCCGTGGTTTTTGCCCCAGCTGCAAATCACACCACGTTCCACTGTAGTTGTGGTCGACGACGATCCTTCCATTCACCACACTTGGGATAAAAAACTTTCAGAAATTGAAATGGAGAAAAACGGCATCTCTGTACGGCACTTTTTCAATGGACGTGAACTCTCAGATTGGATCGCCACGGCCGATACTCCCCAAAAAACGATTTGCCTTATGGATTATGAGTTCATCGCCAGCAAACAAAATGGCCTGCATATAATCGAAACGCTTGGAATAGAGAGCCTCAGCGTATTGGTCACCAGCCGCGCCGAGGAGAGTGGTCTCATTGCAGATGCCGATCGGCTGGGAGTCCCCATACTTCCTAAATCCATGGTGCGCTTTGTCCCTATGGTAGTGAACGGATGAGAGTTACTTGGGGCATTTTTTTAGGAGTTCCGATGCTACTTCAAGGCCAAGTCTGTCACACCCAGATCGCCTCTTTTGATTTGATTCGGATCCAGGAAATCGATCCCAGCATACGCGTGTTTCTCCCCTACACTACAGCTGACTGTTTTGTTGGGGCCGCTGTTTACCCACCCCGGTCCTGTGCTGTGCTGCGCAGACCCGTGGCGCACGCCCTGGCTCGCGTGCAAAAGCGCCTGCGCGCCCGGGGACTGGGATTAAAGGTGTGGGATGCTTACCGCCCTTTTTCGATCCAAGAGAAATTCTGGAATGCATTCCCCAATCCCAAGTATGTTGCTCAACCAACACGCGGTCCGTTCGGTGAAATGGTTTCTGGAAGCGTCCATAGTCGAGGTGCTGCCGTCGACGTGACTTTAGTCGACCTAGACGGAACGGAACTTGAAATGCCGACCAAGTTCGATGACTTCTCTGAACGAGCACACCGTTCAAACCGGTACGCCACCCCCGCCGCCCTTCTGAACCGTGAGATTCTGGCAACCGCAATGGAATCAGAGGGGTTTGTGGGGCTTTCGACGGAATGGTGGCATTTTGACTTTAGTGGATATGAGATTTTTCCACTTTCAGATGAACCTCTTGTGCTGGAAAACGAGCGGTGACATTTTTTGGCAAGCAAAATGCATAGCTTTCTACCGTCGCTATGTACTCAAAACACGTAAAATGCTATAAGAACTTTTCTCAGCGCATTCACAACAGACACTTCTTTGGAACTCGCATCAGGGGCCTCTCCTCGCTCGGGCTTCAGCATTCTATGGGGAGGATCTGTGAAACTCGTAAAGTCCGAAACCATGATGCGGCGGATTTCCAGAAATGAAATCCCAGCTTTGCATTCAGTCCAGGTAGAAGGAAAAACATTCGAACTGGGTCAAGTGAGTGATTTTAGCTGGAATGCCACTCTCCACTCTTCATTCTTATCATCCCTGGCTTTTAGCTGGGTACGTCTAAAAGCGGGTGAAGTACTCGAACCCCACCAACACCCCGTGGATTCAGCGGTAATCCATTGCAAAGGGGCCGTGGAAACACTGGGAGACATGCGAACCACCTTGCAAGAGGGCGATACGCTGGTTATCCCCGCCGGATCCATTCACGGATTCAGAGGATTAGAACCGGATGGTTTTTGGGGTCTCTCTATTCAACCACCTTCACGGGGGATTTATTCCAACCCTGCCAACCCAAGAGTGAAATTTCTTTCTCTACAAGAAAAAAACGTAGAGTACCTTGAGCAGTTTCGGCTCAACCCCTTGCTCAGCGCCTTACGAGATGGCAATTACTCTACACCAGATCGGCTTCAGGCGTTTTTATCCGTCTTCCAAATCTGGTCGGATTGTTTTCAAGAACTCTTGCAGATTCGAGTGAGTACCACTCTTGAACCAAACCACCTTCGACTGGCTCTGCAGCATCAATCAGAGGAACGAGGGCACAATACACAGATTCAAAAGGCAATGACTTCGCGCATGCCACCGCCTCAAGACTCTCAGCTGGAACTCCACTGCGACTGGTTCAGAAGCCAGATGGGTTCATTAACCGATGCTGCAAAGACTGTATTAATGCATGTTGTGATTGAAGCATCGGCGAATGTTTTTTACCCATGCCTTGCGCAAGTTCAATCTCGAGGAGTGCTTCAGGAGCATATTTCACAGCACCTGAGTCATGACCCTCATCACTGCGAAATGGGGATGTCCCTGCTACGGAGCGATTGCGCTCAAAACGAAGGCCTGTTGTCTCGAGTTCAAAAAGAAGGCTGGGAACACCTTAATGAATTATTTTCCAGAATTCACCAGGTGTGCCAAAAAATATGAATTTGCGTCAACCCAATTTGTTTTATGATCCGCAGCATCAGGAGATTTTTAGACGATTGCTTGAACTAAAAGTCGCCACAGGACACCTTTCCCAAATACCACAATGGAAAGGTTTTCTGAGTAGCTTAGGTCTGGATTCGCTTGAGGTTTCTTGCTTTGAAAAAGCACATATTTTGGGGGGGTATTTCTATAATTTTCACAACCCCCCTCCAGACGTCTCAAGCACCGACAGATTCAAAACCGGAACTTGGGTGATCCCGACGGTTCCCGACTCTGAATCTTGCAACCAGCTTCGCGAGCTAGGCTTTGAGTCAGCACCCGCATACATCGAAAGCTCTCTGGAGATCCGGGACTCTCTCGAGCAGACATTGCGCAAAAACTTGGGCTCTAGGGAATACCTAAACTTGATGCGCATCGTTCGAAAGGCTGAGCAATTTTACTCCGTCCATTTTTACAACGCCGAAGCGTTGAACCAAGATACCGAGCTATTGGAGAAAGCTAGCGAGCTGCATTCCCACAATGCCACCAAGTACAATCACCCGTACAATATGTACGACGTTCCAGCACTTAAAGCCCTGCTCACCTCCTCCTTGAGAGACTACTTCCGCGTGGGGTTTGTTCGGGACAAAATTAGCGGGGAGGCAGTTCAAGTTATTTTCTTGTTGATTGATGAACAACGTGGTCATGTTTTTTATTTAGCGCAGGGAATAGCCCACGCCATCGTCCAACCTTCGATCAACGTCTATACGGCTTCATACTGCTGGGTATACCGCTTCGCCGATTCCAATCAATGTCGGGTTGTTTTTCTGAGCAGAGGAATGCACACCGCCAAGAAGCGCCTGGGAGCAAATCAGTTTGTGCTGCTTAATCATTGGCTACGCTCGGATTCTACAGACGGAAAAAACACCGTCTCTTTTCTCTGTAGAAAAGCTAGGGAGACACTCCCAAAAGAATTTGCAAAGCTCACCCAAAAAACTGGTGCCCAATCATGAAATGGATAATCGCATGGACCTTCACCTGCACTAGTCTGTATGCAGCTACACCCATCTTTGGATACGGTAGTTCTGACGCTGTCATACCCGCCAAGGACCAAGAATTGTTTTATACGGGATTTGAAGCAGGTTTTGAAAAAGTTTTCCGTGCGAAAATGCCAAAAGACCTGGTGATTTTGGAGAACGTTTACACAGGCTCCCAGCTGGGTGCCACCGAAAGCGCCCTGAAACTCATTTCCAAAGGGGTTCAGGCCATTGCCGGATTCCCAACTAGCCATGAGGCGGTACTTGCCGGACGGATTGCAAAAGAAAAAAATATTTTTGCTCTCTTCCCCGGATCGAGCCACTCAGATTTAGCTACATTTGGCCCGTACGTCTATTCGACAGGCGAATCTATGGAGGCTGGCATTGTTCGATCCCTCAATTTCATCCAGAAGTCTTTTGCTCAAAAACCAGGGATTCTGGTAGTCAACCCCTATGCGGTGTACTCCGAAGACCAGCGACGCGTCTTCGATCGACTTCTAAAGACACCGAAATACGCCTCTGTGAGTTTAGACACTTGCACTATGAATTCGGATTCTACTCTTGAACTGGATAAGTGCCCGCGCTTGTCCAGAGCGGCTTACCTTTACTTCACGCAGTACGCTTCAGAGACAAACCCTGTCATGAAACAGCTCCAGGCCCTTAGCATCGATATCCCGATCCTGACTAGTTCGTCCTGGTTGACAGGTGACATCGAATTCGTGCGTCGATACCTTACCCCCCGTAAGTCCCCCCTATACAGCGTGGCCGTATGGCTCAAAGGGGAGAAAAGTTCTCTGGAGTTCGAAACCGATATTCGCAAGCGCTACGGGATCGAAGCCACTCCAGAAATCGCTTATGGTTATGATGTGGGTGCTATTTTGGCCAAGACCTACATGCGCGCAAAGAAAAATAGCCCGGTGGTGACATCGCAAGCACTGCGAGAGGCATTTGTGGCGGAACGGTGCTTTTATGGATTGAGCAGTGGGCGTATCTGCTTTGGCCCCAAAGGCGGCCACGCCATTCGAGAAGTTAAACTCGTCTTGTTTACCAAGAACGGCTTCAAACAGGTGGATTGAAGAATGGAGCAGTCGCCTAAACTTTTTTCTAATTCCATTCTAAGAACACTGACCGCCATCCATTTAGGCGTTCTATTGCTTGGATTACTCGGATTTTTCTTGTTTCTTCAATACTCAAATAAACAGTACGTGCGCAGCCAGGTGCTCAGCATCAAGCAGGGAATTCATCCGATACTGACCGCTCAGCAAGACAAGTGGCGCGCGTGGCATGTTTTGGGTTTGGGTGAAGTGCTGCGACAAGAACTCCGACAGTTCCAGACTCAGCACCCCGATGTCCATCTATGGGTCGCCCCAGCGTCGGATCTCGTAGAACAGGACGAACTCCTCGTTTACCCGACCCACCCAAGAAAAGGAGAACCAGCGCTCTATGCACAAATCAAGACCAAGGGGCTCTTGTCACAAAAACAGCTGCTCGGATTTACGACGGCAGCCGCCGTATTGTTGGTGACCCTGTTTGTCGTGTCTATGCTCTTATCTGCTTACATTTTGAAAATGCACATTCAAACTCCTCTGCGCTTGGTTCAAGAACGTGTTGCGGCAAAAGGCCATGAGGGAACCTTTAATGTAAAGGACATTCCGGCGTCGGGAGAGGTCCGTGAACTACTAGACCTAATAGGGACGCTGCATGAACGAACCAAAGCCAATGAAACGTTGTCCGCCATTGGAGAAATCGCCCAACAGGTTGCCCACGATATTCGTTCTCCCTTGTGTGCACTGAATTTAGCCGTTTCTTCGGCAGAGACCCTACCTTCGGCGCAGCGAAATCTCATTCAATCGGCAGCAAATCGAATTCACGACATTGCCAACGACCTAGCCGTGCGCAAGGTTATTCCGTCGAATCCAGCTGTCCCCTACCCTGTCGCTCCGGAGCCAGAACATCTATTGGCCCTGCTCAAGGAAATTTTGAGTCAGAAACGAATGGAATTTTCAGAGTGGCCTGGGATTAAACTGCAGGAAACAGGGCTATCGGAGATTGCTGCGATATTTGTACGAGTTCGTCCAGGAAGCTTTAAGTCGATGCTATCGAATCTATTGAACAACGCGAGGGAGGCTTTGGGGGACGCGGGGGTTATCGACTTCGAAGCAAGCCTCGTTGAGAATGGAAAAGTGCGTTTATGCATCCGGGATAATGGCAAAGGGATTCCGGAGGAAGTGCTTCCTAAACTCAGCACCCGCGGTTTTTCATATGGAAAACCAGACGGGAGCGGGCTGGGTTTGTACCACGCATCAGAAGCCGCAAAGCTATTTCAGGGTTCTCTTCAAATCACGTCCCAAGTTGGAAAAGGTTCTGCTGTTTCTGTCGATATTCCAGTCTCCGAGTCGCCCGCTTGGTTTGCTCGCTCAATCCCCCTGCCAAAATCAGGCTGCGTGGTCGTTTGTGACGACGATCCCAGCATCCATGAGCTTTGGAAATTCAAAATCCCTGCTTATTTGAAAACGGTCCATTTGCACTCCACTCAGGAACTCCGAAGTTGGGTACACAACCAAGCACCCCATTCTTCAGCCATTACTTTTTTGGTCGACCAAGAGTTTAGAGGAGAATCGAGGACCGGGATCGATGCGATTGCAGAGCTTGGAATTGAGAATTCTGCATATTTGGTGACCCACCGGAGTGATGATCCGGTGCTCTTAAAAAACTGTGCAAAAAGAGGGATCCGCGTTTTTCCCAAATGCGCGATGGAGTATTTGTTCGCATGAATAGTCGTGGAAACTACCTGATTGCTTTTGTTGGTTTCACCGTATTGCTCGCGGGAAAAGACGTTATTTCGCGTTACGTCTTGGTCCACGGTGTTCCTACTTATCACTTGCTTACCGTTTCGGGTGGAGCAGCGCTGATTTTTAGTTTTCTATTTTCTGTTGCCTTGGGACAAAGCCGAAAAGTTTGCTCCTACCGCGCACAAGTGGTTCGCTTGATTTTGGATGCAGTGTCTTGGGGGTTGGTAGCGGAGGCTTTTAGATTGCTCAATGCTACTTCCATCTCGATTGTTTCTAAAGCCTACATTCCCTTCCTGGTCCTACTTGGGCCGGTACTAGGCAACCATTTCAGCCGCAAGCAGAACGCGCTCGCCCTGGGTTCGATGGTATCGATGGTGGCTTTTGCTTTTTTCAGCCGAGACCCAGCCGAAAGTCTCTGGGGATACTTGTACTTGGGACTTGCGGTTTTGACGGTAGCTGCGGGCTATATCATGCTCCGCCAGAGCAGCCTGAAAGAAAGCCCTTTCATTGTCACTGCAACTCCAGCGCTGGCCTGCCTGCTCATGGGAGTGATCGGATCGATGCACGCAAAAGAGTTCGCGCTTGTTCCAGATCCGTACTGGTATTTGGAAATTCTTTGTGGGCTTTTGATCTATGGCCTTTATACGGCGAGTATTTACCGTTACAAAATATTGCCGCTCGGCCTTGCAGAATACCCGACGCTCTTGACCTGTTTTTTGATCTTACCCAGTGAGTACATGCTTTTTGGTTGGGTACCTTCGATTACTTACATTGCACACTTGGGCCTTACATTAATCGCCATTGGATTGGTGGTTTATTGGAACATCAATCGAGCAACGAAGCCGGCGTCGGGTTAGGCAACCCTGCGGGCGCCCATCGAAAATGGTATGCAGAAAACCGAAGTAGCGCTTTGAGCGCCAGCATATCTGCGTCTTGAGCACTCACGATGCGTTCGCTTCTTTCCGGGTCGGCCTTCTCTTGGCGAAATACCTGGTGCCCGCCCCCCGGGATTACAAGCGCAGATCGGTGATAGGGTTCACCGTTGGGCTGAAGCAACTCACTCCAAAGATCGCGTGCCATTTGTGGGGTTTCCGGGTCCTCGGAGCCAATCAAACTCATCACCGGCAGCCCCCCGCTTGCAGCCGCTTTCAGCTGAGCGACCAGAGAAGGCTCCTGAAAAAACTGAATCACCTGATCGATTACGGACCAGCGAGCAACCGTGGGCCTTTCTTTGGCCATTTCTACAATTGCGTCAAAATTGTAATCGAGAACTTCTTTGTTGGGGTAGGTCCCGCCGGTGGCGACGACCCCTACCAGACCAGGGACATCTACCAAAAGCGAAGGGGCACACGAAGCGCTTCGGCAGACGATGATCGTAGGCAAAAATCGTTCGGCTTGAATTTCTCGCAGAGGCCCTTGAATGCTTTGAACCATATCCGCCATGGAGAAATTTGGGGTCATGGGGCGTGCCCAGCCGGCGGAAGGTAAGTCAAACGCGGCCAATTCAAGGGGAACCTGAAGTTCGGGGTGATTCTTCAAAAGCCACGTCGCGCGCGGCCCCTTGCCTAGATCCACGCCGTTCGTCACGCGCATCAGAGTGCGAATGACAGGGATGACGCTCCCAATGTTAGAAATATCCAATCCCAGCCCGTGCAAAAATACTAATCGCCCGATGGCGGGTTGCTTGGGACTTCCAAAAACGTAGGGTTGTCCAGTCTTCGGCATCCAGCCCATTTCGAGGTTTCGGTAGCGGGTTCCATTGTGAATAACCCCTTCGCCGCTTTTTGGATGACGAAAGACTCTATCTGAAAATCTTTCAGTAAATCTAACGCTGGGCGCGGTAAATGGTGCTAGCGCATCCTCAGCGCTCAGCGAGCGGACGATGCCCGGCGGACTAAGCTGAGACTGAACGGCCTCTGCAGCAGTCCTTTGGGGACAGCTCATCTTATGTGGGTCAATTGCGGCTGGATCCAACTTCCAAACACTCCCAACAAAACAAGCTGATTTTCTAGCACAGGCTCAGCTTGAATTCTACGGCCTGTAGCGGCTGAGGCCGGTATTGCGGTAAAATAAGAAATGCCCAAGAACAATAGACCCCCTCTCGCTAGCCAAGTGTTTGCCGGAAACATCCCCTTTGCCGACCCTTTATTAAAGCCTTATCTCAAGAGTTTTAGGCCGGGAGAGACCCTCTTTAAACAGGGGGAAGTAGGCGAAACTCTTTATATAATCGAAAGTGGAACGATCCAGCTGACTGCGATCCGCGATGAGCAAGAGCTCTTTATCAGTGAGCTGGGAGAGGGGCATGTATTGGGAGAAAAAGCGATTGTTGGCTCAGCGCCCCACAAGCGGTTTTTTGGGGCTCGAGCGAAGACGCAAACCCGCGTTTTGGAACTCTCGGCCCGGGACATGGAAGATCTTGAGGTAAAGAACCCATCCATCGTGATTCGGATTTACGAGCGTATTGGGAAGGTTTCTGTCCAGAGACTGGACCGTATCGACCACCTGATCAAGGTGCTACGCCCGGCAAATAATGTGGAAAGGCTGGTCTATTTGATTATCCACTTTTGTCATTTCGAGGGGCGCAAAACCGATAAGGGCACCCGCGTGCTCTTACCCATGGATACGATTCGGTACTACCTCTCCATGACGACTTTTGATGTAGAAAACTGTTTAGAAAACCTGCACCGGATGAAAATACTGATCAACGAAGGCGCTAACAACTACCTCATGACAGAGCAAGCAAAGCTCATCGCAGCGATCGACAAGCTACGAGACAACCTTCCGAACCTGACCGCGGCCTAAGGGCAACACTAACCATTGTTTAATAAGGCGCGCTGAAAAGCGGGCCGCAGATAGCACTTTTGAAGGTAGGCGTTCAGGTTTGGATGTTTGGCAGCAATCTCGGTGTGGCCGGCGATTTTCCAGACTGAGGCCAATTGAATGTCCGCCAGCGAAAAGGACTCTCCCATTAGGAACGGGCGTTCGGCCAGCTGCGAATCCAACGTCTTCGCCATTCCCTCTAGCGAAGTAAGCATTTCACGCCGGAGTCGCTCGGTGCTTTCATTTTTTTCAGTGAACCAATCCAGCCAGATCACCCGTGTCGCAAGCGGTTCAAGTGTGGACGTGACATAACTTACCCACTGATTGTAAAGAGCGCGCGATCGGGTACCTGCTTGCGGCAAAAGTTTTCCGACTTTATCGCCCAGGTAGGTGCAAATCGCGGCAGATTCGAACAAACAAAACTCCCCATCCTGAATGGCAGGAACTTTTCCAAAGGGATTGATCGCCAAGTACTCAGGCTGTTTGTGCTCTTGTTTGGTCGCATCCATGACTTTGCGAGTGTAGGCGATTCCTAACTCCTCCAGCGCCCATACCGGGCGGATATCGCGAATCAAACCTTTGAGCTCGGGACGGAACGCCGCTAGGGCATAGACAGTGATCATAGTGAAAGCAGGGTAAACTTGAAAAATAACCTGGTCAATCAATGGTGGACCATTTCAACCCAGGTACTGGAAACGTCCTCCACGCGAAAACCGTAATCCAATCAAGGATTAAAACTGGATCGCTAACTTTTAACAAGGCCGTCCTCCATCAAAAATACATCGTCGAAAGGCGTTCTATGAGGCAAATTGCGGCCGAATTCGCGTCCTCCAAAACAGCCGTTCGGAATGCACTTAAAACCCTCGGCATTACACTTCGAGAACGATGGAAAAATCCATACCGATCTCATAACCTGCCATTCGGGAAAAAATTGAACAAAGGGAAAGTCATTGATTACGAGTGGGAACAGGAAGTGATCCGCTCTATTGTGAAAATGCATGAGGATCGTCTATCCAGTATGGCAATCGCGCGGGCTCTTACCGCGATGAGGATTCCTGTATTTTTCGCTACTAACCGACTAAGTAGCTTGACTTACATAGCCAATTGGCTATTATGCATAAATGCGGGTTGCCTTTTACACATCGCAGTCTGGTCGAAGCCCCGTAGAGGACTTCATCGGTTCGTTATCCAAATCCGATCAAGCGCGCTTCAGAGATGTATTTGATGGCATCCAAAATAGTGGGCTTGATTGCCCTCGGGTTCAATTTCGCCAACTTCGCGGGAAGTTGTGGGAGATTAAATTCGCCTCCCCTTCGGGCGGTTATCGTATTGCGTATGTCGTCGTTCAAAAAGATGTGATGGTTTGGCTTCACGCCTTTAAGAAGACAACCCAAAAAACACCGGTGAGAGACTTAGATATTGCCGAAAAACGCATGCAGGAGATCTTGTGAAAACTAAAAAAGCTAGGTTCAAAATGGCCCAACCTTTCTTCGATAAAATGCTTCGTGATCCGGAGATCAGAATGCACTACGAAGAGGAAAAAGCTAAGTCCCATATCGCCCAGGCGGTGCGAGCCGCTCGTACAAGAGCAGGACTTACACAAGCGGAGTTAGCTCAGAAAATCAAAACCACCCAAAGCGTTATTGCAAGATTAGAAAGTGGTACCGATAAGCGAACACCATCGCTTGATCTATTGGCGCGGATTGCATCTGCATGTGATGCAGAACTGGAATTGGGTTTTAAGTTCGCAAGCTAATGATAAAAAAGCTGCTCTGCTTGAAGTTTGCAATATTCTGCTGGAACCGTCTTAATTTTGTGAATTCCGTTTTCAGACTCTCCGTACCAAACACCTAGGTACTCGTCATCAAGGTCATCGTGATCAAAGCCCTCAAGTTCTACATATAAATGAGTAACTACACCCAAAGAGTCCCCAACCTTTACAAGGTCGCCTTTTTTAAAAGTACTTGTCATGTTATAAATCCCCCCTCTTCGAGAGCTCAATACTTACCTCAACTTGTTACCAAATTCAGGATTTAAAAGTGTCCAACTTTTTCTGTTTTTTTTCAGCAGGCTACAGGTCGTCTGTCCCAATTTTGGGACAATGGGGCGCCACAGGGCTCGGCTTCCGGTGGCACCTTCGGTGCCCCTGCAGCCCGGTCTCGCCGCACCGAAATTCTTTAATCGAATTTGAACTTACGCGCGGCTCCGACTTTCGAGCCCAGTGGTAGGGTGGGCGATGCTCGCGCATCGCTCGGTTCTCGTCATCCCCCCAATGGTGGGCGCCACAGGGCTCGAACCTGTGACCTCGTGCGTGTGAAGCACGCGCTCTAACCAACTGAGCTAGGCGCCCGCATCAGAAAATGAGAAACCGTTTTTTACCCTGCTGTTTGGCATTGAGCAAGACATTCAATAACGCGCCATTCCATCCCCTTGCTTCGTGTTACTATTTCCCGGGGGGAAAACGATGCAATTGGGCGACTTTACACACCTGGCGAATCACTACAAACACCGTCCGAGCTATTCTCCCACAGTGACCCGCCTCCTGGCGCAATATGTAGGAAGTCACCGCGAAGGGTTCACCTTCGCCGACATCGGGGCCGGCACCGGCAAAATGACGGAGTGCCTCGTGGCTCTTGGACTCAAAGGCTACGCCGTCGAACCCAACGATCCGATGCGACACGAAGGACAAATCAGCCTTGGCACCCGCGCCCGGGTTGAATGGCTCAAAGGCAGCGGTGAAAATACAGGACTTTCAGACAGCAGCGTAGATTGGGTGATCATGGCGTCTTCGTTCCACTGGACCAACCCCGCGCTGTCTTTACCCGAATTTCACCGAGTCTTGAAACCGGGCGGTTACTTCACGGTGATCTACAACCCCAGGGACGTTCAGAGCGAAGGGTTGCACAAGGACATCGACGACGAAATTCGGAAGCGGATCCCCCATCTTAAACGCACTTCTTCCGGGTCGTCCCTCTACACACAAAACCTAGAAAAAACTCTCGTGGGTGAGTATTTCCAAGACCCGGTATTCGTAGAAGCGCCTTACTCCATTTCCATGACGCAAGAACGCTTCCTCGGCGTGTGGAAATCGGTGAATGATATTCAGGCGCAGGCCGGACCGGAGGTCTTTGCGGAACTCATTCGCTTTATCGAAACAAAGACGGCTTCGCTCGCCCAAATCGAGTGTCCCTACCGCATTCGATCTTGGACTGTGCAAGCAACCCCAAAAGCGACAGCTTAATCACGCTTTGAAAATCACTGCCGGAACATTGGGATAGTGCGCAGGGCGACTCAAGAGTCGCTTGACCAGCCCGACCACGGAGCGCAAGTACTGTTTAACGTCTTGGAGCACCACGCGCCAAACTGCCTGACGTTTAAATTCATAATACCGACGATCGAAAAGCACATCGTAATCTTCGTACTTCCAGAAGGGTAAGAGCAAAAGGGCAAGCCAGTATACTGCATGTCGGGGTCCATAAACCGGATGATACCCAAGAGCTCGAATCTCCTCCCTGAGCAATATGTCCAGAGCAGCGACGCGTAGTGGGTGCAGACCGTCTTGCCAGAGTTTGGGATCGGCCGTTTTTCTAAAACCGGATTTGGGCGCAAGTGAGGCAGCATCTCCTCGCCATTCCATCCCCCCAAAAGTAGTCTGCAAAAGACTCGGCCTGAATGTAACGCCAAGCTCCCTACACAAGGAACGAATGAACTTTTCTTTCTGTTCCTGAATATCCTCCAGACGAACTATCCACGCTCGACCAGGAAACCCATTTAGCAAATTCAAACCCCACTGATAGAGGCTCACGCAAGTAATCGTCATATAATGATGAAACTTCAGATGATCAAAACCGTCCTGACTCATCAGGTATTTTTTCGCCCTTCTTTGGGAGTAATAGTTTGCGCGAGGATCCTTTACTGTATAAACAAAAATAGATTCTGGAAAATCTCTGGAGATTGCCCGCTCTGTCTCTCCACTCATAGGATGATGATGATCGTGCAACAAGATGCACCGGACAGCGGACAGGTCTTTTTTCATAAAACGGGCGACTGCATAGTGCGCAGCCAGAAACAACGTACGGCTGTCTGGACGATCTGTCGTCAAACATTCTTTAGTCAAACGCATCAACTCGTCGACATCCAAGTTCAATGCCCCACTTCCATCTGCACCTAAACCTTGATTGATATTCATGTGCGTCGCTAGCGGGATATAGGCAAACGTCCCTCTCAAGGACTCTCTCCAATGGTCTTGCCAATCGGTGCGGCTCAGAACAACGCGGTTATAAAAATCAAAGTTCCCTGGATACATCAACACTTCGGGATGATTATCAAACAGGCTTTGAAGGAAATACACTCCGCCACGCCCAAATGGAACGAGACAGATCATTCGATTTCCGTAGTGTTGGAGCTGTGCGCAGAACTCATTAAACGACGGAATTGTCAGCATTTGGCGATTATATCAGTTAAAATATTGAAGCATGGCACAGATCCTTTTTCTGATACTTCTATCAGCAGATTGCCTTGCAGCGCAGACGTCATTTAACGCGGTATTCCACAGAATCCGACTGGAAGCAGCGCACCGCTCTCCTCAGATCCAGATTACGCAAAGCGAAGTCGCCCAAAGCCAACACGCGATTCACTCCGCTTGGGCTCACTGGCTGCCTCGCCTCGATTTCCAACTCTCTCAGACTCAGTCGAAGGACTATGGATTCATTAACAGTGGTGTGCTCCCTTCCACACTTCTAGGATACGCACCCACTGAAGTCCGACCGACCGCTCTAGCGCTTAAAATTAACTTTCCCATCTATCGACGATCTGTCCACCTCGATCTTCAAAGAGCTTACCGGCAGAACACCGCACTTGTAGCAGAACGCAAAGCAGAACGAGCGGACCTCGATTGGAAACTACGGCACCATGTGAGCGACTATCTGCTCAAAGCCTACCAAGAAACCACAGTAGAACGTTCCATCCAAATTGCTCGCACCAACGAGAAGGACGCCGTCCTTCGGTCTAAACTCGGGCAGACCAGCCGAATAGATACCTTGCGCGCCAAAGCGAACTTGGTCTCCTTAGAGTCAAAACGAAAGACTTTCTCCCAAGACAGACTAGCGAGTCTAGCGGAACTCATTCAGTTTTCCGGCATCACGAAAGAAAAACTCGAACAGCTAGGCTTATTCAATTTCATAAAATCAGAGCCAGCCCTGGAAAGTGCCATAAACGACTTCGCGCAATTATCCACCGTTCCCGAAGCTATCGCACCTTATATTGGCAAAAACCAAGACGATTCCGTTGAACTCGATGCCCAAACACTAGAAGCACTAGACAAGCGCATTGCGGTCAGCAGCCCTCACTACCAATTACATGTCGCCAGGGAAGACCTTTCCCACTCCAAAGCCAGCACACTCATGGCCCAAGAATGGCCCGAGCTATCGCTGCAAGGACAGTACAACCGACAAAGTTCCGACTATAGTGGTGCGAATCAGTCCTATGCGATATCCGCCGTACTCACCATCCCGTTCTATGTTGGCGGGAGCGCTATCAGCGCCTTCAACGAAGTTGAGAGCTCCCAAAAGACTGCTGCAATACAAAGAGAGATGGATATATCGTCCTTTCGCAACCAGGTGCACGCAGATGTCATGCGAGTCCGTTCCGCCACCAAACAGCTAGAATCCCTCTCGCTCAACCGAGACCAGAACGAAGAGATATTGCGACTATCCACGGAAAGCTACCGACTGGGTAAAGCAACCATGGTGGAACTGCTCTCGACTCAAAACGATTTCATCGAATCCAAAATTGCGCTTGCGAAAGCAAAACTAGAACTCGTGGAAACCATACACCGTCTTTCGGCCAGCTTGGGGGTAGAACTATGAAGCTACGTCATGCACTCCCTCTCTCGTTCGCACTGGTTTTCCTTGCAACTTGCCAAAAAGCTCCAAAACTCAAGGGAATCGCGGCAACAGAAACCAGAGTAGAGTCCACCGTCACCACCTTGAGTTCTGGAACGGTCACCGCGCAGCAACAGGCGATCCTGGGTTTTGGGACAGCCGGACGAGTTTCAAAAACCCTGGTGAAACTCGGCGATATTGTAAGAAAAGGACGCACGATCGCCCAACTAGAGAACAAAGACCTCTTTGTTGTTTATAGGGATAGTCTGACCGAGCTAGAGCGCTCAAAGCGGCTCTTCGCTCACAAGCTTGTGTCCAAAACTTCGCTCGACTCGGCCATGCGCGCTGCCGCTGTCGCAAAAGCAAACTTGGAGAAAACTTTCATCAAGGCGCCCTTTGATGGTCAAGTTACTGAGCTTAACATCGAGTTGGGAGGTGTTTCACAACCCTCACCGCCCACCGCCAAACCACTCGTTCGCTTGGTCGACCTGCGCCCCCGAACTGTTCGCGGCGAAATTGATGAAACGGACCTTGTAAGAGTGAAAAAAGGGATGAAAGCGCGCGTACGTGTTCCCGCAGCCCGCAAGGAAGCATTCGACGGAGTGGTCGATCAGGTCGTTCAGTTTGTAAACACATCCAAAGAGCAAGACCGGACTTCTCAAATCAGCATTCAAATTCTTAATGATGGAGAAAACATTCCGGTAGGAGCTTCGGCCGAAATAGAAATCATCACCGATTTAAAACCAAAAACCCTTGCGCTCCCCAGCCGAGCGATTTTTGGAAGCGGCAATCAACGCTACGTGTATGTACATCGAGATGGAAAACTGGAAAAAACGCCCATCGAAGTTGGAATCGGGAACTACGACCGCTCAGAAGTCCTCTCCGGAATAAACCACGGAGATATCATTGCTTTGCCCACGGAAGAAGTAGAACTCGCTAACGGACTTCGTTCTTCCATTGAGGTTGCAGCGTGGCCTTAATCCGTCTGCAATCTGTTCAAAAGGATTATTCTGTGGGTGGAGAGACTGTTCACGCCTTGCGAGGCATTGATCTCGAGATAGAAAAAAAAGAATTTGTGTCTATTACTGGCCCTTCGGGCTGTGGAAAGTCCACGCTCCTTGGCTTGTTAGGTCTGCTAGATGCGCCCACCCACGGCACATACTGGCTTGGCAATCGCCAAGTGGAACGCCTTAGTGATGACGAACGCGCCCATGCCCGCAATCAAGAGATCGGCTTTGTTTTTCAAAGTTTTCACCTCCTCCCCCGCTTCACAGCTTTGCGCAATGTCGAAATGCCGCTGATTTATAGTGCTGCATACACGTCGCGACTGACCCCTGCCAAACGGCGTGAAAAAGCGCTGGTGGCGCTTGAACGGGTAGGCATGTCTGACCGACTGAAACACCTGCCAAACCAGCTCTCTGGAGGACAGCGGCAGCGTGTCGCCATTGCGCGAGCGCTGGTCAATCAACCAAGTTTGATTCTGGCAGATGAGCCGACCGGAAGCTTGGACTCTCACACGGGAAAAGAGATCTTAGCGCTGCTTCAAAAGCTCAATGGAGAAGGGGTTACGATTCTTGTCGTCACGCACGATCCGCAGATCGCTGCAAGCACGCAACGTACCCTCACTCTATTCGATGGCAAAATTTCCGAGGACCGACACCGTGCCGCTATTTGAAACGTTGATACTGGCCTGGGAGTCTCTTGCAGCCAATCGCCTACGCGCTGCTCTCACCATGTTGGGCATGATCATCGGCTCTGCAGCAGTCGTGCTTTTGGTGTCGATTGGAACGGGCGCGAAGAACTACATCACACGAGAATTCGAGGGAGCCGGCACAAACCTCATCCTCGTTCAGCCCGGAAAAATGGAAGCCAAATCAGGACTCGGCCCGCCGCCAGGTAGCAGCAAAAACAGACTGACTCTGGGAGACGTCGAATCACTCGAAAAACAGGCCACTAGCCTGAGTGCCACCACGGGATTGATGCTTGGCCAGGGAAGCCTTAAACACGAGGCGCGCTCTCGTGAGGCAAAAATCATGGGAACGAACGAAAAACTTCCCCAGATTATTCACGTGCGTCTGGCTATGGGCCGATTTCACTCCAGAGAAGAAGAAGAGTTCTCCAGAAAAGTCGTTGTGCTCGGCAACCATGTGGCGCGCGACTTATTTCCTCAAGGCGAGAGTATTGGAAGAATGGTGAAGCTCAATGGTTCCGAACACCGCGTACTGGGGGTTCTTGCCAAATCTGGAGAAGCTTCTGGTTTTGAAATGGATGACTTGGTCATTGTGCCTACCCGGGTGGCCATGCGCGCTTTTAACGAAGATAAACTTTTTGGAATTCGGGCAAAAGCTAAATCCAAGTCCGGGCTAGGAGAATCCGTAGCCGAAATCTCTGCCATCCTCAAATCCCGTCATGGCAATCAAGAAGACTTCTCTGTCATCACACAGGACTCCATGGTGGAAACACTCAACACCATCATGAACATGCTCACCTACGCATTGGCGGGAATAGCTCTCGTATCTATGCTTGTCGGCGGCATTGGCATTATGAACATCATGCTAGTGAGCGTCACCGAACGCACACGCGAAATCGGCATACGGCGGGCAGTCGGTGCCCGAAGAAAAGATATTCTGATTCAATTCCTTGTAGAAGCTGCTGCGCTTGCATTCATCGGAGGGCTGGTAGGTATCCTCACTTCCGTAGCTATTACACAGGTTATTACCTCTATTAAACCGGCTTTTGATATGCGAGCGCCCATTTGGATCGTAGTCCCCGCTTTTCTGCTGTCCATTCTCACTGGGTTAGGTTTTGGGTTTTGGCCAGCAAAAAAGGCCGCCGGTATTGCTGAAATGGAGGCCTTGCGATTCGAATGATCTTTCGAGCTCTCATAGTTCTTGCCATCGCTTGCAACCATTCCGCCATAGGTGAGGACCATTCAGCGCGCAAACAAAATTCTCGTCCAACCGAGGACTCAGCGCTGAAGAGAGCTGCAGCCGCTTTCGATCAAAAAGGTGAAATCAACCGGCTTCTCGAGGCTCACGATCCTGAGTCCCTGGCTAAAGCGCTGGAACTGGCGCGCACACAGAGTGCCATTTTGGAAAAAGCCCGAGCCAACGGGACGCTTTCCACGGATCAGTTGCGCCCACTTGCAGCAGCGCTTATTTTCACGGGACAGGCGCTAGAGTCGTTAGGCAAACTCACTGAGGCACTGGCGCTGTATAGTCATGCGCTAGACCTGCAAAATACTTTTTCAGAGTCCCAACCAAACCACGCACTGATTCCTCAAGTCGCTTCCAACGAGCTTGCGATTGCCAATGGCAACATGGCTCGCGTGGAGCAAAACCTGGGAAAAACAGCAAATGCGATCGAACATTACGAGAACAAGAAAAACTTGTTTCTGAAAACTTACTCCGACAATTTTCTTACCCAGTTTCAATCCGATCAGCACTTTCTAGCATGGCAAGGTTGGGAGGACTTGGGTTCCGCTCTCCTACGCGCTGGAGCTGTGGATTCGGCGGCCCACGCCTTAGGAGAAAGTGCAAAAATCAGAGAACGAAAAAAAGCTACCCGGGCCGTCTGGAAACCGGGAGGTTATAACGGAGACTTAGACAGTGATGTGTTTCACTACTTAAACCGTGGCCGCTTATTCCTTGCACAGGGAAAACTAGTCGAAAGCCGGGAGGCTTTCGGTCAACTAATGGATGCTATTTTTAAAGGCTCCAAAAACAAAAACAAATTTGGCGGAACGGAACTCCTAGATCCGGAGCAATTGATCAAACGGCTCCCCTCCCTTGCAAATGAAGGTAGAACCAAGCAACTTGGAGCGCGATCGGCTTTGCTGGAATTGGCCCGATTGAGTCTTGCGGAAAATGATTGGGCCCTTGCCATGCAGTACCTAGATGCCCTGGAGAAACAGGGGGCCGTGGGTGAAGGGATGCACCGAGAGAAAATCGAGTCTGCTTGCTTACGCGCACAGGCACTCCTCCAACAAGCTAAACACAGTAGCCGCCAGTCCGCAGACCTGTCTCTGCCTGCTGCTCAGGCGCTGGTCCAGGAAAGTGTGGCCCTGCTAAATCAATCGCAGGTTCCCAAGGATTCCTCACTCTACGTACAAGCCTACGAGACTCTGAATGAGATTGAGCTCGCCCGCGCTGAAACGGCCAAGAGCCCGGCAACCAAAAACCAGTGGAGTCTGTCCGCATGGGATCATCTCCAAAAAGGCTTGCAATCCCGCGATGCGCTGGCTGAATCGCTGACCAAAGCAAAACTCCCCTACTCGGAGCTACAGAAGAAGAATCGTAGC
This sequence comes from uncultured Pseudobdellovibrionaceae bacterium, assembly GCA_964611895.1. Lineage (GTDB taxonomy): Bacteria > Bdellovibrionota > FAC87 > UBA2466 > UBA2466 > JAIEOG01. The sequence goes on from CAZTDN010000003.1 coordinate 87,459, forward strand.
CGTCACCTCGAACACCTAGTCCATCAATACGCGGCATTAGAAACAGAGAACAAACTCGCTCGCAGTACGGACCTTGCTCAATCAATCTTGCTAAACCACGCCGTCAATGTACCGCTGGGTTCCGCAGACAAAGAGGACCTAGTCGCTGCGGTAGCACGACGCCTCGGCAAAGATGGCGCTCTGGCAGAAATCATTAAAACCTACGATTCCAAAACCGGTGAACCAACCTACTCCATGCTGCTTGTCCATTCTTACGAACCCGATGGAAGCACGGGGCAGAAAGAGTTTAAAACTGCACTTCTTCCCATTGGCAACGCTATCGACGTCGACAAATGGCCTCAATCGATCCTAGCCCAAGCTGGAAGCAAGCAAGTCTCTCCTACAGATATTCACGTCGTAAAATCTGTTATTGGTCCTCTCATGCAAGCCACTCGGGGACGCCCTCTTAAACAGGTTTATGTGTCCTCACCGCCGGAACTCTCCGCAATGAATTGGAATGGAGTAAAGATTTCCTTTGATCGCTCCAAACAAGTCCGGACTCTGGGGCAGCTCCCTATTCGAATCCATTCTCTCCCGAACGGCGGAGTATCCCTGTTACAAGGAGACATGAAATGATGTCTCGTATGCTGTTCTGCCTCTTTGCGATTTGCTGTTTCCTCGCCGAGGCAGAGTGGGTAGTGCCCCACCGAGGTGAAGCCCATGTTTTTTCGTTGTACGGTGGAGTCGCCATTGGTTCAGCGTCTCCAGACTCTAATGAGAGCTACCTGGTCGATAGCCTGAGAAACCTGAAGTTACTCGATGCGCAGGGCAAGTGGTGTGGAAAAAATACTTCCATCGTTCTCAATGGGAATTTTCTAGCTACCGAGGACGCATTCAAAGTTCTCAAACGAGTTGCTGTGCTACGATCTCAAGGCGCACAGATACGTATTGCCCTTTCAAAGAATGATCTCATGAAGCTGGTGTATTACACACCGGTGAAGCCTACTCAGAGGAAAGCCTTTTTTACGCTTTTGCGAGACACGAGCTCTCTGTTTGTAAAAGTCGGCAAAAACTTCATTCTTCCAGATACCAATCGTGTTCCCAGAGAAACCTCCGCCGGACTCGTCCCGTGGGCCAATGAAGTACAAAATGATTTGGATAGACTCTGGACCGAACTGGCCCAAGGGAGAGAGGTTTCTATTCCCGAGTCTATCAATGAGGTAATCGGAAGAAGTGGAGAGGAAAAGGATTTTCTGTCCGCTTGGGATATCGCAACACTGAGCGTGCGGGATCGCCCGATGATCGTTCAGCTAGAAAAAGAACTCGGCGTGCAACGAAGTGTCGTTGCGGTTTTTGGACCAACGGAGAATCTTGGAGCTTTTGCAAAACACGTCATCAATGCAACTCCCACCAAAAACGCGGAGATAAAGCTCAAAATAGAAAACCAGCAAAGCGAGCCAAAACTTGGCCCTGGAGATAAAACCACACTCCAAAGTCATGTCCCCGGAAAAGATACTATTTACCCCGATATCACCGGAGTCCAGCTGGGTCATAGGCATTTTCGATCAGGAATTCCCCACTACGACGGTGGCGTAATCCAACACGAAACTCCCCAAGATCCTGAGTCGGAAAGTTTCAAGCACCGCGATCGAAAAAACAGACTGTGCGGAGCGGCGTACGCTGGATTAATCACCACAGGAGCCCTGGTGGGATCCGCTGGCATTGCGGGCGGGGTGTACATCGCCACTCTACCGCCCGACCATACTCTCCCTGCCAATTGGTCCAGCTTTTCTCCGGAGGAAAAATGTTCCTTCAAAGGGGGAAGCGTGGACTCTTGGCAAGGGGAGGTCTGGTCGAATGTTTGCGTTTGCCCGGATCAGTCCCTGATCGATTCCGATCAAGAGTGGTGTGATGGGCGATAACCTTACCCGCCCCAAGGGCTATACCGGCCCGTTCCCGAGAAACCGTTGCAAGCCGTTGTGGTAGAAACCACTCCGACCGCCGCCAGCGCAAAAATCAGCCGCAAGATGAGCAACTTTTTGCTAATGGATGTTCGCATACATACTCCTATTCCATTTGTGGTTGTGTGACCTGTTGATGTTTCCATCATAAGATTTAAATGTTGAATAATTATGAAGATGGCCATTCATTTGGTAAATATCTTGTACTCACCTTGTGGATAGCGCTGCGCGTGGACCAAGCCTTGCAAAACTAGAAGGCGGCATGGCGCCTGGCCAGGCGCAGACAAGTGGAGTGCGTCAAACTTGGTCCAGTTTAGAAAAAAAAAAGTCAATGTGTTCGCTAAGGGACTCCTTCTACTGGCCGTCATCTGTGCCGTCGGGGCCCCTCGAACCGTTGCGGCCTCCACGCTGCGCCAGTGCTTTCAGGGCCTTTCAAACTTCGTCTCCGAACCAATCAAGAAGTTAAAAACAGCGCAGGCAGTAACCAAACGCCGCGCCACTCTAGAACGTAAGTTTGGGAAATTCGGTTTTTATATCAAAGGAACGACTGAGGAGTTTGGGCAGCAGGGAGTCCCCATAGACTCCGTTACGCTGCAAGCCTTGAAAATACCTTCGAGCCTGCATGGCTATTACGATCCCAAAACGGGTAAGTTTGACTATTCTGCCGCGCAGAAAATGGAGTTGGCTGCGGACTATGTCGACAAAAATGCTACTGTCGTACTTTCTCCCAATGACTACATCCTTGAAGATGGGCGAATGTTTCAGGACTTTATAAAGCTGCTGGAGCAGGAGCCCACTACTAAACTCTGGATCATCACCGCGAAGACCACTCAGAGCGCCAAGCTTCAGGATTCCATTCAACACCTTCCCGCACAGATTTCGAGTCGCATTCGAATTTCGGCCGATCAGAAAGAAACCCCCATTATCTGGGTGCGGGATGCTTTTATCCCGCAGAAAAACATTCCAGCGATCGTCCAAGGGGACAGCCCGCCGAACACCGAGGCCGCCATCGTAAATGGCAGAGTCCTTTTGGCCAACACGCTTGCCCCATCCATTCCCTCAACCAAGCTGCCCTTTTACTTAGAAGGCGGCGATATCGTCGTGGGTGAACGAGATGTTTTTGTTGGATACATGACGGTTCTTGAGAATGCCTATCGGCTGCAGATTTCTAGTCGAGATATGCTAAATGTGCTGGGCACTGCGTTTGGCAAACCGATCACGATGATCGGATCCGAAAAAGCGGCTCCGGATGAGCACATCGACTATGGATTTGCGGTCACCAAAAACCTCCGCACGGGAGAAGACGTATTTATCTTGGGCTCGCACCAAATGGCGATCGCTTCACTCCATAAGGCAACCGCAAAAAGCAAAAACGATGCAAATCACATCCGCAATCGGCTCGAATCCATGAATCTTAAGTCCAAACTAAATAACTTCCAACACCGCTTAGACTACCAAGCTGAGATCCTCCAAATCGCAAAAGAAAAATCCTATCCGGTGCTCGAAGTCCCTCGTGTGGGGCCGGCTTATTCCTTTTTTTCCCCAAGTGCAATTTTCACCTATACCAACTCTATTTTTGTGGGAAAAACGGCGATGATGCCTACTTTGGGAATTGATTCTATCGATGATGCCGCGACCAAAGCGTTTGAGAGTCTCGGCTATTCGGTTATTCCCGTCCCCTTCGGAAAAGAGCTCTTTTTCTGCGCTGGCGGGGTTCGTTGTGCTACTGCTGTCCTACCAGGTGGTGTAGAATTGCGTGAATGACGCAGTCGAACTCCACCTCGCGCAAACACCGATGGAAACAAATACTCCAAATCGCCTGGCCCTTGATCCTAGCTAACAGTTTTTGGAACCTTCAACTCACTATCGACCGCATATTTCTCGGGCAGTTTTCGACCGAAGCATTAGGAGCTGCGCCCACGGTCATGGGTGTGTTTTGGACGCCCATGGCGCTCTTGCAGCAAACCGCGGCGTACCTCACGACATTTGTCGCTCAGTACCACGGTGCCCACCAGCCGCGAAACATCGGACCCGCGCTCTGGCAAGCGGTCTACATTAGTATTGCTGGCGGAATTTTATTCCTTGTCTTCATCCCCGGTGCAGAAAGTTTTTTTATGTGGATGGGACACCCCGCGACAACGGCGGCGATAGAAGGCGAATACTTTGCTCCTATTTGTTATTCTGCTTTGCCGGCCGCGCTGATCGCCGCTGCGAGTGGATTTTATGGTGGTCTGGGCAAAACTCAGACGGTGATGTGGATCAATTGTGTGGGTCTCATTGCCAATGCGATTCTGGATTACCTGCTCATTTTTGGTCACTTAGGATTTCCTGCTCTGGGTGTGGCGGGAGCAGGCTACGCCACGGCGCTCGCCAATTACATCTCGGCGGGGTTTGCTTTTTACTGGATATTCACCTCCGAAAACGAGAAACAATATGGCGTTTTGTCGGGCTGGAAGTGGCACGGAGATCTCCTACGACGCTATCTGCGGTACGGACTACCCAGTGGCCTCCAGTGGGCGTTAGAGGGCCTCGCGTTTACAGTTTTTCTCATAATCATCGGTAGAATGGAGAATGCCGAAGCCGCATTGGCTGCTAGTGGTATTGCAACCACGGTCTTGATGCTCGCGATCTTACCCCCCATGGGCATTGCCCAAGCCGTCATGATTCAAGTGGGGCAGTTTTTGGGAGAAAAAGCTCCCGAAAAAGCGGTGGAGTTTGCGTGGAGCGGGTTTCAAGTCGTTTTTTTCTATATCGTGCCGTTGGGATGCACGTTTGTTCTCTTTCCTCAGTTATACCTCGGGCTTTTTGAGAACGCGGGGAATCCTGAACTTTGGCAGCAGGTCGCACAGATAGCTCCGTACTTGCTGATGTTTGTCGCCTTTTTCACCTGTTTTGATTGCACGAATATCGTCTTTTCGTTCGCCCTCAAGGGGGCGGGAGACACTCGATTCGTGAGCCTGGTCGCACTGCTTCTTCCGTGGCCCTTGATGGTACTCCCAACCTGGTGGATACAGGATTGGCCGGGCGCCATCTATTGGGCCTGGGGCGCAGCGAGTGTTTATTCAGTCGTTCTCGCGATGGTGTTTTTGGGTCGGTTCCAAGGTGGCAAATGGAAACAGATGAGTGTCATCGGCTAGGTTAAAAGCAAAAAGCCATGGATCGCGCGATCCATGGCTTTTCCACAACTGCACGTCGACTCAAGGCGCTTAGTGGCAAACGTCTTGTTTCCACTCCTTCACCATCGCAATCAACTGCGCGGCAGCCCGAGTGTTGTTCGTGACAGTTCCCCCGCAAGGATAAGATCCTGACTGGAGCAAGAACTGGTTGTTGTTCGCACGAATGGTGAAAGACCGCATGGGAAGCGCCAAACAGTGTGGGCCAGTTTGGGTGACCAGAGCCCCATGCTCAGCCGCCCGAACCAGGCGAGCGACTTCGCGGATTTCATAGCGAGAAAGCTGTTTGATGGTGCTCCATTGGCAACGACTGTAGTCGATGGACGGAGTCCCCGGAACTGGACGCCGGCCGTGTCCACCATAGTACGGACGTTTCATCGCGCACTCGGCTCCATAAACAACCCCATCAAAGGTAGCCCGGACGATTTGAGCTTTGGAACCCACCCCCGAAATCATCATCGGGGTATCGATCAGCTCTACCGACACAGAACGAATGCTGGTTGCAAAAGAAAGAGTGGAAAGACTCACTCCTAAAAGAAATAATTTTTTCATACGATCCTCCTGCCCGTTGGGCGTTTCAATTTGTCCGGCTGCTAGTGCAGCTCTCGTGCCAAACTGCCCAAGCCTAGAGACGCGCCGCGCACTGGGTTCCAATTTGGAACCGGTGGCGAAAGTCGCCTACTTTGTGGCCCCAGAAGCATAATTCCTGAAACGACGAACTTTTGGACGCCTCTTTGCCCAGGAGGTCAAAGGCTTAGGTATCGCTAGAAAAAGGCCTGTCAAAGACCTAGGCGATTTACCTCCCAGCTCCAGGCACAAAAGCAGTCGACCCGAATGGCACGCGGGGTGCACATCTAGAGAGCATGGTGCGTGGGCAGAGTATATTTCGTTTAACTCATTGTGTCGCTTTATTCACAGTCACACTGACTACCGGTGGCTGTTTCCTCAACCGCAAAGCGATTGAACAAGCGACCTCCCAGCTCAAAGTCACGGCAACTTGGACAGACAGTGAAACGCCCCTACTCACCGATCGAGAAAAGATCCTGGCCCAAATTTGGAACAACAATAAGGCCCGACAAAGGAATCTATTCACCAGCGCTTCGTTCACTCCTTTCGTTTTGTATAACTTTCAAATCATCGCGCACCCACTTCTGGACTACGCTGTTGCCAACAGGCGCCCCGGGTACTTGGACGATATCGCGGGTATTTCTCTCTTAGCTTTGGACAAACTACAGACTGTAAACAAATATTGGTATTTCACTGGAGACTACAGCGCAAACTCTGGATACGCTCTCCTTCCCTTGAGCAAATCCCGACGCCTCTGGCTCGAAGCCAATGGAAAAGAGTCAGTCCTTGCCTCTTCCCAGTTTATCTACCTCATTTCTCACGAAATTCGCCTCTTCACCGAAGCGGGCAGCGAAGCAACGCCCGCAATGAACCGAGTGATTTCTTCCTATCTCCCCATAGTGCTCGACCAGATGGATCACTGGAACTCTGGCGACAACGACGGAATCTGGCAGGTTATCGGGTGGAGATGTACGGACACTAAGCGTCACACCTTGGTGGACTTTACCAACCGCGCGTACTTAAAGCAGCTCGGCAGCAACAAGTCGTATTGCAATTACCTCGATGATGGAATTCTGCAAATAGGAGCGGCTGCGGTGGAACTGCTATCGGCAAACAAAACTGACCCGCGAAAAGTCCCTCTGAGCTTGATGAACCGAATGGGCCTGGCGAGTATCGCACTTACGGTGCTCAAACTTTTCGAGCAACGATTAGAGAATACGCTGGTTACCGATTTCAAAGGACGGCGGTTGACCGGAGCAACTCTGGATGCCGGGGCCTGGAAAGACCATGTCGACTTTCGCTACTCAGATCTGGTTCAGCTAAGTTTTCCAGAACCTGAGCGCAAACCTGCCGCTGCGCCTAAACCTGCCGCAAATGTCTCTTGGGATTTAGGCCATGGCATGCGTTTGGTGCCTGTTTTGAATAGCTATGCACTCGCCAAGGACCTGATTGACACTCGTTTTTCGGCTGAAGAATGGATGGAGAAATTCTCCAACCAGATAGCCTACCGAGTCTTTAACAAAAATCTGAGCCGCCCTCTATTTGCAAATTACCTCGATGGTTCCAACGGTTGGTATAGAGTGAACTACTCCGGGCGTTCCGGGTGGGGATATTCTCCGTCGGGATTATCGGCCGAGTGGCTCCTTGCTGGCTACTGCAGTTGGAAAAAATTTAACCCGGACCTAGACACCGTTTGTGAACGCGTGTGGGCAATGGCGCGGTCGACGGATCCTAGCCTGGTCGCCCATAGAACTCAGTACTTTGAAGATGGACTCTTTTCCAATTACGCTCCATCCCATCGGGTGATTTTTGACACCAAACCCACGAGCACTTCTCTCTATATGTTGCGATTCCTCGCAGCGCTTGAATCCAAAGAATAAGCTCAGAACTGAAAGTACAAAAAAGGCGTAGGTGGTAGGTCCGGACTTCCGATCGGAACAGTGGCCGCAAAAAGCAGTAGTGCCGCAGACCATTGCCAGGGCGTGGGGGCCTCGAGGTTCTCTAGAGACTGAGCGTCAAAAAAGCGCTCCGCATAAAAACAAAACACCAAGCCGCAAGAACAACTGATCGCGGCTCCCCAATCCGAAACCAGGCTTTGCAGAGGCAGCAAATGGACATTATCCCCCTGCGCTGCGGTCATGGACGCCAGAACGGATAGAGCCTGCCCCATGTTCTCGGAGCGGAAAAAAACCCATCCCACCAGAACAACCCACAACATCAGCAATCGCCGCGTCCAAGCCGGTGCAAACCCCAACGCCATTCGCTCTACACACAGCCACCCACCATGCAAAGCGCCCCAAACGATAAATGTCCAGTTTGCGCCATGCCATGCTCCTCCAATGAGCATAGTCAGAAACAAGTTGATGTAGGTTCGAACCTTGCCTTTGCGACTGCCCCCCAGCGGAACATATAAATAATCGCGTAACCAAGTAGACAGACTGATATGCCATCGCCTCCAGAAATCTTGCAGATCCGAAGCCAGATAAGGTCGATTAAAATTAGTCGGGAACTGGAATCCCAAGCAAACACCCAGTCCAATTGCCATTAAAGAGTATCCATAGAAATCAAAATAGATTTGCATGGCGTACGCTATCGAGCCAATCCAAGCGGCCCCGAATCCCGGAGGTGATCCCGAATCAAAGGCAAGAGGAACAAAAACAGCGTACGCATCGGCAAAACCGCACTTTAGAAACAACCCAAACGCAAACAGCACCAACCCGGCCTGGACCCGCATTCCCCGATATCCAGAAAACTGGCCTACCATATCCCGGTAGCGGACGATCGGACCGGCAACAAAACGGGGAAACATCCCAATAAATGCAAAAAACTCATCGGCGCGTTTAGGGGGGATTACCCTCCCCCAGTAAACATCAATGACAAAGCTCAAAGACTCAAAAGTATAAAACGAAATCCCAGGGGGAAGACTGGCGGGAATAAACTCGTGCAGCTTTGCCATCTGCTGAGCGAGGTCAGGAGAAAAAGCAGCGATATTGGCAGTGAAGAAAGTCCAATACTTAAACACGCTCAACAAAGCGAGATTCTGCCCAATGGAGAGACACAGAATCATTTTGCGAAATCGAACTCTCTCCGAACGGCTCAAAAGCGAAGCCCAAACAAAATCAAAACAAATACAGATCAAAAATGGAACAAGCCACCATTGCTCCGAGTACCCGTAGAAGATCAACGTGGAAAAAAACAAGCACAGTCGAGGAGCGGCGCTGTACTTGTTTCCTGAAGCAACCAAAGCGAAGCGGTGCGCCAAAAGCGCAAGGGGCAAAAACAGAAACAGAAAAGCGCTGTCGGTAAACTGCATCTGGGTTTTTCCCGGGTTCGAGTTCATCTTAGCATACCTAAACAGCCCTGCTATAATCCCCGCAGATGCCCAGACACTCTCTGCCTATCCTTCGTATTCTGCTCACGTTGGCGGCCTGCGTTGGAATCCTAGAATACCGATTGCGGTACCGCGAGCGCGCTATTCTGCAGACCGGCACGGTGTTCGATCACCGTCTAGCTTTGCGCGTTCAATCGTGTGGTTTAAAGCCAGACAGGACACTAGGTTGGGTTCCGACCGAAGCGCTGTCCGGATTGCCCAATAGGTACCGCACGCAGGTGACCCTCACACCCGGAGGATTTCGTTCGACGGGTTCGACTGAAAACGCCAACTCCCCTTGGCTCACAGTGGGAGACTCCTACACTTTTGGGGATCAAGTCTCGGATTCGGACACTTGGCCCAGCCGCTTGCAGGCTCAGACCACCCACTCCGTCGTCAACGCGGGCGTTTGCGGGTATGGGCTCGACCAGTCTGTGTTGAGGGCTGAAGCACTTATCAAAGAGCTCCACCCCGAGGTGTTAATCCTGGGCGTGTTTTACTTGGGACTTCAGTATGACGTCCAAGCGAGTCAGGCAGCGCCTTACTACCTCCCCAAACCCTACTTCAGATGGATAGATTCAGAATTGGAACTGGAAACAGCCCATCTTTCCAGAGCGGAGCCTTGGACTTTGCATATCGATGCAATACATTCTGCATTGGGCCGGAGTTTTCTGGCGGATCGAATCCTTGGTAAACTGGCTCCAAAATGGTGGAAAACACCTCTCACCGAAAAGCCCGCCGAGGCAACGGCACAAGACCCCGCTGCTCTGGCATGCGCGATTCTTAAACGCTTCAAAGAACGTGTCGCTTCAAGAGTTCCCCGTACACTAGTCGTATTGCAGTATGGGCCTGAGCCGAGCCCAGATAATTTCTCCCAGATGGCACAGCTAAAAGCCTGTGGAGAAAAAATGGCACTAGAAATTGTGGATACCTGGCCCTCAATCGCTGAAGTTAAAAAGCGTGGCGAAAAAGCCTACCAAGAACTTTGGTCAGGAGGACACATGAGCGGCACCGGCAACCAGCTCGTCGCGGACTTGATTTCCAGCCAGTTGAACAAAAGCGAAGGCCAGAGACCAAAAAGGTCTCTGGCCAGCTTTTGAAATGGTCAACAACTAGTTCTGTAGGCGCAGGTTCAAAATACCCGCCTGAATGAATTCAGGGCGGATAGTTTTGCTACCATTGCCTTGTGGAATCACAGGGTAAAACGACAAGATTCCATCGCTACCGCGCACAAATCCATACCAGTCACTTCCGTTCGGAGCTAAGCCCGAAAAGGTAACCGCATGTTTCATGGACGCACTGTGACAACGCATGCAACTGTCTTTGTCGACGTGCACAAAGGCCAAATTGGCATTGTTCGGCACAATGTGGAATGCAGCTTTTGTGGCTGGAGCCGAAGGTGCTTCCGCCATTTGCCGCCATTGCTCGCCGCGAACCGAAACAAAAGGCGTCTGCAAGAGGCGAACTACGAACTGCTCCGGGACTTCGGGCAAGTAATCAATGGCCGCGTAGTCTGTTTCGAACGCATTGCCTCCCATCACACCGTCGGCGAGGTACTGGACCGGAAGCACATGGCCCTCGGAAAGGTAATCCACGAATGCTTCGACCTTTTTATCCCCTCGGAACTCTTCGGTTTGAGCAAGTTTCTCAGAGCGCTGGTACAGTTCATCGACGTTACGGAATGGCCGCAGCGAGTCCATCACCCAACCTTTCTCCAAGCCCTTGGCTTCCTTAGTGCGTAAACGCACTTCGAAGACATGGTGGAGATTTTTTGGATCGCGGACCAGGAGAACTTCTCCAAAAGTAGTCCCCACGGGGAACTCCCATCGGTAACTTCCTTCCAAGGCGGAGTTTCCGTTAGCTGGTTGAACAAATTCACGCCAAACTTGGATTTTTTCGTCGTTGGCGCGTGTTTCCCCTTTGGGAGCAGGCAAGATCATGAACTTGAACGAAGCCGCATTCGAAGCGTCTCGCAATCCTGCTGGGCTCTTCCAGGGAAAGAACATATTCGGCTCGGTGTAACCTGTTCCACCGGGAGAAACATGAAATCCGGTAAACGTTCCACTGAATTCATCAATCTGAAACATGCGAGGCATTTCGTGTTCAGAATAGAAAACCATTTCAGGGATACGGGAGATGAGATCCGCGTTTCCGGTTCGCTGAATGTAACCTTCGTAGGTCTTTTGATCAGCGCTCGATACGAGTTGTAACGGGCGCTTTGGTGTGGAGTCGGCATTGGCTCCGACGACAGAAATGAGCACACAAAGGCCCACTATTTTTTTCAACATAGGTATGTCCTCCAATTTGACACTGGTAGAAAAACCCAACCCATAGCTTTTCTGATTTTTAGATTCTTTTTAATGCTTCTCGACGGCTGGAATGTCAACCCGTTTTGGAAATTAGAATTAACTTTTTTCAGGAAATATTCTCTATCAAAGCGGCGAAATACCGTCGATAAAACTGTTATCAACGAGAGTTCTTCCTAGGATACCCGATCAAATATCGAAACGTTGGACCACGCTTGACCGAGATAAATCCAATTTCCCACTGATATATTCCGTTCCGGTGTTGGGCGATTAATTCTTCCATTTCCGATGGAGAATAAACACGAAAACAGGATACGAATCCATCCCACAGAACCGCCAGCGGGATAAATGGCAACACGTAGGTGAGTAATACTCGCTTCCACTCGAAGGGCCGAATAAAGGGCGTTACTATAAACAAAAGTAGCACCGCTGAAACAACCATCAACAGCCCGGAAAAACTTCGACTCACCACTTCAAGAACTGCAATTCCCTGCCCGTCCTTCACAGCGTCGTTCATTATCTGTTTGGCCTGAGTTGGTCTAAAGTGATGAAGCCGATTGCACAATAAACGAAACCCCGGTTGATCCTCGGGGACTTCCTTGGAACCAATCGCACCCTGTGGAACGGAAACAACCTCAACGGGGTAACGCTCCTGGGTCTGCATCAACCGAGCGACGGTAGCAAGCAACCCCCCACTACCAGGAAAAAGATCTACAATTCGTCTTTCGGCACAGGTCTGCATTGCCCAGTGCAATCGACTCACAAAGTTCGAGAAAAATGAAGGAGCGAAGCCAGAGAGGATTTGAAGATACTCCTGTCGATAGCGCCGCAGAGTCGCAGGAAAACCCGGGAGGTCTTCCAATTCAACCCAATGTTTTCGCTTCAGCCAGTGTTCGAGCATAGCCGGTGATAAATTTTATCATCTACTCGACTTGAGTGGGTAGAATTCCTTTTTTCTGATAGATGGGGCGCAGCTGCGCACGAAGTTTTGGCAACCCCCTGCCGAAAACCAGGCCACTCAATAGACAAATAGAACCGCAAACACCAAATGTCTCCGCAGCGCCAATCTCACCAGCTAGAACCCCACAGAAAAGACTTCCAAACGGCGCCATCCCCATGAAGCATAAACTAAAAAGACTCATCACCCGACCGCGTTTATCATCGTCAACTATCGTCTGCAGGACTGTATTGCACGAGGCCAGCAACAAAACCGTGGAGCACCCCGTTACCATCAAAAAGATCACTGAGAGGAAAAAATGGCGAGAAAAACAGAGCAAACAGAGTCCAACACCTAAAGTAATGGAAGCTCGGAGAATCACTCGGGACAGGCCTAATACACTCTTTCGAGAAGCCAGGTAAAGACTGCCGGAAAGCGCCCCCAGACCTGAAGCTCCAAGTAGAAACCCTAAGGTGCGTTCATTCCCAAGCAAAACTTTATCAGCGATGATGGGCATGAGCACCGACTGCGAAGTAAACATCAGGCTCGCCACGGCGACCAAAAAAAGCAGAGAACGAATCGCGGGAGTGCCGTGAGCATACTGTAACCCCTGCCTCATCGCTATCCACGCCGAGGGATGTGTTAAATGAGGACGAGGTTGCACCCGAATGAGAAACAGCGAAATCAAGACTGCAAAATAGCTCAGGGCATCGATCAAAAAACAAAATCCCTCTCCCACATAAAAGATCAAAAACCCCGCGAGACTTGGCCCCACAAGACGCGCTGTGTGAACCATGGATGAGTTCAAAGCAATGGCGTTGCTCAAGTCTTTTCGGTCATCGACCATTTCGATAAGAAAGGACTGCCTTGCAGGCATATCGACAGCATTGACCACGCCCTGAAAGGCCTGCAGCACAAAAATCCAAGGAATCGTGATTTTTTCACTCAGAGCCAAGTAGGCAAGCGCAAACGACTGCAACATGGACAATGCTTGTGTCGCCAATAGCACCTGATGGCGATTAGCTCGATCCATCCAAACTCCAGCAAATGGAGTAACTAGAAAAATCGGAATTTGACTGACAAAACCGACTAACCCCAAAACCGAAGCAGCGTAACCCGCACCAGCATGCCGACAAAGCTTATACACAAGCCAGCTCGTCGCGACGGTGGTTATCCAAGAACCGATAAGCGAGACGATCTGCCCGGAGTAAAACAGCCTAAAATTTCTATGGCGAAGGGCTCGACCGATGGAGTACATACCGGCCACAATACATCACCGATTAGGCTTGAGCCGCAATCCCCGAGGAATAAAATATTTTTCAGAACATTCAAACAACAGCTGGACGAGCAGAGCCAAGACAGCCGCCGGAACAGCTCCCAATAGTATGAGCGAGATATCGTCCCTTCGTATGCCCATCAAAATAGGCTCTCCGTAGCCACCGGCTCCAATGATTGCTCCAAGTGTGGCTGTGCCCACATTAATCACCGCGGTGGTTTTCACCCCGGCTAAGATCGCGCGCGATGCTAGCGGAAGCTCAATCTTCAAAAGACGAACCCACCTAGGCAATCCAATGGCCTCTGCAGACTCCAAAAGCGAAAGCGGTATATCCTTCAACCCTGTGTAGGTATTGCGCAATATTGGCAATAGCCCATAAAGGAAGAGCGCGACCAGTGCAGGACGGGAACCAATTCCCAAAAACGGAATCATGAACACGAGTAATGCCAGCGATGGTATCGTTTGCACAACTCCTGTAGCTGCGAGAATGACTTCACCCACCGTCGGCCGAAGGTAGGCTATTACTCCCAGCGGCACCGCAACCAGAATAGTAAAGATCAACGAGACGACGACTAAGTACAAATGCTCTCGCGTATATCGCCAGAACAGTCCAGACTCGTGTTTCTCAACGTTTCCACCCAATAGCCCTTGGGATCGCAAAAACTCGACAGCAATTTCCCGCTCACCCTGTTTTTGGAGTTTTGCGGCTTGATTGAGGGATATCATCACGGACTCGGGGATTTTCCCTGAAAGGCCCTTCAATCCCTGAATAAACTCTGGATGCGTTTTCTCCAGTTCAGCGCGGTAGATGTAGAGCGCATCGTAACGGGGAAACAGACGCTTATCATCATCCAGCATCTTGAGCCGGTAATAACCCACTTCGGCGTCTGTAGAATAAACATCCGTTACATCAATAGAACCGGCGTCGAGTCCCAGGTAAGCCATCTCATGTTCCATGCCACGCACGCGGGCCCCTTCCAATGCGTAGAGCTTTTTCAGCGATGGCCATCCCTCGGCGCGGTTCATAAACTCATGGCTAAACCCAAAACGAAGCTGCGGAAACTTGCTCAGATCCGAAATCTTGTTCAAGCCCAGCCTAGCCGCTGTTTCCTTCCCCACGCCAATCGCATAGGTATTATTAAAACCTAACGGATCGAGAGCTTTGAGTCCCATCCGGCCCAGTTCCTGACGAATACTAGCAAGATCTGCGTCCACTTTTCCCACGAGCAATTCTTGAACCAACGTCCCCGTATACTCGGCATAAACGTCAATATCCGCACGTAGCAGAGCCTTCCAAACCACTTGAGTACCGCCAAGGCCCAAAGAGTGCTTCGCCTTCCCGCCCGATTGTTCAGCCAAAACGGTAGCGATCTCCCCAAGGAGCGCGGATTCGATATTCGCTTTGGATCCGACTTTGACAGGAACGGAGGCCCAGCTTGATACACAGATCAAGGGCACCAACACAGCCATCTTAAACATTCAAACCTCGACTGGCGTGGATAAAACCCGTCACAAAGGGTTCACTAGGCTGCGCTATGAGGCTTTCGAACGATCCTTGCTGAACAATGTGGCCATCGCGCATCAGCGCAATGCGGTCTCCGAAGTAATTCGCCTCTCCAAGATCGTGGGTCACTAGGATCACGGTCTTGTGGAGATCTCGAAAAATCTGTCTCAAATCTTGTTGGAGTTCTGAACGGATCAAGGGATCGAGGGCGCCCATCGGCTCGTCCAAGAGTAATACTTCGGGATCGAGTAGGAGTGCACGCATCAAGCTTACCCTTTGCCTCTGCCCTCCGGAGAGTTGACTTGGAAACTGCGCTAGGCACTTGGCAGGCAGTTTGGTGAGTTGTAACAATTCTTCTATGCGAGCAAGCAGCTTTGATTCCTCTATGTGGAGATAGCGGCCCAATAGCAGAATATTTCCTCGCGCGCTCATGTGAGGAAACAAACCGCCATCCTGATTGACGTACCCCATGCGCCGACGAAGCAGCATGCTATTACTCGGCAAGAGCTCGGTTTCATCGAAAAACACCCGACCTTCATCAGGAGTGATCAATCCCATGAGAATGCGAAGCAGAGTGGATTTTCCAGAACCACTCTGGCCTATGAGAACGCTGGTTTGACCTTGGGGAATGTGCAAATGGGTTGGGCGAAGCGCGTACCCTCCGCCGTACTTTTTAGCAACGCCTTCCAGCCGAAACATTTAGAGTTTCACCCAAACAGATTTAAGTTTTGTATAACTTTCCAGTGAGTGAACGGCCATTTCTTTGCCCCAGCCACTTTGCTTAAATCCCCCGAAGGGGCTGGCAAAGTCATAGCAACCGTATTTATTTACAAACACCTGGCCCGCATCGAGACGGCCGGCAACTCTGTGCGCAGTGGAGACATCCCGAGTCCAAAGTCCGGCGGCCAGGCCATAGATCGTATCATTAGCCATTTCGACGACTTCGTCCTCCGACCGAAACGGAGTCATACACAGCACGGGCCCGAAAATTTCTTCTTGGGCGATACGCATTTTGGGCCCCACATTTCCAAAGAGAGTCGGCCGTATGAAAAAACCTTGACCGCTCCCGACTTTAGAATCTGCAGTGCCTCCGGCGAGAAGTTTGGCACCTTCTGCCTTTCCAGCATCGATGTAGGACAGGATCTTTCGATAATGTGCCTCGTGGCATTGGGGCCCTTGATCCGACTTGGGATCAAACGGATCTCCGCAAACGACTTTTTCTGCCAACTCCGCGAGCCGCTTTTCAAAACGCGGGTAAAGCGATTCATGCACAAAAAGGCGAGTGGGTTCCGAACACTTTTCTCCCTTATGGGAAAACATCGCGGTGAATGATCGCTCAATGGCGAAGTCTATGTCCGGCGCATCGGCGAATACGATATTGGGGGACTTCCCTCCGAGTTCGAGAGACACGCTCTTGAGATTGGACTGAACTGCCTGACTGGCGACGAGTTTTCCCACCACAGTACTGCCGGTAAAAGATACCTTTGCAATGCGCGCATGCGCACTCAGAGCTTCCCCCACCACGGCACCACCTAGCACGACATTCACTACACCGGGAGCAAGCACCTTTTCTTGGTGAAGCAGTTCGACTAATCGCAGGGAAGAAAGTGAGGTAAACGGCGAGGGCTTGAGCAGGACTGTATTGCCCATAGCAAGAGCAGGGGCCATTTTCCAAGCTGCCAGGAGCAAGGGAAAATTCCAGGGAACCATCAGGGCACAGACGCCCAGAGGTTCGCGCACGGTATAGTTGATAAACTCCCCTTCTACAGGAGCAGTTTCGCCATAGAACTTGTTTGTCCACCCGGCGTAATATTCAAACACTTCGGCCGCTTCTGGGAGATCGTCCTCGTAAGACTCGCGATACAGTTTGCCATTGTCCAGGGATTCCAGAGTCGCCAGCTCAGACCGATGTTTACGGATGACCGCCGCGATTTGATTGAGAATCCCGGCGCGCTGTTTGCGTCCGATTTTTTTCCAATCTGCGAAAGCGTTGAGTCCTGAGTCGACTGCGCGGTCGATCTGGTCCGTAGTTGCTTCGCTCAGACTTGCGATGACTTTTCCATTTGCCGGGTTGATCGAGTCTAAAATCGCTCCTTGAGGCTGGGTCCACTCTCCATGTACGAACGATGTTTTCGGTTGAGATGCCCAACCAAGTGCCCAGCTAAGTTTATGCTCTTCCACTAAAACCTCTCTTTTTCGAGATCAAGAAAGCGCTTTGGCAGTGCGGCCATAGCGCATGTATTGCAAGTGCTCACTGCTTGTCACGCCGGGTTTCGTGTCATAAGCGAGCAAAGCGACTAGTCGATTCACGCTGCCCTTGATGGGAGTCACCCGATGAATGGAATAACGGCCCTCAAAAAGAATAAAAGTCCCGGGTTCCATCGCTAAACGAACTATGCCCTTGCGATCTCCTTGCAATAGAGCGCCAACCTTATCGAAGTTTTCTTCCTTTGAACTGCGAATGCGAGGGACAAACTCAAAATCACCGCCCTCGTCAGACGACTGCAGCGCGATCGAAGTCACAAAGTCGGTCTGATCGAAGTGCCAACGCAAGTAGTCTCCATCTTTCATGACAGCGA
Source organism: uncultured Pseudobdellovibrionaceae bacterium (assembly GCA_964611895.1). Lineage (GTDB taxonomy): Bacteria > Bdellovibrionota > FAC87 > UBA2466 > UBA2466 > JAIEOG01. The sequence goes on from CAZTDN010000003.1 coordinate 105,111, forward strand.
TGTTCAATCCTCCCAAGGGGTCGGCATAGCGATACATCTGTGGTTTCTGGAGTACGGCAGCGAGAAATCCCAAAACTTTATCCCATTCGTAGAGCTGACGTAGAGGACTAGTAACCGGGAACTGATCGTATGCGACTACACCCAGCGAGGTGGTTTCGGTCATTCGCTTGGGATGATCGGCCGCGACTTTTTCGTCCAAGGGTTCCAGGTAGGCATTCCCGATTACCGTACTATGGTAAGCCTGAGACTCCAGTTCTCGAGCTTCAGCAAGAATTTGATGCAGTGCATCTTGCGTTAAAAAACCTGGCAACTCTGCGCAACCGACTTCCTTTAGGTGATTCTGGCACCGCTCGATGAGCTGCCTACCTTCTATCGACGATAACCTGTCAATTGGATAGCGTTTGAGATCGACGAGATTCACTTGCACCCCCAAAGAGTTTTCCAGCCCTTCTCACCTCATAACAAAGAGGGTAAAAAGAAGAAATGAAAATCCGTGAGCTCGTCGCTGTCGCCATAGAGGGTTCCTATTATTACGAAGACATCGAAACCCTTCAACAACACCCGACCCCTGAGGCAGAGCGTTACACAACGCAGGCAAGAACAGCGGGCTTTCGCCGACTGCGAGAAACAGGCGAGGCCATTAGCTTGGGGCTGGTACTCGAAGATGGGTTTATCGCCTGGGGAGACTGTGTCGGCGTGGTGTACGGAGGCAAGGCGGGGCGGGATCCCATTCTGCGATCTCAAGAGGGGATTGAACTGCTCAAGTCTCAAGTGTTCCCGTCGTGGAAGGGCAAAGTGTTGCGCAGCTTCAAAGAACTCTCCCGCGAGTGCAGTGACCTGCCGATTCCGTTAGCCTTGCGCTATGGTTTAAGTCAGGCTTTGTTGCAGGCATGCGCCCATATGACAAATACCCTTCCCGTTCAGGTGATTTGTAAAGACTGGGGCCTTCCAACTCCTCGTAGTGAAGTGCCGCTGCATGCCATGATGGGTACCGATGCTTACTCCAGCGTCGATAAAATGCTCTGCCGTCGGGTGGACTCGCTCCCCCATGGGCAAATCGACGATATTCCCCAACAGCTTGGCACCGGTGGCGAAACTTTAATTCGATACACTCGATGGATTAGAGACCGGGTTTCCTTACTCAGCGAACAACCCTATCATCCAACAATGCATTTGGATTTGCATGGCGCCCTGGGAAAACTCTTTGAACACGACTTAGCAAAGACCGCTCAATATATATTGGAGTTAGAAAAAGCCGCGGCTCCCTATCCTCTCCGGCTAGAGAGCGTGGTCGTCGCTCGTTCGCTCGATGATCAGATCCAGGCCTTGCATCAAATCAGCGCAAAGCTCCTCGAAGCACGGTCGAAGGTCTGCCTGGTGGCAGATGAATGGGCAAATACGCTGGAGGACATCAGACGGTTTGCAGACGCCAAGGCTTGTCAGATGATCCAGATCAAAATGCCGGATCTCGGATGCTTGTCCCGTTCTATAGAAGCGGTGCTCTACTGTAAGAGCCGGTCGATCCAAACCCTGCTTGGGGGCAGTTGCAACGAAACTGATTTGTCAGCGCGCCTGACCGTACACCTCGCGCTTGCCACTCAGCCCACCGCGTTTACCGCAAAACCCGGGCTGGGTGTGGACGAGGCTGTAGCATTGGCGCGCAATGAAATGCGCCGAACACTAGCCGCTCTAGCGAATAGCCGCGCTTAAATTCGACGCGAGTTTATCGAGAAAAGGATCCGTGTTGAGGTACGAGTCTTTAGGCGGATTATTTCCATGGATCGTCACCGCCAGGTCTTTGGTCATCAAACCGGCTTCGATCGTTTGCACACAAACTTTTTCCAGCGCTTGAGCAAACTGGGTCACCGCTGGCGTTCCGTCTAATTTGCCTCGATGGGCCAGCCCTTGAGTCCACGCAAAGATGCTCGCGATAGGGTTCGTGCTAGTGGGTTTACCCGCCTGATGCTCTCGGTAATGCCGCGTGACCGTACCATGTGCGGCTTCAGTTTCGATGGTGCGGCCATTGGGGCACATCAAAACCGAAGTCATCATTCCCAGACTCCCAAAGCCTTGCGCCACGGTGTCGGACTGCACATCACCGTCGTAGTTCTTGCACGCCCAAACAATGCCACCCTCCCACTTCAGGACGGATGCCACCATATCGTCGATAAGACGGTGTTCATAGGTGAGGCCCGCCGCCGCAAACTTGTCTGCAAACTCGGCCTTGAACACACGCGCAAAGATGTCTTTAAACCGACCATCATACACTTTGAGGATGGTGTTCTTGGTGGACAAATACACAGGGTACTTTTTGTCCAAGCCGTACGCAAAACACGATCGAGCAAAGCCTTCGATGGACTCATCGGTGTTGTACATGGCCAGACCAACGCCAGCCCCTTTGTACTGCATGACTTCAAGCTCATTTTTTTCGCCTGAAGCGCTTTCAAAAACAAGTTTGAGTGTTCCAGCACCTGGAACACTGATCTCAGTCGCTTTGTATTGGTCCGCATGGGCATGACGGCCCACTACGATGGGTTTTTTCCAATTGGGCACTAGCCGCGGTAGGTTTTTGCAGATGATGGGCTCCCGAAAAACGGTTCCGCCGAGATAGTTACGGATAGTGCCGTTGGGGCTTTTCCACATTTTCTTCAGCCCGAACTCTTTTACGCGGGCTTCGTCGGGAGTGATCGTCGCGCACTTAATGCCAACGTCGAATTCTTTGATGGCCTTGGAAGCTTCCAGGGTCACTGCGTCATCGGTTTTATCTCGGTTTTCGATGCCGAGGTCGAAATATTTGATGTCGATATCAAGGTACGGAAGGATGAGTTTGTTCTTGATCTGCGCCCAGATAATCCGGGTCATCTCATCGCCGTCGAGTTCTACTACCGGTTTTGCTACCTTGATCTTCGCCATTCTATCTCCCATTTCAAAAGAGATATAAAAATCGGCCAGTTACGCGCCGGTGTCAATGGCGGAGAAAAAAGGTTTTACTGATTTGTCGTTTTTTTATCGAGATCGGCTTCTGCCTTGCGATCCGTGCGCATCATTTCCAGATTGGATTCTGCCACGCTGCGTAGTCGGCGATCGAGATCGTTTGCCACCGAACGATTTTCAGCAGCAAGATCTCGGAAGTCGAGCTCCGACTCCTGCACTTTGAGCAACAAGCGATCCAGAGTGGTCTTTGCTCGTTCTCGGGTTGGGATATCGTCGGATTTGGCAAAAGTATTGAGGAGGTCCGATAACCGCGACTGCATTCTTTCGAGTTCGCTACTGGCTTTTTTAAGGCGATCCCGCGTCTCATCCAGTTTAGCGCGATTCGCTTGGACCTGTTCCATGCCAGAGATTTTCTTCTCGCCGGCGCAACTCGCCAAGCCCAGAACAACCAGCATTCCAGCCACCTGAAAACCGAACATTTTTAGACTACGCATCACTTAAAACCTCACGTTTATTATCGAGGAAACCTATACCATTTTAGGGGCTAGCGTATCAAGGTGGCGTAGGGGCTCTCCCACAGCCTGTCGAAGACCTCGGCCATTTTACTCACAAGCACCGAAGAGTCGATGACTACCCCGACGCCTCGCGAATCGTAAAAGTATCCCTTGGACCAGTTGTCGGTACCGAGCCAGGCTTTTTTACCGTTTACTATCAAATATTTACTGTGCACTAGGCGCGCAAACTCAATAGGCCCTGAGCTCGCTTCGGGAATACTCACCTGTTTGACTTCTATCCCTGAGAGTTTGGCCAAACTGGAGAGGACTTTTTTAGCCTTTGCGGCGCTTTTGGACTCAACCACTAAGCGAACACGGGCCCCCTTCTTTGCTGCTGCGCGAATAGCGCTGTCCAATTCATTCCACGCCGGTCCGCCCGAAAAGGGTTTGGTGGTGTGTTCCATCACTTGAATGTCCACCGTGTCCTTGGACGAATCTGCCTCTGCGAGTAGCCCCAAAATAGCAGTGAGCGTATCGCCTATTCCGGACGGCAAATGCCCCTTTGGAGACGCTACCAGAGTCAGATCTCCTGATTGGGTTTTGGTCACTTTGCGTTTTGTTGACGGGGGGAGCTTTGTTTTACCAATCGTTTTAGCTTCCGCCCAATCTGCATCGAACACTGCACCCAGTGAAGTGGCCAGGTCGACATCACTGACTTGAATACCGAGTTCGTGAATGTGTTCCAAGGCGCGCCAGTCAAAATTGGCACTGCCTAAATAAAAATCCTTGTTATCCGCGATGAGAAACTTCGCGTGCTGCACACCGCCGCCAACTTTTCCAAAATCAATAATGCGTGCTTCGATGTTTTCGACGTCCGCTAGTGCTGCGTAGGACTCGGGATAGGTTTTGAAAAACTTAGAGTCTCCGATCAACCGAACTTGTACCTTGCGTTTGGCGGCATCACGAATGGCGTCGAGGACAGGCTCGAGTTTGCCCCCTTTTTGGTCACTGATATAGAACTGCTCAATATCCAAGGTAGACTTGGCACCTTGTATAATACGGATCCAGGACTTTTGGGTGTCGATGGTACCTTTGACTCTCAGGTCCGACGTTTCCACCGGGACCGTTAGGACGATTTCCGCCCCCCATGACCCGACACACAACAATGCCGCAAGAACAAAACCGCAAACCTTATTCATGACCCACCTCGCGCGTCTTGTCCCACACCTCGGCCTAGTTTTCAAAAAAATCCCAAAGTAGCTGAAAGGCCCGCTCGCGAATAAAATCCCGCTCATTGTGGATCTCATGCCGAGCAGTAGGAAAGAGCTGTAGCTTTGCTCCCGGACAATGGTCGACGAAGATCTTGTGCCCCTGCGGCAATACATAGGTATCGTCACCCGCCTGAAAAAGCAGCACGGGAGTGGTGATTTTTTTGGCGACGGCGCGAATCGCTTGGGGAGTTGTGGCCCTCAACACGGCTTTGAGCCAGGCGACACTCGGCCCGCCACTGCTCAGTGCTGGATTCTGCCGGTAGATCTGATTTGACACCCACCAACGCATTATTGAGCCCGTCGCAGTTTGCCCCGCAAAAGTGGCTTTGTGAGGATCCCAGTCCGAGTAACCCGGCGCATATGAGGTGGGTGAGTAAACACTGGTCATCAAATGAATCAACCAATGGGCGTAGCCCTTGGTGTTAAGCTCAAACAGCGGTGCGTTTAGGACAGCTTTAGCAAAGTAATCCGGGTTTTCCGCCAAGACATGGGCAGCGATCAATCCGCCCGTGGAATGGGCGTATAAGTAAACAGGATCGCCCCCTAATCGTGGTTTGACGATCGCCTGTAGAAAATACCCCGCATCATGAGAGTAAACCGCCGTATCTTCGATGTGAATAATCTGGGGATTTTTCAAAAGTCGCTGCGATTCTCCCATCCCTCGGTGCGAAAGAATAAAGACATTGTAACCCCTCGCGTAGAACTGATGGATGAGTTCAATGTATTTCGAAGGCGACTCTCCAAACCCAGGAAACACCACCACATTGCGTCGATGCGATGGGTGCGAAAACACCCGGTAAACGAGCTTAAAACCGCCCGCCTGAAAATGCCCGATTTCGCCTGCAGCAAAAAGATCGGTGGCCGTTTTCCACTTTTGCTGAAATTCGCGCGCTCCAACGCCCTGAGCTGGAAAATCCAGACCCCAGACCGGAGCCACTCCCAAGAGAGAAAAGAAAAAGAATAGACTGATACCCCGAAGAAAGAACGACATGCATGCCCCCCAGCACCATAATCGACCGCGGTAAAACCAGCTTTGGGAAAGGCTACGGGGCAGTTTGGGCAAAAGCAAGTCGGGCATTTATGGTATGAGTCTTTTAGTTAACAGGGGTCCGCGCGTTTGAAGTACTGGAAAGTGAATATTGAAATTACCAACATCTGCAATCTGCAATGCAGCTTTTGCCCCGAGGTTGTGCGGGCAAAAAAACAAATGCCGTTGGAACTTTTTGAAACCGTTCTGGACCAAGTGGCGCCACTGACCAATACAGTGGCTTTGCATCTGATGGGTGACCCGTTGGTGCACGCTCAACTCGACAAGTTCGTCGAGGCCTGCCACCAACGAGAGCTGCAGGTGTTTCTTGTCACCAACGGAGTGCTCTTGCGCGAAAAGGAAAAACAGATTCTATTACACCCCGCAATTCGCCAAGTCAGTTTTTCGTTGCACAGTTTTATCGACAATTTTCCAGGACGCGATCCGGGGGTATATCTCGATCGGATTTTTGAGTTTACCGAATTGGCATTTGAAAAAAGCCCCAAACTCTTTATCAACTACCGCCTCTGGAATCAAACCGCCGCGGGGACCATTCACGAGCAAAATGAAGACCTGCTCCAACGGATCGAACTCCGATTTGGAATAAAGATTGATCGAAACAGGCACGCCGCTTCTCAAAAGGGTTTCAAGATCCAAAATCGCCTGTCACTGCATTTTGACACCCGGTTTGTTTGGCCAGCACTCGATCTGCCGATAATATCCACCCGAGGGACATGCCAGGCTTTGAAATCTCACTTTGGCGTGCTTGTCGACGGCACGGTGGTACCCTGCTGCCTGGACAAAGAAGGCGCCATTGCCCTGGGCAATATCGGAGAGACTCCCTTGTCACAAATTCTGAGCAACCCCAAAGCGCGATCGCTTCTGCAGGGATTTCGTAAGAGAGAGTTGATCGACCCGCTTTGTCAGCGTTGCAACTATATCGAACGCTTTGCGGTTTGATGTTAAAATAGCGCATGACCGGCACCTTGGTTTTGCTACTCGCTTGCTTATTCCACTTTCCTTCTCAGCGTCCTGCCCTTGCGGCTGAACCTGCGGATACGGATGCTGTTTTTGAGAAAGAAACTCCGCAGTCATTGGAGAAAAAGATCTTACTTCTCGACTACCCGCTCCCACAGGCAGCGAAGATTTTAAGCCGCTGTCTCGAAAAAAAGGATCTCGCCCCAGAGTTTCGCGAACTGCCATGGAAGTCTTTGAAGGGGCCTGTTCGGCTCGCAGTAGTCGCGGGTGGAGTCTTGCTTAAACACCGGCCGCAAGACGCTGAGCAGATGTTAAAGCCCCTGCACGTACAAATTCAGGTACCCATTCTGACCAATTGGGCAAAGATGGCAAAAGAGGACGCTCCTTTTGAATACCTACGTGCTCATGCCCAGGATGATGTGAAAGCAGGTTTTATTGAGGCTATGAGCAACTCTGCACGGCTAACCGAGGAGGAGATCGCCTTTGTTCGTGCTATGGCAGCACAATCTCAATCACCCGCCACTCGGCGAGCTGCGCTGGTAGAACTCAGCCGCAGTTCTGAGCTGGGAGAAGATCACACTCAGAAAATCCGAACGCTTATTTCGAGTAAAAGTTCCGAAGATCAGACAGCGGGAATTGTTGCTGCACTATTGCAGCGGAACAAGCCGCTTCGGACCTATGCGTTGAATACGTTGGACGTGACGGATAACAAGGAAGTGCCGTTCCAGGTCATCCCCAAGATTTTCCAGTGGGGGGATTGGGAATCTCAAAAGACACTGATGGAACTTCCTGGCACCAAGGCCGATGCTCGACGGTATTTCGCTCGCCGACTGATGGAGACTCCTGCGGATCTTAACACCCCCATGGGCCTGAACTACCTTGCCTACGCAGCGAAAATTCGCAGGGACGTCCGAAATCCGATGAACCAAACCGAAAAATCAACCCTGCAAAACATGACTGCGATCATGAATCGGACCAATCTGGATGAGGCCCGTAGCGCAGTCTCGGGACAAAATGCTGAACAAAGACCGGACCTCAAACTGCTGGTCGAAGAGCTGATCAACGACACACGCCACCAAACCCGCAAAGACGAAACAGCTGGTGTGCTCAGAGCTTGGGCCGGAATCTCGGCACCCGGAACTCGCTTGCGAGTGCCCTTGCCCGCATCGTTGAAGGATGAGGACTACAAGTCTCGGGTACGCGCCCTGAGGGCGCTCGCTGCTCCGCAGCGTTTGGAGCAGGCGAGATGGGACCAGATTTATGAGCTGCTATTGCAGGAGCGCAATGACGAAGTCAGACTTTTGGCTCTTAGAATTTTACACAGCAAACACCAAAACGACCCTCGCTTTCAGGAGTTTGTTTGGGCTCAGTTGAAATCTTCCAACCGTGAACTAGCCGACAAAGCGCAGGAAACTGCCTCCGAGCTGTACCCGGCCGACCCCAAGACTTTCATGAAACTCATTGACCTGCTCAACTCCACACAGGAAGACGCGATTGATAGTTTGTCCAAACGCATCTCGCAGATGGAGTATGAATCGGTGATTTCCAACCTGGACTCGAAGGACTTGGTTTCGATGAGCAAGACGCTGCAGACGAATCTTTTCAAGGTTAAGTCGGGAATCAAAAGAGCCAGTTTCATGCAAATGCTCATTGCAGCCAAGAATGCTGGCCTGGAGAGTTCGCATTTTGATCTACGGGAGCTTATTCGTCACGCTCCACCCGAAAACATGCGAACAAAGTCTATTCTCCCTTTGGCGCGACTATTAATCGAAGGCAATCCGGAGCTCGAAGCTGAAATACGTGGTTTGAGAGACTCCAGCGGTGTCGAGCGAGAGGTAGCCCGATCGCTGTTTCGTTACCAATCTAAACCCAAAGAAGTATCTGTTGTCGCGGCGCCTGAGCCCAAACCGGTCGAACCCATAGCCGCTACCGAACAACACAAACTTGAGCTGCTCGAGGAGGTGGACACCGCCTCGCGGAACAAGAATAGGAGAGCTGAGATTTTTAACACTCTGCTGCAACTAGCAGCAGACTCTTCGGAAGCCGTCCGTAAGAAAGCGTTAAAGATACTGCCACGCTTCAACACGGATGAGTTTAGACCTCAGGTGAACGCTGCATTGGCAACGGCATTGCGACAGAATGAGTCTCTTGAGTTAAAAGTACTTGCAGCAGACGCTATCATCGAAAGCTTGGGCACCCGAAGGGACGAAACCTCAAGATCCCTGCGGTCCGAAGCCCTCGATACAAAAATAAATTGTCGCCAGCGGTTTCCGCACTTAGTCCCAGCTGGGCGGTAGGGGCAAGGAGTTGCGATAACGCCCCACGAAGTCATTCCAGAGGCTGTTCTTGGCGGGGCCGTCGGGTATTTTCGTGCGGAATTCGTATTCGAGTATCTGCATCGGAATGGCTCGTAGCAATTGTTGATTCAACACGTGCAGAAACAAAACGCGTTTTTCTTGTTGCCTCTTTTTGGCCTCTTCCGTGAGAACGGGACGAGATTGGCCTTGTGCCTCCTTGGCGACCCTCAGCCCGTATCGCAGCATTTCTTCCAATCGAATGAGACGCAGGCTCAGAGGGGCGTTTAGGTAATCCGGGTGGATTGCGAGCATGGGGCAGCCAAATTTAAAGCACGGGTGGCTTTTCCGATCGATGCCGAGCTGAATGAATTCTCCGGATGCAAACGACTCTAAAGGAACCGCGTATTTATCCGTGCGGTACAGAGCATCCAAAGTCTGGCGAACGGGCTCGGGAAATAAATCCAGCCAAGTCGCTTGGAGTGCGTCGAGCGCTACACTTAGCTGCGCGGCGTGGGCATCAAGCGAGGAGAATGAGCGGAGTTCAAGAGTTCCGGACTCTGCCCCCAGCCACACTCCAGAATAAAAACTCGGCAAAACCGGAGCGCAACTCGCGGGCGAGGCCCACTGCGGGGTAGAAACGGATTTCAATAGCGCGTCTTTGATGCCGTCCCCAAAGGATCGGCCCGCGAGCCCCATCAAGACCAAAACCAAAGCTAGGCGCATTGCGTCACCACCCCTAAGTCGCTTCTACCTACAGCAAGCACAGGCGTCTAGCAAAACCTTGAGCGGCTCTCTATGCCGGGAATCCCATGCCTTGAGTGTGAGTACCGGTTGGAGTATGTAGGGAGTGTTCACCTACGGGGGTGACCTGGCTTCGACGCGGGTGTTGAAGCTTGGAGACGCATGCCGAGTTCGCTCGCTGACTCGTAAAAAAGGCGGCAACAATGTAAATGACGATGTCACTTACGCAATGGCTGCTTAATTAAAAGTAGCCCGTTCCTAGAAGCTGCTCCTGCGGGTTTTTAGGAACGCCATTTAGTGGGATCGACTTTAGCTGGCGGCTCAGCGGCTAGGGTTTAAAAATACTGAGAATAACTGGCCGGTAGCTCTGCTCATCGAGAAGCCGGCTGGCGAAAAACTAAGGATGAGAAAAGCATGTAGTGCCTTTGAGAAGATCACTTGCGGACGAGGGTTCGATTCCCTCCACCTCCACCAATCTGGACAATACCCGAACACCTGTCCATAGAGGTATCGCCAGATACGAATTGGGAGCCCCCCTCAGTTTGAGGGGCGGCTACCGATTCCGCTCGCTCTATCTTTCCCAGCAGATCCTCCTGGGGCGACCAGTAATACAGCATCTTCACGCCTTCCCTCGTTACGACGAGCTTGTAGAGAACGTCGCGAAGTAGCTCGCGTTGACGATTGGGCGGCAACTCCTCGAATCCCTTTCTGAAGCATCCGAAAAGCTTGAAGGCATGCTCCATCCTAACTACCGTGCCGCCATTTCGAGTACGGCGGTCCTTGAGCCCTGAAATCGTTTGAATGATCTGATCTCGCTTCACCTCATACTCGGCTACTTTCTCCAGGATAGCTTTCGAGCCCGTTTCGGGATTCTGCGCAAGTACAGTCAGGAGATTGTCGATCATGGACTGAGCGCCTCTGCGCTCCTGTTCGTTGCTCGCAATCAACCTATCCAGCTCCTCGACACCCTGCTCCAGGAGACCTTGCGAATTTCGAACAATATCCGAAAGCAAATCGCGCTTTTCCGCCAAAAGGAGCAATCTTCCTATGACCGCCTCCTCTAACTCGGGTGCGGAGACACGTTCATTGGGGCACCTCTGAAGATGAACGTCCCCGCTGCTAGTGAACTTGCGGTTGTGCCCGTAGTAGAAGAATTTTCCGTTCTTTCCCGTCGCAGCCTGGCCACACAACGTTTGTCCGCAGGCTTCGCAGAAAATTAGACCCGTTAGGCGATAGATATGGCGTTCGGAGCGCTTATACAGACTGTTGGCTACCAACATTTCTTGGGCACGCGTGAATAAATCAGTCGGTACTATCGCAGGCCAAGTTGCATCCACAATCTTGTATTTTTCTGTCTCGGGGAGGCCCTCTTGCGCAACCGTTCGATTCTTCTTATTCACTTCCCGCTTTCCAATATACGCCAAATTACTCAGCAGAAGGTGCAGAGAGGAAGGAGTCCAAAGGTTTCCTCCCTTCGCTTTGCCATTTTTCGTGACGTAATTCTTTGAACGGTAACCAGCAGAATTGAGATAGTCCCGAAGCCTGCGAATGCTCCCTAGTTCAACGAACTTTTCAAAGATATGTCGAACACTGGCCGCTTCGGATTCGTTGACCACCAAATAGCAGCGCCTATTCGGGTCTGGATCGTAGCCAATTGCACGCTGACTTCCATTAGCCAGCCCCCGTTCGGCTCGTGCTCGGGCGCCATCTTTAATTCGGGTAACGATAGTTTTTCGCTCGAACTGAGCAAAACTGATGCATTGGATCACCATCATTTCGCCGATGGGGGTCGAAGTGTCGAAGTTTTCCTTCAGACTAAGAAACGTAGCGTTGTGTTGCTTTAAGAAATCCCAAAGCTGACAAAAGTCGCGCACACTTCGGCTAAGGCGAGACAATTCCGTGACAATAACAGCATTGATTTTTCCATCGCGAATATCCTCAAACATTCTTCGCAGCGCCGGCCGATTCATGTCCTTTCCGGACATGTCCTTGTCCGTGTACCATTCGACGATTTCACCCCATTCGGGGGTCTGCTTATTTCGGAAATCGACATAGCTTTTTATTCGTTGGGGATGAGAAACGAGCGAACCTTCGTCTCGAATCTCATCGCTCGGGGACAATCGAATGTATGCCCCCAGTCGGTATTGCACCTGGGTCGCGGCCCGCTTTTCCGAGGAGTCGCCGGATTTCTGGCGCGGTTGCGTACTTCGGTTTGCGGAGTTCTTGGATACAATCCCAAACTTTTCTCGAAAGTCTCTTAATCCGCTCATGCTCTTCCTCCGGAGAAAGACAATAAGGTTCTTCCAGGATTCGAATCTTCGACCTAGTAGCAGCCTGGGAAGGACGTTCATGCCTTCCCATTTGGAAACCTCTCAGTTTATTTCTATCATCTTAGGTATTGCGGATCAGCCACGTTATTTAGAATCCAGCAGGCTCAAAATGAGGCAGCTAGTTCTGCGAGCGACCATACTGTCGGTAGAGTTCATCAAGCGTTACATTTTCCCCTTTCGCCTTTGCCCTTTTTAGAGTTCGAGCGAGCCAAAAGCTGAACTTCACTTCATCAAAGTTGAGGTTCTTGAGAGCATCAATATCCTCTGTCGAAAGCTCAGAAGAGTGCTTCATTAGGATGTAATTGGACACATCGGAGCGAGTTACACGCACAGCTTTCGCCGTTTCTTCAATTTGCACTATCCACTGATCAATCCTACCAATCGTTTCCTTACTGAGCGCGATCCGTTCCACGACCTTTAAGAATCGACCTTCCGTATTTTTTGTTTCTGAGTTTTTCTTTTTTTCCATTTTTTCTTCCATCTTTTTCCCCTTTTTCTATTTTAGATTTTTTCCCACTCTACTTGTCATGCCTTGCCGCCGCCGCCCCGTAGAGAGATGCCTTGGCCCAGCTGCTGACCCCTTCCGATCGTAGAGCGGGAGGGGTCAGCAGCGATCAGGGCTTGGGCTTCGACCGGAGGGGCGGCGGCGGCCCCGCAATATCGAGCACTTACAGGTTTTTCTTTTTTCGAATTTTCAGCTCTGAGTTAACCCTTGGGGTTAAGGCTGGGATAACCCGGTGGCTTTTT
>CAZTDN010000003.1:117966-131012 GCA_964611895.1 uncultured Pseudobdellovibrionaceae bacterium
ATGCGAGACTGAATGGATCGCTGTCGCCACTGAAAACAGCGTTTAGCTTTTCTAAAAGGACGTTTTCCAGAGTTGCGAAGTACATTCCCCGTTTCGTCGGCCATCCTTGCACGACCGGGTCACTGGCCTTCACCTCGGCGATGATTGAGCGAAGCGCCTCCGTCATTTTATCGCTCGCTGTTATGAACAATACGATTTCGAAATCAGAACTGGTAAGCAGCTCGCGGAAGATCTTCCGATAGCGAGGTTCCGATTTCACTGTTAGTTCGAGTTCAACCGCCACTCGCTTTATCCCGCGAGATGTTTTGAGCTCGAACAAGCCATCGGGAACTTTATACCCGCCATCTTTCCGTTCTTTCTTCCCGTATTTCTCCGACAGACGTTGCCTGATTTCGTGCTCGGGCATGTAACGACTGATAAGCGGGCTTTGCTCAAACACCGATTGAACTTCTTGGAGCAGCCTGTCGTGATCGAACGATGTCCGATACGAGAAACTACGATAGGCGAGAGCCTTGGCTCTATCGGCTTCGTCGGGAAGGAGATTTATTCCCTTTCGGGTCAACCTATATCCAAGCCGATTGCCAGCATCGCCAATGAGTAGTTCCAGTATTCCGGCACGCATCAATTTTCGAAGGCGAATGTAATGATTATGGTTCTTCGGATCATCGGACCAGAGATGTGCAAGTTGCTTTGCCGAAACGAATCGGTTTGTCGCGACGGCCTTCATCACTCCGTAATCTCTATTCGTCAGAACAACCTTGCGTGGACCCTCTAGCGGGTCCATCGTGCGGGCTCCACGATGATGTACTCGACGTGCGCCGGGACAAAGACATTGCCCCGAACCTGATCATCTACAAAGCGCGATTCGACCTTTGCCGGAATCAAGGTGGGCTTGCCGAGATTTGCATTCACGCTATTGGACTTACCGGATTGAGCCTTTCCCTTTTCGAAGCCTTCGCGCTCGCCTTTTTCCACAAGCTCGTGGGCTATGAAGCCCGCTCCAGCTCCCAGAAGACCACCAAGAGCGCCGCCCACGATGACATTGCGCGCCGTGAATTGGCCTTTCTTACCAGAGTACGCCGCTAAACCGGCACCTGCGCCTACGGCAGCACCGATTCCTGATCCGAGCAGAGTCGCTCTTCCGGTGGAGGCACATCCGGTGACGAACAGGGACAAGAAAATGGGAATAAGTAAAAGTGTCGTTTTCATAAAATCAAATCTCCTTCTTAGGTAACGGTTTCTACTGGTTGCGTTTTTTCCGATGCGAGGACTGGCAGGGGAGCAATCGTTTTGGGAACTATAGGAATAGATTCGAATGGGAGATCCGGGCGGCGTTCAAAGCGAACCTTCATGATCTTTACGCCTCGTGAGTGAGGGACCGTGACGATTCCTTCTCCGATTTGAAGCTGTTTGATTGTGTTTGGATGATAGACGAACTCTTCGACCTCACGGACGGAGCCTTCGCCAGTTCGGGTTTCGCCCAGGAGTCCAGAAAGTTGCTTTTCCGTAACCTTCTCCGTGGTTTTCGTCCCAAATGTTTTTGCGAAATGATCGCAAGTATCGGGATCGTTGTTTCGCATGACGACCTTGATATTCGTATTAGTGAGGACCACGTTTCTAAAGGCAGGGCTCACCTTATCCAGATCGCCTAGGGCCTGATGAGAAAAGACCATCCCGATATTGGCGGAACGCGATTTGTTGAGAAGGGCTCCGAACCCGGCGTAGATGTAATCCTGAAAGTCATCGAGGTAACAGGAGAAGAATCCCGGCTTACTTGTTAGCCCAAGGTGTCTTTTCGATACGGCGCTTTGAAAAGACTGGAGAACTAGTTTTCCTGTCGCTTCAGCAAGAAACGGGTAGTACATCGTCGGAAGCTGAAAATAGTAGATTTTATTTTCCTGTAGGGCCTCATCGAATCGGATAGTCGGATTCTGCGCATTGAATAGAACCGATAGCTCCCCCGACGAGAAGTGCGTGAGGTGGGCATCGAGCCCGCTGGTTTTTTCGACCTTTTCCTTCGGAGATTCTTCATTGAAGAGAGTCAGAACGTGGCACAGCTCCTCGTCTTGGCAGTGCTGAAGCCACAGCTTCAACAGGGCATAGTCGGTCAGGAGCCTATGAATAAGCCGAAACGTCGGAACTTGCTTTCGTTCGTGAATCAGCCGAACGAGCGACAGAAGGATCTTGTACTGAACATTTCGATAATACTCATTCTCGAATGAGAAGGCCGAAAACACCCTCTCAACAACCTCCTGGGGAGAGCCGCCTTCTAACGGGTTAAACGCTGACGACTCAGCTACCTTTGCAAGAGAGAAGAGGCAGAAGTCCTTTTCTCGTCCGGCAGTTTTCACATAGGCGTAGAGCTTATCGAGAAACTGCGAGTCGGATTTCCCATCGATGATAAGGATTCCGGATTTGTTTACGATGTCTTGGATGATCCAGGGCAGAATCACGCTTTCGGTTTTCCCGCAGCTTGTAGTTCCGATGACTTGAGTGTGAGAGGATCGGAAGCCTTGCTTCATGTACTGCACTACACCCTTTTCATCGAATCCTAGCGGGATTGCCTTGTCGTCTTTAGCGGTGACTGCTGCTTCGTAGTTCACATCTTGGTAGCGGTTCCAGAGGTAAGTGACTAAGGCGGCAATTCCGCCAATGAGTGCGAGAGTGCCTCCGATAAGGATTCTGCTTCGATTCATCTCCCAGTATTGGCTTACGAAGGGAACTGCCCTATCGAAGGCTTTTACGAGGAGAAACGCGCCCCCTCCAAAAAGCATAATATTGAATAAGCCGTCATCCTGGTTCTTCTCTTGCTTCATGGGGAGAACTCCCTTTCGAGGTACAGAAGGAACACAGTTCCTCCGGGAACTTCGAGGTAGGGTTTTAATCGTTCGGAGTCTTGAGCTAACGAGCTGGCCTGGTCGAGCGATGACGCGGCGATGCCGTTAAGAAGACCGTTCTTAAGGCTTCCTGGTTCGAAGACGATTCCCGCCTGTCCGCGAGAATCCTTGTCCTTCAAGCCTTGAGCTAGACCACCAATGAAAGTGCCCGCGAATCGGCCCGCCTGTTTCGGAAAAGTCCGCGAGTGAAAATCACCCGCAATTCCAGAGGAGCCATCACCGAGGAGGGCTAGAGCCGAGAGCGAGTGCTGTTGTCCATCCGGAAAAACGAGCGTGTGAAATCGTACCTGGAGCCGCTCGATACCGTCGTCCAAAGTCCCTTGGCCGATGGCCTTAGTGCCAGCCGGAATCATTACCGAGTTTTTCCAGTAAATCTCTTCCGAGATTTCTGCCATTACGGGGCTATTGGTATCACTCGAAAGAACTGTATTGAGTAGCTTCGCTGGAATAGTGGAACCCATTGGCAGCTTGTCGCCGGTATTCCCCTCTCCTCGTCGGACAAGCTGAGAAGCTCCGTACTGGCGAGGAGGTCTGGCAGAACCAACAGAGCCTAGGCGGTAATCCTGGTAGAACGGATCATCCGCTCTTTTGTATCCCGCTGACGATTGCCCGGTCTGCGGCTGACTAGACTCTCCTATGGCATCTTCTTTTTTCACCTCGCGGCCTGGTGTGGCGAGAATTACGAGTAATCCGATAGCAACGGCACTGATCCCTAGGAGCTTGAATGGCTTTGACTTGAATTTGCGGCGCTTCGTAAACGGACACGCCTCTTCCATGAAATACTTGTCGATAATATTTTTCATCGCCGACTCACTTCTTGGGTTGAAGACGAACCTTGAGAGATGCGCAGCGGTTTTCCTTGAAGTGGTCCGGGCTAAATACGAGATTGAGCTGAGATGTGCTTTTGGGATTTTCTTTGCGAACGAGCAAGCTCCCCTTCACCTTTGTACCGTCAGCCGGAATGCTGGCGGTTTCGAGGTAGAGCGTCTCGATGGGAACAAGCTCCTTCCCGTTAACTAAGACCAGGGATTCCGGCTTAAATTCGAAGTCGCCTTTCCCCTTAGACCCTTGGGAGACAGCAAAGTGTATTACTACCCACGGTTTCGCCTTGGGGTATGCGAAGGATTCCACCAGAAGGGAGGTCGAGCGGCAGCTCGCCGTTCGATTGATACTAATAGTGGTCATTTTCTCGGAGGCAACGTCATCCCCATACGAGCCGTCATCGTAGAACGATGACGCCGACTTCGATCTCTTTCGCTTCACAGCAACAACGTAGTCCACCTGGGAGGAAGCTCCTGTGACTAGCCGAAAGCTGAATCTTTCGTAATCGGTAAAGACGAAGAGATTCGTCCTGGCCCCAGGAACGAGCGGCTTGATGGTGAGAGAGTTTCCCACATACTCGACCTTGAAGGCATCTTGATCCCCTAGGACCGCCGACGTGGGACGCGCATCGAGTTGAATAATAGTGGAATAGCCTAAGCTCGCGTGAACTTGCCCAATGTCGGTTTCAGATAGCTCCAGTGTTCGAGTTGGTTTTGCGACAGCCGTTGTCGCGAGAACTGTAAGGAGCAGCGAGGTTGTTACGATCAGCAACCACTTCATAAACTTCAATCCTCCTCATTGTCCGGTAACTAAATTTTCGGACGTGATGTAAACGCCTTCGGGATTTGTAGTGTTGCGCTGATTCAGGCGGAAGCTCACTTCAACCGTCATTGGGTTCGTAGCGCGTAGTCCATCGATCATCAGGATGCGATCTCCGGCGATCTTGGCCGTTTTGGCATCGAGATTTAGGGTTACACTTGTCGGGTAGAACGCCTGGGAGATTTTCTTCTCCTTTGCGAGCCTCACCTGCTCGGCCGTCGCCCGCTTGAAAGCCTTTTCAAAGTCGGAAGCGACGTAGCGAGCTGCTTCTTTCAGATGGCTCTCAATCTGATTCCACTCCCAGGTATGGCGGGCCTTGATGTACGCGTTGATGATTCGCCGAGCCTCTTGCTCTAGGATCTCGGCGTTCGGCGGGACCGCCGCCAACACCTTCGTCTCACTTCCAGAGACAGCAATCAGGACTGGCTTTCGAAGGGACAGAATGACGAGTGCGATGGACTGAATGACGACGAGAACCACGAGCAGGGTCGTGAGGCCCTTCAAGATTTGGTTTTGTGCGGCTTCATCTCCCCACACTTCGAACCAAGTCCGTTGAATATTCTTAATCATTTTCATTTCTCCTTATTTTTTGTCGGGTCGGGTTTGCGGGGGTGGAACGGGAGCTGACCTAGGAGAGCTGGGATCGGATGGTTTGGGGTTATGGCCGGGAGGAGTTCGGTGGAGATTCCCCACTCGCCCGGCTTGGTAGCGCAAATAGCCGGTAGTATCGGAAAGCACTTCTCTAGCCACATTTGCCATGGACGCCGCTTTCGCCGGGGCCATGATGATCGTAGTAACTGCGGCGGGGCCAAGCGAGCCGGCCATTGCAGCAAGTCCGCTTCCGATAAGCGATCTCACGATTAGAGGCGTGCCGATCATGGCGAGAGCGATGATGACGTTCAAAATGATGACCGTGAGGTAGTTACCGTCCGCCATATATGCGTTTCCGAAGGGAAGCGCAGTAAGCATCGCTGAGAGCACCGACCACACGATGTTCCAGCTTGCTACTTCGATAAGGCTTCGAAACAAGTTTAGTGTGATCTTGGGTGAAAACAGGTGAAAGAGCAGAACAATAGGACTGATAAGAAGCAGGAATACCCAACTGAAATGGTAGAGCGCCACCATCAAATAGCGAGCGATGTACAAGAGTAAGTACGAGAGGAATGACAGGACGGCGATTAAGAGATCGTTGATCCCGATAATTATTGAAGTAACTGAGAGCGTGTACCCTTCGGCTTTCTTCGCTGCCATTGTCATTACGCTATCGAGACCGCTCATGTCGCTGATTTTGGCAGCCAGTCCGTTGGATAGAGCGAGGATCGTGTCCGTGATCTCTTGAAAACCGACAAGTAAGAGCGTCGCGATGATCGCCCGTTTGAACGATTCGAGAAAATCAGGGCTTCCCTGGGGGCTCTTGAACCAGTTGATGACCAGCGAGAGCGCGAAGAAGACCGGCAGACAGAGGTAAAAGACCTCCCGAAACTCTCTGTGAAGCCTTGTTGCCAGTTCTCCCAGCAGCGCAAAACTTTCCATGATTGCTCCTCGTTCCACGCCGGATTCCCCCCTCCTTCTTGGCGAAGGGGGAACCGTCGTATGAAACAAAGTAAAAGTTCGTTTTCAGTTCGCTTTCAGATCCGCTGGGAGAAGATCGGCAAGGCGTCTTGGTTCGACTGGAGGTTCATTGCCACCGTCTTAGTGCTGGTTCTTCGCCTCGTTGCGGGCTTGGTGGGGAAGTGATCAGTTACCGCTGAGCGCAGGTAACTTGTACTCGGGCTTTAGACTGCCAAAGGCTTTTGCCAGGCCGTCGTACTGGACCCGAAACTGCTCGGAGCCGAGCTTTTCTTTGCGGTTGTTCAGAGCCAATTGCTCGCTCTGAAGTTTAAGCATTGCGGCATTCGTCCTGAGCACCTGATTCATCACATGGATGAGAACCCCCATAGATTGAGCTGTGAGCTTCTCCGCTCCCTGGGGACTCACTACGCGTGCGTAGTCTTTAATCCGCTCGGCCTCGGGGTCGATCTGGTCGGCGTACCGAAATGCTTCGTTGTGGAGGTTGATCGCTTCGGCGGCACTTCGGTCCATTGTCTGCTGCATCCGGGAGTCGCCAGTTTTTGGTACTCCACCATAGAGTTGTTCAATAACGGCCATCGCCTGCTCCGCCCCTTGCAAGTCGGAGAGTACGCCGGGCGAAAGCTTTTGGTTCATGGTTTTGGCGATGCTCATTGCGTCCTGGAGTCCGCGATTGATGTCGCGGATGTAGTTTAGGGTGTCCTTTCCGGTTCCGATGATGTCTCGAAGCTGTGAAATTTGTTGCAGGGTATTGGCGACGATTTCGATAAGCAGCGGAATATCGCCACCCCAAAAGTCGGCGTAAGCCGGAGTGGAACGCAGTGAACAGACAAGCAGTACGGATAAGAAGAGGGTCTTAATTGTTTTCATCACTTTCCTCCCGCAGTTCCATACGGATAGGTTTCACTCAATTCATAGATATGTTCGGCCAGTGATTTATCCGGGGACGCAACGCGAGCGTCTTCGAGTAGTTGGTTATCGGCTGCATCGCTCGTTGCAAGCCAATACTCCACGGGTGTTGGGTGAATCTGGATTACCGTCCGTGCCTCGTTGCTCATGAGAAACGCTTCGGAGTAGCGGCCTTTCGCTTGCCGCAAGGAGCCGATAAGGCTCATCTCCTGATCGTTGAGCTTCAGGAGTTCTCTGATGGGTTTCAGATCCCCACGTTGAAGGAGCACGAACTTGGTCGCCGTGTTGGACAGAATCGCACTGCCGATAGGACTCGCAACGATTTCCTCAAGTCCCTGGGTAATGAATGTGATTCCAGAACCCGTTTTTCGAAGGGTGCGAACGCAATACTCCATGAATCGCTGGCTTCCACGGCTCTTCAAGAGTTCCCAGCACTCATCCATGAGGATCTGCTTTCGTTTCCCCTTAGTGTTCTCCACTCGGCCCAGAATGAAATCCGTGATGATGAGAATCATAGCGGCCTGGAGATCGGGGTACGAAGACAGCCCCTTCAGATCGAAGACAACAAAACCCGAGGAGAGATCGAGCGTGCTCTTGGCGTCCAGAAGACGGCCATAGGGTCTTTCTCCGGTCCACGGGTAAAGCATCTTGGCATAGTTGCGAAGGCTTCGATCTTGCGATTTCTCAAGGACCGCAACGAGGTCGCTCATAATCGGATCAGAACCCTTCGTCTTTCGTGCCGTGGCGTAGGTTTCCATCACGGCTTCTTCAAGAAGGCTCTTATCGAGTTTGGGAAGTTTGTCTCCGTCCTCATCGGTCAAAAGGTTCTCCAGAAATGACAGGATGAACTTGATCTTTTGCGGTGAGGGCTCGGTTACTCCGCTTGGAAGTTCCAACGGGTTGATGGTCTTACACGTTTCACTTCCGCGAGGCGGGGAAATCTCGATGTACTGACCACCGAGAAATTCGCACAACTTTCGATAGGAACCACCGATGTCGATAATAAAAACCAGTGGTTCTTGCGTGATGTATTGGAGAAGCACGAGATTATTTAGAAAGCTCTTTCCCGCGCCGCTACTTCCGGTAACAAGCGCGTTGTAATTGGGAAGTCGTGAATCGAACGGATCGTATTGAACCAAGCCTTGAAAGCGGTTTCGAAAGAGGCATACCGGCTTTGCGTCTGGGTGCGAGTTTCCGTCGAAGGGCTGATAGACCGGCAGAAAATCGGCGAGATTTTCCGTTTTGATCCTCCGAGGGCGAACCATCGTGGTATTGCCCATTGGGAGAAGTGTCTTCCAGACCTTGAACCCCGCGACCGTCTCCGCCATTCCCTCGCATCCGTTCAACTCGCGGATTCTTGAAAGAGCGGTCTTTGTCATCATTTCCAGTTCGTCGCGATCGGCCGACTTGAGGCAAAGCGTGAGTTGGAAATAGAGGATCTTTTGCCCGGTGTTGATGATCTCGCGGAGCAATTCCTCCGCTGAGTGAAGGCGAGCTTCACTTTCAAGGTCCGTCGCTCTTCCGCCTTGGGACATCGACATGGAGTGGGCCATGCGGCGTTTCGCCTGGAGCTGGGAAAGCTCCTTCGACTGCTCGGGGCACTTCACGTGTACTTGTAGCGAGTAAGGAAATGGGAGCTGCTGAAGACGTGCCACCATCGCAGCGTGCGTGAACTCCGGCAGACTCTTAAACGAGACGAGCCGATGGTAGAAACCATCAAGTAAGAAGGAATCGTAACCTTGAATCAGATCGGAAAAGGCCATCTGCTCCCGGGGGCTGGGGATAGACAGGGCGGGGAGCTTTTCGACTTCCTCTGGCTGGAACTCCTGTTTTCGATGCTCCTTAGCCAAAACGGGAGCTTCATGATTAAGAGATCGACTTGGGTTTATGAAACGATACAGAAACTCCCAAATCGCCTCGGTCGAAAGCGGGCCGAGTGCCGCCCCAAGCGTTTCAAACGATGCGCGGATACTCTCGGCCACCTGTTGCAACTCTCGAAGCGATTTCTCGTGTTCTTCTTTAGTGAACTTACGAAACGTCGAGGGAGCAGAGAAGAAGGATCGAAGAAGCCCTAGCGGGGACTCCTTCTTTCCTTCAAATCTCTTGTAGACGAAAAGATAGAGCGAGGGCCGAAGAAGGCTTTTATCCCGACTTGCCGCCTTCAGAGCTTGCAAACGTGATTCGCTTATCCAGCCAACATTCGTGTTCGTCCCCTTAAGGGCCTCATGAGCAGAGAGAAGGCGTGAAAAGTCAGAAGTCACCTCCTGGTGAAAAGAGACTTCGCAACCGTCGGGTAGCGCGTTAATGAACGCGCGCAAGTCGGTTGCGATCTGGTTTACGCGGGAGGTATCGAGAGCTTCGATGGCAAGCCCTCGAAGTTCGTACCCAACGGCCAAGGTGCCGTCAGCGAGGACAACGCTATTCTCCAGAAAGTCCCAATAAGGAAGTTCGTGAGAGAGCGCTTTTTCAACTTGGTACTCAGAGAAGGACTGGAATCGCCGCAAGTGCGGTGATTTCATTTAGGGTTGTTCTCCTGTTTTGAAGGGTAAGGGGCGGTATTCGATGTCAGGTTGGGCCGCCGAATATATACCAGAACCTCGTAGAAACTCCCCGTAGTGCTGAAGGTATTGATCGGGTTTTCCACGCTTCATAAAGTACAGAGCGCAGGCCAGTGCCACCGTTCCACCCCACACCAATGGGCCTTTGAAGCTTGTTGAGCCGAAAACTAGATTACTCACCGCCAGATACATAAAAACGAAGAGCAGATCGCCTAGCTCGAACCCAAACAGGCGAGCCTTGGACTCCAAGGCTCGCGGCACTTTGGAAACAAGTAGAGCCATAAGGCCTCCTTCTTAAAACTTGTGGCAATCGGGGCTACTCTGTCCGCCCAGCCGCAAGCAAATAGGTTCTTCAGTTCCAGTCATACCAGGAAGCCCCGGTTTTCCATTCACGCCGCCTTGTCCGCTGGCACCGGCGCGGGGTTCACGGCAATTGGAAAAGAAGTCGAGTGAAGTGCTTCCCGGATCGCCACCTGGGCCGCCTTTACCTCCGATACCGCCCGCTCCGCCAGCCCCGCTTTTGCCAGGGATCGTAAACACGTTCACCTGAAGTTGGGAGGGGTCTTCGAGCTCAACATAGACTCGGGCGCTGTTACCGCCTTTTCCACCATGCGAGCCTGGAGCGCCGGCTGTTCCGGGTTGCCCTTGCTGACCGTCAGTTGGTTGGGTAATGCAACGATGACGGCTCCGCTCCATTTGGAAATGAAGGTGAGCAAAAATGTTACCTTGCTTCATTCCTTCTCGAAGTTCGTGGGCACGATGTCCACAGTTGCAAACCACGTTCACGACTTCGTGGGTTCCTAGCCCATAGCCGCCTGCCTGGCCTTTCTTTCCATTCACCCCATTGGCTCCCGGAATACCTACACCACCCGATTCGCCGCGAGCATGAATAATGAGATTTCCTCGTCCGCGCTTCGCTTTGATAGTGATATTGCCGCCGCTTCGTCCCGATTCTCCGATGGGAGCTTGTGTTCCTTCGGAGAAGGATTCGATGATTCCGTTCTCGGAGATGATTTCATCTACGGCGATGACGGTATCTTTTCCTTCTGTCGTAAGCCTTGCGGTCGATGAAAGAAAGAGCCGACCGATCCCATCTACCTTGGAGATCACGACTTGTTCCTTCACTGCCATGTCCTTCGGGACCGTGACCATTGTGGAGGCTACCTCTTCGTAGCTTCCTTCGGTCAAAGCTCCGAGCTGGTACTTATATTTCTTGCCGGGAACAACATTGCTATCCACGTACTCATGCGCTGAGGCCGAGAGAGTCGAAAGAAGCACAGGACTCTTGTCGTCCTCCTGCCGATGAACAACCCACGAGGGGCCGGCTTCAGGAATCGCCCAACGAAGCTTGACCTCATAGTGGTTAGGTTCCGGCTTGGGATCGATGTAGGCTTTGAGTGCCGATGATTCAGGAAGCACCGGTCCTTCCTCGAAACTACAACTTGGGATAAATCCGAGAACTGCCATTAATAGAATCAATTGCATTAAGTTCTACCTTTCTTAGCGAACCGTTTGGGCGATGAAATCAACGATGGCCTGTGCTCCAAAGCCGAAGATGCAGCCTGCGATGGCGTAGACGATGTGTTGCTTCGCCTGAGGATTTCCGGTGAAAAAGCTCATGGCAGCGATGCCAAGTCCAATCACGGAAACGAGAGGGAGAATGACTCCCGTGAGTTTCGATTTGAGTCCCATCAGAGAAGACTCAAAGCTCGCAAAGCACGAGTCGGGAAAGAGCATGAAGGTGGCTAGGATTAAAAAGAGACAAAGGGTCTCCACGTTTTTTCTGTTCATAACAATCCTTTGTGGAAAGAGGTTTCGGGATTACTCACCGTCTGGGTTTCTCGGATAGAGATTCAGGTAGATGTCCTGTGCTCCGAGCACGTCCCAACTGAGTTGCAAAAGGCCCGCATTCTCTTCGGTAAGAAGCACACCCTCGCCGACATTGTTCCAAAAGTATTTCCGATTTGGGTTCTGTGACGGCTCACGCGTTAGGATGACGTAATCACCCTTCGTCATCTTCTTCTGCTCGGGCAGGAGGTAGAAAACGTCGTCGAGGAAGGTCTTCAGGTAAATCGAATAGGTTTTGCAGCCCTCTACGAGATAACCATTGCCGACCGACTTAAGCTTATGGACCTTCCCATTTGCATCCACGGCTCCTTTGAAGACATCAAAGCGAAATGCTTTCTGCTTTTCTTGAGTAGGTTGAGCGGTTTGAGGTTGTTCGATTTTTTCAGCTAGCATTTTTATATTTCCTTTTCCGAAGTGGTTTCATTGAAATTCAGTCTGGTTTTGTCCTTGGGTAGCCTTGCCGCAAATGCGGGATGGGAAAGGCACTTGGCCTTAAGACATTTCACCGCACGCGATAAGATCGTGTGCGCGTGGTCCCAATTCACGTTCAGGTCGCTCGAAATATCGTTCACCGAGTAAGAGCCCCAAAATCGAAGCACCAAGGCTCTGAACTCTGTGGGTGATAGTTCGTGCAGTAGTTCTCGCACCGCCTGGTGTTCGGCGGGCGAGAAGAGATCTGTTGTTTGAAGTGTCAGCATTCCCGCTACCTTTCAGTAGAACTTTCCCGACCATTCCCGGTGGAAGGTCTTGGGTAATTCTTTGTTCGGCGTCGAGGGATGGGTTGCGCCGTAGACCATGAGGGCTACGAAAAGTCCGATCCAACAGATCGCGACCAGATACACTTGAATGTCTTCCGACTTGAGTTTCCTGGGTTTGTCTTTTTGCTTGTTGTGTTTCACTTGATTCCTCCTGTGAATTGTTTTGGCCTACGCGCCCAAAAGGGTGGCCACCGCGAAAGCGAAGAGCAAAACCCTCAATAAGAACGCCGCCTCTTTTACGAGAGCCTTTCCCCGCTCACTCATTGCGGTTCCCCTCGGTTTTTGTCCGGGCCGGACACGCGTTGTGCCTAAAAGGGTTTTCTGCCCTCTCACTAAGAGGAAAATTTGCCGACAGCAGGTGTTTTAAGCGGGTTATGGCTCGGGCTGTGTGCATCTGGACGGTGGTTCGCCCCATGCCGTAACGTCTGGCGATTTCCGACGTGGAAAGCCCCTCCCAGAAAGTTGCTTGAATGACTGTTCTTTGTTTTGGAGAAAGTTGGCTAATGGCATCCTGAAGTCGGAGCATCGCTTTCTCAGTTAGTTGGGAGGCATTTGGATCGGGCGCCTCTAAAGCTTCCGCTAGGTCGTCATATTTTCTCGTGAGCGTCTCTCGTAATGGGATCTCAAGAGTGCGGAGGTAAGCTTCCCATTCTGATTCGGACCAACCTTGTGAGGTTTCTCGCAATGCCTCAGTGAGAGACGATAATTTTGGGAGTTCATTTTTTTCTTTTGACTCATGCATAACAACTTTCCTGCATTCGGCGCTTCGTGAATTGCGAAGCTGTTTTTCTTTCGCTTTGAAAAAGAACTGGAATTTGGGATGGGACAATTACAACTGGCGTGCCACTCGCGCCGACTCACCGGAA
>CAZTDN010000003.1:131022-137781 GCA_964611895.1 uncultured Pseudobdellovibrionaceae bacterium
GGAAAGTATCCATGTCGGTGCGGCGCCTGACGCGCGCCGACTCACCGGAAGCGATTGAAATGGTGCGAGGTTTTTTCTTTTTAGCGGGTAGTGGAGAAATCAGAAGTTGTCCGGGCCGACGGACACCAAAAATGGAAAAGCGAAGTGATGGCGCTGAATTACTTTCTGTCCGGTGATTTGTACGGACGGACACGCCGGACAAGCGGGATCGAAACCCGAGCCAACGAGCTACCTGTGTCCGGCCCCGTACAAGAACTAAAAACCGAGATAAATGGTGGGTTTAACCCCGTTTTAGAGCCCTAAATGCGCCCTTTTCCTGTCCGAACCGGACAAAAACCGCCGCGATTCAATGCGCTTTGAATTCCGGACCTTTAACTGCGTTCGGTCCTCCAAGTACACTCGAAAGACCTGTCCGGGCGGACAAGTAGCGGCATCGGTATTTCATTGAACAATGAAACCCTTTTCGCCGCTTCCCTTCGAGAAATCGACTACTTCCGATATCCCGAATCCCTCCCGAATGCAGTTGGCCTCCTGATTGCTCTACTGACCTCCCGACGCTCGGTTTTTCGAGCATCGCAGGAAGGATGGATCATGGCGCTTCGCCTCTTACTCGTAGACGACCACAAGCTCACACTGGAGCTGACGAAGAATTTCTTGGAGCAGAACGGTTACGTCGTCGATACGGCCAGCTCTCGTGAGATGGGTCTTCGCCTAGTGAAAGAGCGGGGGGATCAGTACGCGCTTTTCATCCTGGACTATGTGATGGGGACGGAGAACGGTGCCGAGATGGCGAAGGAGATTCTTTCTCTGCGCCCTGAGGCGTTCGTTATCATCTACTCGAATGATGCTTCCCGTGAAGCCCTGAAGCATAGCTGGCGTTCAGGTGCAGTAGAGTTCGTGGATAAAGGCGCTGACCTCAAAGAGTTCGTGGCAATTGTTCGTCGCTGGTGCCAGAAGTACAAAGAGACTTATCTGGCCCTTCCTGCCCCAGAAGTGAATGAGAACTCAAAGAAGATCGAGTCCATTGGACTTGTAGGGATCTCCGAGAAAATGGCGAAGGTCGCTGATCTCGTTCTGAAGTTTCGAGCCAGCCGATCCACTGTTCTCATCACCGGAGAATCGGGAACGGGGAAGGAATGCATCGCTCGCGCTCTCCACGGGAATACCCGCTCGCGCTTTATCGCAGTTAACTGCGCGGTCTACGCGGAAAGAACAGAGCTTTTAGAATCCGAACTTTTCGGGGTGGAGAAAGGTGCCTTCACCGGAGCTAACGCTACGAAGAAGGGAATCTTCGAGGAAGTTGGAGACGGAACCGTTCTTCTTGATGAAGTTCACACGCTCAGTCTCGTGGCCCAGCAAAAGTTACTTCGTGCCTTGCAAGAAAAGTCCGTTCGTCCGGTTGGAGGTACTCGCGAGTACAAAGTACATTTCCGCCTGGTGGCGGCCGCAAAGCCCGAGATCGAGGCGATGGTAAAGAGGCGAGAGTTCATCCCGGATCTCTATTACCGGCTGAACGTCCTTCGCATTCCAGTTCCGGCGTTACGACAGCGGCCCGAAGACGTTCCCTCTCTGATTTTGAACGCAGCGAAGAAATTCGCTGCGGATGGTGAAGCCCCGAAGCAGTTTCTCCTGAGAACCGTCCGATACTTGGAAAAATACGCCTGGCCGGGAAACGTGCGCGAGCTTGAGAACGAGGTCGAGAAACTTTGCACGATTTGCCCGAACAAAAAGATCACGCCCGAGGACTTGGACGCCAGGTTCTTTGATGATGGCTCATCGCAGCAAGAATCTCAGGAATCCTCTACGCCAGAACTCACGCGAGAGATGGTCTTGGTTGCCTTGCAGGAGAGTCCTTCTATACGGGAAGCCTCCCGGAGGCTCGGCATCGCCCACAGCACGCTCTACGACACGATGAAGCGCCTTGGAATCGAGTCCAAGAACAAAAGAAAGGCGGCTTCAGGACTATGAACGGGATCAGTAAGTTAGCCGCGGTATTTCTGATTGCGCTATCCGGTTTGAGCAACGCCCAAGCCAAAACATTTCGCGTCGCAGCATTGTACGCGGACACGATGATGGGTCACTTCAACTGCACCTGCAACCAGGAAGCTGCTTGCATGACCCGAGCGGTAGTCCAGCAAGCTAAGAGCGAAGGGCTCAATGTTTCCTTCACGCTCGTGACCCGAGACCACAATCTCTTTAGCACCCTTGAAGCAGCTAAGCAGATCGCCCAGGAAAAGTATGATGCCGTGGTGGGAACGCTTGTTTCTACTGATGCCATCGTCGCGGGAACGGTCTTTGAGGAGGCGGGGATCCCTTTCATTGCTCCTACGGCCACGAACCCCAGGGTGACGGAGGGGAAGAAGTTTGTAACTCGTATTCCATTCAACGATTACCAACAGTCCCATCTACTGGCGAAACTTGCGAGCCAGGAACTCAAGGCTACTTCGGTCGCTATCATCCGCAATACCTCTCAGCCTTACTCAGACTTTTTGGGAAAACAATTTGCCGTCGAGATTAAGAAGATCAACCCGGCGATACGAGTTCGTGAATTTCCGATTTTTGAAGGATTTACTGCCTTCTCTTCGCTTATCGACAAAGTAGTATCCGAACCCACGGAGCTGATTTTCGCTCCTGTCATGCAAGCCAGCCTCGCGAATGTGTATGTTGCCCTGGAATCGAGGAAGGCCGAACTTACGCTACTTTCCAGCGACACCATTGAGGGCCAACCGAAGTTCATCGATCTTTTGGGTGCTCGTTCGGGGAGAATCCGGTTCATTTATCCGAAGCACTGGAATGATAAGGTCGAAGGGCCAGAATCCGTAAACTACCTACATCTTCATAAGAAGAATTGCGCCAAATACCCGCACTCAATGACAACAATTGCTGCTTACGATGCGGCATCCGTTTTAGTACGTGCCTTGAAAGAAAATCCAGAGCTTCGAGGAGCGAAGGTCATTGATGCTATTCACCGCACGCACTTCCATGGAATGGCCGGTCGCTTAGTCTATGGGAAGCAAAACGATCCCATTAAACCTCTGGAGCTATTCGAATTGCGTGGCAATCGAGGTGTCCATTGGCGGAGGTGGGAATAAATGTCTCCCGTCTCAACTAGTCTTCTAAAAAAGAAATTACGACAAACGACTTGGCTGCCTATTGGCATCGTAGTCGCCTTACTGATGTTAGCAGTAGCCTTTCTACTCAAGCAGCAGTTTGACGAGAAGCTAAAAAACACGGCTTCGGCATTATCTGATGTGATGAAGTCACAGCAGAGTTTTTTCTCCGAAGATATATTTTTGAACTCGGATCAAGGAATCCGCCTGCGGGTCGATTCCCTTCTCTCAGATTGGAAGGAGAAGTATCCGTCGGTTCAAGCGTGCATCCGTATCGAGTATGCGATACCGGGGCAGGAATCGAAAAAAATAAAAGGGTGTAGCCTAGACTCCGCGGACGCCGACGTAATCTTTCAAAGCCACTCTTTCACCAGTACGCCGATTACGATTGGCGAAAAGGAAATCGCCCATATTGATCAAGCCGCAATTCGACCGACGACACTGATCGACCTATTTCCTCCCATTCTATGGTTGACCATTGTACTGGCCGTAGTAGGTGCCACATTTGCGCACAGAGTGCTTGTAAACCGGGTCGAAACACAGATTCTGAACCCGCTTTTGGAAAAAATTATTGAAGATGGTCGCAATGCCGCCATCGCCGAGACTACGCGTATGGTAGCCCATGATATTCGAAAACCATTCCAGGTTATGAAGCTCGCGCTTAACACCCTTTTGGAATCCAAGAACGAGCTCGTTCGCCGGGTTGGAGTGCAAATCTGCACTGATATCGAAGGAAGTGTGCGCAAGGTGAACGCCATGCTTCAGGACATCCTCGATATCAGTCGAGATATGACGCCGGTCATGGAGAAGGTTTCGGCGACGCCATTGATACGCTCAAGTGTGAATGACGTACTTCGCTTCTACCCCGACACAACTGTAGATGTGCAATTCTCCCTCAACCACCACCAGATGCTCATGGCCGACTCTGAAAAGGTATCCCGAGTATTCACGAATCTTATTGAGAATGCCGTCCAAGCGATTGGGAGAAATACAATTCCCTCGGGTGTCCTGCGAATAATCAGCGAGGACGAGCCTGGAACAAAACAGATCCGCTTCCATGTTTGTAACGATGGTCCTGAGATTAGCAAAGAGGATGCCGCCAGACTTTTCAATCCGTTCTTTACCAGCAGAAAAGACGGAACTGGCCTTGGGCTGAGTATCTCGAAGAAAATCGTCACGTCTCACGGCGGTGAGATTGGATGCACCCAAGCAGTTCCTGGGGAGACTCGCTTTACGTTCACCCTCCCGTGTGCTGCGGCCCCGGACCTTGTTGTGCAAGACGCGAATCGGGCTACCGGAGAATCATTGGAAAAGCTCAAGGACCAAATTGTTCTCGTATTCGACGATGAGAAGGGCGTCCACTCGAACTGGAGGCGCTATGCGGACCAGTATCAGTTTGTAACATTTTGCCACTTCACTCGCTGGGAAGAGTTTGTTCAGCAGAATGCCTTCGCGCTTGCTCAAGGGGCAATCGCGTTTGTAGACATCCACTTCTTGAACTCACGCCACGATGGAGTGGATATTGCCAAATCACTCCGCAAACTAGGTATTAAACGAGTCTACGCCATTACGAACGACCCGGAATCCGCAAGGGAGTCAGGACTATTTGACGGAATTTTTGGTAAGTCCGTCCCGAAGAATCTGACCTCGCTCCTCGGTTAAGAATTAGCAACCCATTCATGCTTCCGCCTCATTTGACGCGTTGCCAAGCATCACTTTGTGATGTATTCCAACGCAATCTATAATAGCAATCATCCATTGATTGCTATTAATGAAATCACCTGTCAAAATGAGTGTTTATGAAAATAATCAAGGAAAAGGAAGATAACCCGCTTGTGGCGGTTACCTTTCGGTTGCCTAAAGAGCTAATCGAAAAAGTTACTAAGCTCGCAAGCAAGAGTGACGTCTCTAGGCAGAAGCTTGTTACAGCGATCTTAGAACAGGCAATTAACGACAAGAAACTTGAACTCAAGATAAAGGATTAGCCCATGCTCGGACTGAAGCTCAGACCTGAATTCGCTGGGAAGAACATCACGGGAACGGCAGTAAGCCTGGATTCGACTTACCAAGGCTCGTTTATAAATCAACCGACGCCACGAGCACTTGAGATTACCTATCCGTCTGTCGATCTCCTCGAAGCCCTTGAAGCGTGTTTTGGCCCGGAGGGACGACGCTATCTGGTAATTATGGGTGAACGTGGCCAGGGTAAATCTCATATCATGGGTGTTATTCATCACGCTTTTAAGGACCCGAAAGCGCTCATCGGCTGGCTGGAATCATGGGAATCAAAGTTATCTTACAAACCGAAAATTTCCGTTCCGAGCAAGTCCTTTAAGGTCATCACCGTTGCGCTCCATGAACAGAATTTTGAGTTTCTTTGGGATCCGATTTTCAAATTTCATTCGGAAGGGCAAAGACTTCAGGGAAAGTGGGAAGCAAAGAAGGACACTATTCCCCATCCTGCGAAGCAAGACCTAATTGAGTCCTTTCAGAAGGAGCCGGTCGCGCTCATTCTCGACGAGTACCAGA
Source organism: uncultured Pseudobdellovibrionaceae bacterium (assembly GCA_964611895.1). Classification (GTDB taxonomy): domain Bacteria; phylum Bdellovibrionota; class FAC87; order UBA2466; family UBA2466; genus JAIEOG01. Next base: position 136,662 of record CAZTDN010000003.1, read on the forward strand.
CTTGGTACAACAGCATTCCAAGTAAGAAGGCCCAAAATTGGGCCGACGGATTTGTTCAGGTTTTGACAGAGATTGCTGAGAAAAACCCAGAGTGTTTGAAGTTTGTTGTTTCGGTGAGAAACAGCGATGGTGATGCGTTTGGACAGCTCAACCGGCTTGCTCCTCGTAAGATCAACTTCTCCAGCAGTGCCTCGAAAAATGATCGCCAAAAACTGTTAATGCATAGGATCTTTGAGAACCGCGGCCAAATCTCGCGTGACCAAATTAAGGGAAAGATAGACGGCTATTTCAGTGAGTGGGCCAGGCTGCTCGGGAAGCAGGGAGCAGAGAAGTCTCAACTCGAAGAGCAGATGATCACGCTGTGGCCATTTTCATCAGATCTGATCAGCGTCCTGGAGGAGCAGATCCTCGTAGCAACAAACGCCCAGGAAACACGAGATCTAATTCAAATCTTGGTCGCAATTTATAAGTCTGCGGGTGAGCAGAGCGCCATCATAACGCCGGCTCATTTCGGATTGGACGAGGAGTCGAGTCCTGAGCTTGAGAAGCTCCTGACCTCTCTCGCTACCGCTCATACTCGGCAGTTGGCCAAGATCGCGCTCAGGAATCTCCAGGCCGTAAAAGAAAACCTTAAAGAGAAATGTCCTGATTTTACGGAAAAGGCTCTCTCAGCTCTGTACATTCGTAGCCTAAATGCGGCCAGGCAGAAAGGCGTTCGTCGGGAGCAAATTCAGGCCGACGTTAGTGTCACAACTAAGTACGATGACAATGCCTTCAAGGACGCCTGGGCTCAGATTGAGGACAATAGCTACAATGTTCATGTAAGTCAGGATCGATACTTTTTCGACATTCCGGAGAATGCGAGAACTAAAGTTCTTGTCCATGCTAAGAATCCAAAACATTTTGAGCACGAGCAGGATCTGGAAAAAATTATTGGAATTACTGAGTGGGCGTATTCCCCCAAGAATAGCGCCGATAGAAATCGGTTTCGATATTGTGTTCTGGGAAAGGCTTGGCGGTCGGACCCATTCCAAGTTGGAAAGTTCAAGGGAACTAATCCTTCTGATCCTGGAGAGGGGCAACCGTGCTACGTCTTCATCCCTGAGGCTCTAGCGAACGG
>CAZTDN010000003.1:137791-140438 GCA_964611895.1 uncultured Pseudobdellovibrionaceae bacterium
TCACATCGTACAAGAATCTAATTCGCTTTGTAGTTCCTACGAAAAACATATTCGAGGATAAAGCGATCTTGCTCAACGCCAGGGCACTATATTTTGCAGATTCGTGGAAGGATCAAGAACCGGAATACCAGCGGCTTAAGGAGCATTACCAAGCCGAGTTAGAGAAGGAACTCGCCGGAGCCTTTAGTCGAGTTCTCATCATCTCGCAGTGGGATCATCAGAATCCGCAAAATATTCAGTTTGATGAAATTCCGATTTCGGGGCGGCCGGGACAGGCTTTTGCTGACGTGGATCAAGCCATAACCGAGAGTCTATTTTCGATCGATGACTTCAAGGCACTTATCGCTGAAGCAGTAAAATCGCACAACCTCGAACGTCAAAAGTTAAGCAATCTTCGAAAAATTATTGAAGAGCCGCGCCCCTTTCCTACAGCAGTCTTGCCGTGGACTAGTCCGACGCATCTTTTCGAAGTTGTTTTGCACGGGGTTATTCAGGGGCAGTACGCCATCCAGACAAACTCTGGAATCATTCAACTTTCTCAAAGCAACACTCCGGACACGATCCGACGAGAGGTCCAACGACCTCAGTGGAACCGGTGGGATAGTTTGCATGTAGTGCCGATGAGTGGTCCCACGGGGAGCGCAGGGATACCCGCACCCGAGATACCAGGTGGTAACCGGTCTTCAGGCGGGACTGCGTCAGGACCCTCGCAGCCTGGACAGGCTGGCGGAGGGGACGGCAGCCCGATCCCGAAGATTATTCGGGACCTCGGATTCGGACAGTCTCCACTGCAAGTTCTTGATCAAATCGAGCGTTGGGGGATAGCAAAGGGTTCACGCCTTCACGATGTTAGCGTGGTCTTTACATCGCTTACTGGCGAGCAACTTAAAAAAGTCATCCAGATTGTAGATGGAGCTGTACCGGACAGTGAAATTAATCTGAAGCTGGTGCAGGAAGAGGAAAATAAATGAGGCTCTCCACTGGCTGGCTAAGCGAGTTGCTCACAAAGGAGCCGGGCGAAGGTTGGAAACTTATCTTTTCGCATCTGAATAAACTTGCATGTGCACAATCGGGAGAGATCAAAACTTTATACCGAAGCCTAGAGACCGAAGTTGGCCATATTGATCACGTCCTTGCATCTTCCGCTTGGGACTTATGGCAGGAGTTCCGCGAAGCTCCCAAAGGAAGCGCGTATGTAAAGGATTTTTGGACCTCGACCCCGGGTCCGAGGGCCGTTCTATTATTAGATTCACTTTCCATTCGGGAGGTCGTGCCGATCTGCGATCAGGTCAGGCAATTCGGAGGACAAGTAAAAAGCATTGAGTTTGCAGGTAGCGAAGTTCCGTCGGAAACAGATATCTATGCAAATGCGCTAGGAGTAAGTGGGCGCGCCGAGCTGGCCAAGCGTCCCGTCCCGCGCCCCTTCTTTATTCCCAACGGTGATGCCTACGTAGATACGTTCAAGAAAATCCCTTTTGACGAGGCAGCGAAGAAGATCCCTAACCAGAAGAATCTCTTCATCTGGCACGGATGGCCGGACGATTCTCTTCATGATTTGGGCAAAGTGGACGACGCCTTTAACCGATTCATTACTCACGTCAGTGAGACCATTCAATCGGAAGGATTCAAGACGCTCCTCAAGCTTCTAACGACGGGGAGAGAGCTATTAATTACGAGTGACCATGGTTACTGCAACGCAAGTAGCTTTCAAATGGCGCAGGCGGACGAACACAAAGAACTGAAAACATTGGGACACACTAGGGCGAAGAAAATTGAGGCGAGCGAGCGCTTGTCTGGCAGGACAATTCCGCCAGCCACTCTAGAAATGGAAGCTACGGCATCGAAGGGGTTGTACAGAGTTGCAGTAGGTCGCAGAAGGCCAAGTGACAAGGGCTTCCCCTCGCTGACACACGGTGGACTTAGTTTGATGGAGTGTACTGTCCCCCTCATTACAGTAAAGGCGATGGCCTAATGAGCAAGAAGACACATTCAGGATTTCAGGAGCCTTTATTTCAAGATCTGAATCGAAGCGCTTTACATGATGTTGAGACTGTCGGCCCTGAAGCTGCGGAGAAGTACTCGTTTGAAGTTTTGGACTTTTCAAATCCAGATAGACCTAAGGCATGCATAGAGGTCGATTTTCCGATCCTTAGGGTAAACGAAATCGCCGCGATCGAAGCAAATGCAACCAAGCCCATTTATATGATGAGCAAATGGTGGGCGAGACGTCGGTCTTCAGTCTTTCGTCAGTTACTCATTTCGTCCGCAACGAAGGCGCCGAAAAATGCAGAAGAGGCTGCGCAGGTTTCATGGACGCAGATGTATCGAAAAAATCATAAAGCCCATGGCAAATTTGGACACATCAAAGTGGCCGATATTTTTATGGGTGGAGGCACAACCGTTGTCGAAGCGAGTCGACTCGGATGTGATGTAGTAGCCACTGACATTAATCCGATTGCATGGTGGGTTACCCACAACGAAATATCGCCTGTCGACCCAGAAAAAATTTTAGAATTCGAACAGTACATAGAAGCTCACGCAAAGCCACAACTTGCGCCCTATTTCTGTGCTAGTTCGCCCCGTGGATTTGATGGCAAATGGATTGATTCTCAAACTGGCAGTGCGGTCGACATAGTGGTGGCCGACC